>NZ_JBIAUG010000001.1:0-504061 GCF_042892575.1 Streptomyces sp. NPDC001744
CACGACTGCTCACCCGAGCGGCACACCCCAGGAGCCGGTCTTGACCACGTCCCCCCCCCCCCCCCCCCCCCCCCCCCCCCCCCCCCCCCCCCGGGGGGGGGGGGGGGCGCCCCCCCCCCCCCCCCCCCCCCCCCCCCACTCACGCGGGCGCTACTTCTTGCTGTAGTTCGGTGCCTCGACCGTCATCTGGATGTCGTGCGGGTGGCTCTCCTTGAGGCCCGCCGAGGTGATCCGGACGAAACGGCCCTTGCTCTCCATCTCCGCGATGGTGGCGGCGCCGACGTAGCCCATCGTCTGGCGCAGGCCGCCGACGAGCTGGTGCAGCACGTTGGCCAGCGGGCCCCGGTAGGGCACCTGACCCTCGATGCCCTCGGGCACGAGCTTGTCGTCGGAGGCGACCTCGGCCTGGAAGTAACGGTCCTTCGAGTACGACCGGCCCTGGCCGCGGGACTGCATGGCGCCGAGCGAGCCCATGCCGCGGTACGACTTGAACTGCTTGCCGTTGATGAAGAGCAGCTCGCCGGGCGACTCCTCGCAGCCCGCGAGGAGGCTGCCGAGCATCACGGTGTCGGCGCCGGCGGCCAGCGCCTTGCCGATGTCGCCCGAGTACTGCAGGCCGCCGTCGCCGATCAGCGGGATGCCGGCGGGACGGGCCGCGAGGGACGCCTCGTAGATGGCGGTGACCTGCGGGACGCCGATGCCGGCGACCACGCGGGTGGTGCAGATCGAGCCGGGGCCCACGCCGACCTTGATGCCGTCGACACCGGCGTCGATCAGGGCCTGCGCGCCGTCACGGGTGGCGACGTTGCCGCCGATCACGTCGATGCCCACGCTCGACTTGATCTTCGCCATCCAGCTCAGGGCGTTGCCGCTGTGGCCGTGCGAGGTGTCCACCACCAGGAAGTCCACCCCGGCGCCGGCGAGCGCCTGGGCGCGGTCCAGGGCCTCGGGGCTGGCGCCCACGGCGGCGCCGACGAGCAGACGGCCCTCGGCGTCCTTGGCGGCGTGCGGGTACTTCTCCGCCTTGACGAAGTCCTTGACGGTGATGAGGCCCTTGAGCACGCCCCGGTCGTCCACCAGGGGCAGCTTCTCGATCTTGTGCCGGCGCAGCAGCTCCATGGCGTCCACGCCGGAGATGCCGACCTGGCCGGTGACCAGCGGCATCGGCGTCATGACCTCGCGGACCTGACGGGTGCGGTCGCTCTCGAAGGCCATGTCGCGGTTGGTCACGATGCCGAGGAGCTTGCCCGCCGGGTCGGTGACGGGGACGCCGCTGATGCGGAACTTGGCGCACAGGGCGTCCGCCTCGGCGAGCGTCGCCTCCGGGTGCACCGTGATGGGGTCGGTGACCATGCCGGACTCGGAGCGCTTGACCAGGTCGACCTGGTTGACCTGGTCCTCCACCGAGAGGTTCCGGTGCAGCACGCCGACGCCGCCCAGACGGGCCATCGCGATCGCCATGCGGGACTCGGTGACCTTGTCCATCGCCGCGGAGAGCAGCGGGATGTTCACCCGGACGTTGCGGGAGATGCGGGACGAGGTGTCGACCGCGTTGGGGAGCACCTCGGAGGCCCCCGGCAGCAGCAGCACGTCGTCGTAGGTCAGCCCGAGTGTCGCGAATTTCTCGGGCACTCCGTCGACGTTGGCAGTCATGACACCTTCCCCAAATGGCCTTGATCGGTGCGGATGTCCATGCTAACGGGCCGGAGCGGTGTCTCATTCCACGATCAAGATCAGCCGCGAACTTCGGACCTTCGTACATCCGCGCGGGGAAGGGACGGGATCACTGCTCCGCCAGCGCGCGCAGACGGCTGAGGGCGCGGTGCTGGGCGACCCGGACGGCGCCGGGTGACATGCCGAGCATCTGTCCGGTCTCCTCGGCGGTGAGCCCGACGGCGACCCGGAGCACGAGGAGCTCGCGCTGGTTCTCCGGGAGGTTGGCGAGCAGCTTCTTGGCCCATTCGGCGTCGTCGCTGAGCAGCGCGCGCTCTTCGGGACCGAGGGAGTCGTCGGGGCGCTCGGGCATCTCGTCGGAGGGCACGGCCGTGGACCCGGGGTGCCGCATGGCGGCCCGCTGGAGGTCGGCGACCTTGTGCCCGGCGATGGCGAAGACGAACGCCTCGAAGGGCCTGCCGGTGTCCTTGTAGCGCGGCAGCGCCATCAGGACGGCGACGCAGACCTCCTGGGCCAGGTCCTCCACGAAGTGGCGGGCGTCGCCCGGAAGCCGGCTGAGACGGGTGCGGCAGTACCGCAGGGCGAGCGGATGCACGCGTGCGAGCAGGTCGTGCGTGGCCTGCGCGTCGCCGTCGACCGCGCGGTGGACGAGCGCGCCGATCTCTCCCCGCCCGGCAGGCAGGGGGGACCCCGCGGTCTCGTCGTCGCGCATCGCTCCATGGTGCCCCGACGCTTCCGCGTTCGTGGCACCGCGTCCGTAGTTGTGCACCGAAGCGTTATGAGCGGGTACGCCGGAACTCATCTCCCGCGCCCTCCCCTCCCGCTCGATCGACTCGTCCCCGAGGAACTCCACATCTCAAGGATGCGTCATCCGGCGGGGAAGTGACACAAGCCCACCCCGTCCGTCCCGCGACGGGCGCGGGCGAGGACGGGGATGCGGCGGGTGACCTGCGGTTCAGCGCACCAGGCCCCAGCGGAAGCCGAGGGCGACGGCGTGGGCGCGGTCCGAGGCGCCCAGCTTCTTGAAGAGGCGCCGGGCGTGGGTCTTGACCGTGTCCTCGGAGAGGAAGAGCTCGCGCCCGATCTCCGCGTTGGACCGGCCGTGGCTCATGCCTTCGAGGACCTGGATCTCGCGCGCGGTGAGCGTGGGCGCGGCGCCCATCTCGGCCGAGCGGAGCCGGCGCGGGGCGAGCCGCCAGGTCGGGTCCGCGAGCGCCTGGGTGACCGTGGCCCGCAGTTCGGCGCGCGAGGCGTCCTTGTGCAGGTAACCGCGGGCACCCGCGGCGACCGCGAGCGCGACGCCGTCGAGGTCCTCGGCGACCGTCAGCATGATGATGCGGGCGCCGGGGTCGGCCGAGAGCAGCCGGCGGACGGTTTCCACGCCGCCCAGGCCGGGCATGCGCACGTCCATCAGAATGAGGTCCGAGCGGTCCGCTCCCCAGCGGCGGAGGACTTCCTCGCCGTTGGCGGCGGTGGTCACGCGCTCGACGCCGGGCACGGTCGCGACCGCGCGGCGAAGCGCCTCTCGGGCAAGCGGGGAGTCGTCGCAGACGAGGACGGATGTCATGCGTGACCTCCGCGGCTCTCGCAGCTGTTGCGCGTCACCTTGAGCCTCCAGGGCTGTACGTATCGTCACCTGTGCGGTCGACGCTCTCGGACACCTGCCCGATCGCTTGTTCCTCCAACCGCCTCCGCACTCTCAACGACGGTCACCCGAAAGAGTTACGGGCCGGACGGCAGGCTTCGGCACTCTACGTGAGGGGCCGTGCGCGGAGAAGCGCGACGCGACCCTTCCGTCGCGAGATCAAAGGCTATGCACCATTTAGCGGGATTTCTTCCCTTTTCGCGGTGTCTGAGGCTAGATTCGCAATGAGTCATATTTACATCTACTTAGACAGTAGGTGTTACGACCCGACCTGTCGGGGACCGGAGGAGCCCCGGCCGGCGGCCATCCACCCGCCCGCCTATCCGTTCGACACGGTTTCAAGGGGACAAGCGCAATGGCAGATTTCTCCCGCCTTCCCGGACCCAACGCCGATCTGTGGGACTGGCAGCTGCTCGCGGCCTGCCGCGGGGTCGACAGCTCCCTGTTCTTCCACCCGGAGGGAGAGCGCGGCGCGGCGCGGAGCGCGCGTGAGAACTCGGCTAAAGAGGTCTGCATGCGGTGCCCGGTGCGCGCGGAGTGCGCGGCCCACGCGCTCGCCGTGCGGGAGCCCTACGGCGTCTGGGGCGGCCTCACCGAGGACGAACGCGAGGAGCTCATGGGACGCGCCCGCAACCGCCTGATCACGACGGCGCCGACGTCGGCGTCCACCGCCGCCACGTCCGCACCCCTGTGAAGGAACGTTTCTTCACCCGTACGACCCCACCGCACGGCCCGCACGGCCCGTGACGGGCCCGCGCGAGGGCGCCGGCCGGCGCCTACGCGCGCGCGGCGGCGCGGGCGAGTTCGTCCAGCGTGGCGGCGACCGCCGGGACCTGTGCGAGGTCCGGCAGGGTCAGGGCCACGATCTCCCGCTCCACCGCGGGTTCCACGGTCACGGTCCGCGCCCCCTTGGGCCGTACGGACTCGATGGCCAGCTCCGGCAGGACGGCCACGCCCAGGCCCGCGCCCACCAGGCCCACGACAGCCGGGTAGTCGTCGGTGGCGAAGTCGATGCGGGGGGTGAAGCCCGCCTCCTCGCAGACGTCCACGAGCTGGCGGCGGCAGCGCGGACAGCCCGCGATCCAGGACTCGTCCGCCAGCTCCGCGATGCCCACCGGACCGGTCCCGGCGAGCCGGTGCCCCTCGGGGACCAGGCCCACGAGCCGGTCGGCGAGGAGCGGGCGGACCACGAGGTCGTCCCACTCGGCCCGCCCGGCCCCGTAGCGGAAGGCGAGGGCGATGTCGCAGTCGCCCTCGCGGAGCATCTCGATCGAGCGCGGCGGTTCGGCCTCGACCAGGGAGACCCGGGTGCCGGGGTGCGCGGCCCGCAGGGCGGCCAGGGCGGTGGGGACGAGGGTGGAGCTGCCGCTGGGGAAGGACACCAGGCGGACCCGGCCGGCGCGCAGCCCGGCGATGGCGGCGACCTCCTCCTCGGCGGCGGTGAGCCCGGCGAGGATGCCGGAGGCGTGGCGCACCAGGACCTCGCCGGCCTGGGTGAGGCGCATCTCGCGTCCCGTGCGGACGAGCAGCGGCGTTCCGGCGGAGGCTTCGAGCGCCTTCATCTGCTGGCTGACGGCGGGCTGGGTGCAGCCGAGTTCACGCGCGGCGGCCGAGAAGGAGCCGGTGGCGGCGACGGCGCGCAGGACACGGAGGTGGCGGGCCTCGATCATGGGCTCCAGCATAAGGGACGCTTGGGAAAGCCCTCCGATAATGCCGAGCGGCTTTGAGGCGGATCCCCTTAAGGTGCCCGCATGACCTTGCTGAGCGTGAACGTGGGCCGCGCCCGGGCCGTGGACTACACCGGCGCCCCCTCCGGCCTCACGGGCATCGACAAGCGCCCCGTCGAGGGTCCCGTGCGGATCGAGGCGCCCGGCGCGTCCGGCGCCGGGGCGAGCGGGGTCGCCGGGGACGCCGTCTGCGACCTGCGCTTCCACGGCGGCGACGACCGGGCCGCGTACGCCTTCGCCCGCGAGGACCTGGACGTGTGGGAGCGGGAGCTGGGCCGCGGGCTGGCCAACGGCTCCTTCGGCGAGAACCTCACCACGCGCGGCCTCGACGTCAACGGCGCCCTGATCGGCGAGCGCTGGCGGATCGGGGAGGAGGTGGTCCTGGAGGTGACCGGCGGCCGCATCCCGTGCGGCACCTTCGCGGGCTTCCTCGGGGAGAGGGGCTGGGTCAAGCGGTTCACCCGGGCGGAGGCCGGGCCGGGCGCGCTGCTGCGGGTGATCGCGCCGGGCGAGGTGCGGGCGGGCGACCCGATCGAGGTCGTGCACCGGCCGGACCACGGGGTCACCGTCGCGCTGCTCCACCGGGCCGCGACCTCCGAACGCGCCCTGCTGCCCGGCACGCTGGCCGCCGCCGCGTGGATGGAGTCGGGCCTGCTCGCCCTCGCCCGCGCGTACACCGAGAAGCACGCCCGCGCGTAGCCGCCGGGCGGGGCACTACCGTGCCCGTATGACGACTGCACTGATTACGGGCGCCACCGCGGGCATCGGGGCCGCCTTCGCACGGAGACTCGCGGCGGACGGCCACCACGTCGTGCTCGTGGCCCGGGACGTGAAGCGGCTCCGGGAGCAGGCGACCGAGCTGCACGACCGGCACGGCGTCGAGGCCGAGGTGCTCGCGGCGGACCTCGCCGAGGAGGCGGGGATCGCCGCCGTCGAGGCGCGGCTCTCGGACCCGAGGCGGTCGGTGGACCTGCTCGTGAACAACGCCGGCTTCGGCAACAAGGGCCGGTTCCTGGAAGTGTCCATGGCCGACGAGCTGAGGATGCTCACCGTGCACTGCGAGGCGGTGCTGCGGCTGACCTCGGCCGCCGCCGCCTCGATGAAGGAGCGCGGCCGGGGCGGGGTGGTGAACGTCGCCTCGGTGGCGGCCTTCGTCCCCCGGGGCACGTACGGGGCCTCGAAGGCGTGGGTCGTGCAGTTCACCCAGGGCGCGGCGCGGGACCTCGCGGGCAGCGGCGTGCGGCTGATGGCGCTCTGCCCCGGCTTCGTGCGGACCGAGTTCCACGAGCGGGCCGGGATGGGCACGGGCAACATCCCGGGCTGGATGTGGCTCGACGCGGACAAGCTGGTGTCGGCGGCGCTCGCGGACCTGGACCGGGGGAAGACGCTGTCGATCCCCGATCCCCGGTACAAGGCCCTGATGGGCGTGGTGAAGCTGGCGCCGCGCGGTCTGCTGGGCGGGGTCTCCTCGAAGGCGGGCCGCAAGTACGGGCCGAAGTGAGGCACGGGCCGACGTGAGGCGCGGGTCGACGTGAAAGGCGGCCCGACACGAAGCGCGGTCCGACGCGGGGCGCGGGCACGGATCGGGCCGGGCGTTCACAGCAGGGTGTCGAGGTCCAGGCGCGTGGTGGTGCCGTCCCGCCAGGTCACGTCGAGGGTGTGACCGTCGATCCGGACGCGTGCGAGGCGGTCGACGGGCTCCGGACCGGGTTCGGCGGTGAGCGAGGCGAGGGCGGCGAAGAGGGCGGCCGGACCGCGCGTGACGCCGTACAGGGCGAGGGTGCGGCTGCCGGGACCCTGAAGGGTCTCCCCGGTGGGGAGCGCGGCGGCCGGTTCCCCGGACGGGTAGCCGTGGACCGGGTGGAGCTGGGCGCTCGGCCCCCCGGGCGGGACGGCCCAGCCGGTCTGCCGTACGGGTGTCCCCTCCGGGGCACCGAGGACGAGGTGGGCGCGGAGTTCGGCGCGGCCGTGGGCGAGGGTCGCGGAGAGGACCCGGACGCCGGGGCGCGGGGTGTGCAGGGAGGCGGCCCAGCCGGGACCGGTGCCGGCGGGGACGGCGGGCCCCCTGGTGGTGGCCCGGGTGCCGGACGCGGGGCCGGTGGGGTCGGCAGAGCCGGTGGGGTCAGTGGGGCCGGTGGGGTCGGCGGAGCCGGTGGGGGCGCCGAGCAGCGCGAAGTGGTTGTCGGCCGGGGTGGTCCCGGTGGTGGGGCCCGTGCGGGTGGAGTAGGCGTGGCGGGCGTAGCCGGGGTCGTCCTCGCCCCCCTCGCGGCTGCCCACGTGGTTGCTGCCGTGGTTGTGGAGGCGTACGAGCCCGTCGGCCGCGGTGGTCTGGACGAGCAGCCCGGCCGGGGCGAAGGCGCGGACGGTGTCGGCGCGTTCGGCGGGCAGGGGTTCCTCGGGGTCGGTCCAGGCCGGGTGGCCGGCGGGCAGGAGGAGGCCGAGGAAACCCTTGGACGCCCAGTAGGGGGAGCCGGGGCCCGAGTACTCCTGGACGAGCGGCGGGTACGGGCCGTGCCAGCCGAGGGTGAGGAGCCCGTTCTCGTCGGTGGCGCCCCGGTCGAGGAAGTACCGCAGGGTGCCGGAGGCGAGGCGGCGGGTGGCGCCGGGGGTGAGCGGGGTGTGGCCGGTGAGGGTGCCGAGCCAGGGCGCGGCGGCGGCGGCGAAGCGGTAGATCAGGGAACGCCCGTACGGGGCGGGGGCGCCGTTCGCGTCGAAGAGGTGGACGTAGTCGTCCAGATGGGCGCGGAGCCGGGGCCCGTACCGGTCGAGGAGGGCGCGGTCGCCGGCGAGGTGGGCGTGGAGCACGGGGTAGAAGTGCAGGGCCCAGGCGTTGTAGTGGTCGAAGGCGCGGTTGTCGCCGTCGCTGTACCAGCCGTCGCCGAGGTACCAGTCCTCGACGCGGGCGAGGGAGCGGTCGATCGTGGCGGCGGCGCGGTCGGTCTCGATCCCGGCGTCCCCGAGGAAGCCCGCGACGGTGAGGCCGAAGAGCCACCAGTTGTTGTCGACGGGGGACGGGCCGAGGGCGGGGAGCAGCCACTCCGCGACCCGTTCGCGGACGCGGTCGTCGAGCCGGTCCCAGAGCCAGGGGCGGGTGAGGCGGAGGCCGAGGGCGACCGAGGCGGACTCGACGACCGCCTGGCGGGTGCCGGACAGGAGCGGCCAGGACTCGGCGTCCTCCCGGCCGGGCTCCTCCGTCCCTGCGGCGAGGCCCTCGGCGTACCGGTCGAGATGGCCGTGCGGGTCGGCGCCGCCGTCGCCCGCGACGCGGAGGGCGGCGAGCAGGAAGGTGCGGGCCCAGCCCTCCAGGCCGTCCGAGCGGGCCCCCGACCAGCTGGGGCGGGGTCCGGGGAGGCCGACGAGGCCGTACCGGGGCGAGGCGAACGGGCGCACGTCCAGGAGGAGACGGTCGGCCGCGGCCTCCCAGTGGGCGCGGGTCCAGCCGGTGTACGGGCTGAGCCCGCGGTTCTCGGGCGGCGCGGGCATGGTGCTCCCTGTGGCTTTCCGGCGGCTCGGGGGCTCGTGGCCCCGGCTCCCCGCGGTCGGGCGGCTCCGGGGCGGACCCGGCGGCTTCCGGTGACCGCCGACGAGTGCCGGTGACCGTGGGCGGTTTCGGGGTCCGGGGCGGGTCTGGCGTCGCCGGGAATCCTCGACAGACTTCGATCGGGCGTCAAGAGTTGGGGAGCGAATGATCGAAAATCCTGTCGTTCGATCATTCTGGCCTTAAGCTCGGAGGTCCACCACCACGAGGGGATCCGCACCGTGCGCGAGAGTGCCGCCGAACGACACGACCGACTGCTGGCCCTGGTGCGCGAGCGCGGCACCGCCCGCGTCTCCGAGCTGGCCGAACGGCTCGGGGTCTCCCCCGTCACCGCCCGCAGGGACGTCGAGGCCCTGGCCGGCCGGGGGCTGCTCGACCGGGTGCACGGCCAGGTGTCCTGGCCGGCCCGGCGGGACGCCCCGGGCGGCGGGCGGCCCGGCGAGGGCCCGGTCATCGGCCTGCTCGCCCCCTCCGCCACGTACTACTTCGCCGAGGTCGTCCGGGGGGCGCACGAGGCGGCGGCCCGCGCCGGGGCCCGGCTCGTGCTGCGCGTCTCGGACTACCGGCCCGAGGAGGACCGCGCCCGCACCGAGGGGCTGCTCGCGGCGGGCGCCGAGGGCGTCCTGGTCGCGCCCGGCTGGCGGGGCCCCGAGGACCGGCTCGCGTACGGCGACTGGCTGGCCGGGCTGCCCGTGCCGACGGTGCTCCTGGAGCGGCGCGCCGAGCCCGGCAGCCCGCTGGACGGCCTGGACCGGGTCGTCTCCGACCACGGCCACGGCGTGCTGCTCGCCCTGCGGCACCTGCTCGCCCTGGGCCGCGCGACACCGCTGCTCGTCGCCCGCCGGGACTCGCCGACCGCGCTCGCGGTGCGCGCCGGGTACGCCGGGGCGCTGGCCGCGCTGGGCCTGACGGAGCCGCGCCCGGTGATCGACTCCGTACCGGCGGAGGAGGACCCGGAGGGGTTCGAGCGGGCGGTGCGGGCGCTGTACGAGGCCGTCCGGTCCGGCCCGGCGAGCGCGGCCCTGGTCCACAACGACGTGGACGCCATCGAGATCACGCGGCGCCTGGCCGAACTGGGCGTCCGGGTGCCCGGGGACCTGGCCCTGATCGCGTACGACGACGAGGTCGCCGCGCTCGCCGAGACCCCGCTGACGGCGGTCGCCCCGCCCAAGCGGCAGGTCGGCCGGCACGCGGCGGAACTCCTGCTGGAGCGGCTCGCCGAGGGGGCCGCCGGGGAGACGGGGGAGGCGGAGGCGCGGCGCCACCTCAGCCTGCTGCCCCGGCTGCGGGTACGGGCCTCGTGCGGGGCGCCGGGGTCCGTCCCCGGCACCCCGTGAGCCCGCTCCGTCCGCCCGCCTCCTCCTCGCTCCCTCCGCGCGTCCGCCGCCCCGGCCGCGCCTCCGCCCTCCCCCGGCCGCACACCCGTCCGTCCCCTCTGCCTCCACCCCCACTTTGATCTTTTTTCGATCAATCAATCTTTCGCTCTTGACTTCGTTCATGAAGGGTCACAGGATCACGGCCACAACCTCCCAGCCGCCCCGCCCCCAGGAGCCGTGCCGTGTCCCCCATCCGGAGCAGAACGACCCGCGTCGTCGCGGGCACCGCCACCGCCCTCGCCGTCCTCACGGCCTGCGGCGGTGCCGGCGGCGACGCCGCCGACAAGCCGAACGGGCCCGTGACCATCACCTTCTGGGGCTGGGCCAAGGGCACCAAGGACGTCGTGGACGCCTTCAACGCCTCCCACACCGACATCAAGGTGAAGTTCGAGGAGATCCCCTCCGGCAACGCCGGTGGCTACGCCAAGATCTCCAACGCCGTGAAGGCGGGCAACGCCCCCGACCTCGTCTCCGTCGAGTACCCCTCGCTCCCCGAGTTCGTCAGCTCCGGCGCCCTCCAGGACATCGGCGGCGAGTTCACCGAGACCGACCGCGCCAAGTTCCTCTCCCAGGCCGTCGAGCTCACCACCCTGGGCGGCAGGAACTGGGCCGTCCCCTTCGACGCCGCCCCCCAGGCGTTCTTCTACCGCAAGGACCTCTTCGAGAAGTACAAGGTCCCGGTCCCGGCCACCTGGGACGCGTTCCGGAAGGCCGCCGAGCAGGTCAGCAAGGCCGACTCCAAGGTCCGCATCGCCACCTTCTTCCCGGACGACCCGACCACCTTCGAGGCCATGGTCTGGCAGGCCGGGGCCCAGTGGTTCAAGGCCGAGAACGAGACCTGGAAGGTGGACACCACCGACCCGGCCACCGCCAAGGTCACCGCCTACTGGCAGGGCCTCCTCGACGACGGGCTCGTCCACAAGAACGCCTCGTTCTCCCCCGAGTGGACCGGCTCGCTCAAGAACGGCACCACCATCGGCTACCTGGGCGCCTCCTGGGGCGCGGGCGTCCTCAAGGGCACCCTGCCCGAACAGGCCGGCAAGTGGGCCGTCGCCCCCGTCCCCACCTGGGACGGCAAGCCCGCCAGCGGCATGCTCGGCGGCACCTCCTTCGCCGTGACCAAGAACAGCAAGCAGAAGGCCGCGGCCGTCACCTTCGCCAAGTGGATGTCCACCACCGAGGAGGGCGTCAGGGCCCGCATCGCCTCCGGCACCTCCTCCGCCTTCCCCGCCGCGGCCGTCCTCCGCCCCGTCGCCAAGAAGGCGTTCGACGCCGGCTACTACGGCGGCCAGGACATCTACGCCCTCTTCGAGGCCGCCGGCGCCTCCATCACCCCCGGCTGGGCCTGGGGCCCGACCACCGGCACCACCAACACCACCATCAAGGACCAGTTCGGCAAGACGGCCCCGGGCGGCCCGTCCCTCGCCGACGCCGTCAAGGCCGGCCACGACGCCACCGTCGCCGAACTGACCAAGCGCGGCCTGAAGGTCGAGGGCTGACCGCGTGAAGGCCCGCACCCGTGCCGCCACGATCCTGCTGACGCCCTTCTTCGTGCTCTTCACCGCGGTGATGGTGGTGCCGATCGGATACGCGGTCCGGCTCAGCCTCTTCACCGAGAAGCAGTCCGGACTGGGCTTCGGCGGTTCCGAGACCGTCTTCAGCGGCCTCGACAACTACGCGGCGGCGCTGGGTGACCGGGCCTTCCGCGAGGGCTTCGGCGTCCTGCTCGGCTACTGCCTGCTCTACATCCCGCTGCTGCTCGCCGGGGCCCTCGGCCTCGCCCTCCTGCTGGACTCGGCGCTCGCCCGCGCCCGCCGCTTCTTCCAGCTCGCGCTCTTCCTGCCGCACGCCGTCCCCGGCATCATCGCCGCCCTGATCTGGGTGTACCTCTACACGCCCCAGCTCAGTCCGGTCGTCCGGGCCATGGAGGCCGGCGGCGTCGGCTTCGACTTCTTCTCCCCCGGAGGCGCCCTCCCCTCCGTCGTCAACATCGCCCTGTGGGAGTGGCTCGGCTACAACATGGTGATCTTCTACGCCGCCCTCCAGGCGATCGACCGCTCCGTCCTCGAAGCGGCCACCGTCGACGGGGCGGGCGCCTGGCGGACCGCCTTCTCCATCAAGGTCCCGCTCGTCAAGGCGTCGCTGGCGATGGTCGGCCTCTTCACGGTCATCGGCTCCCTCCAGCTCTTCACCGAGCCGCTCATCCTCAACAGGGGCACCGGCTCCGCCGTCACCTCCACCTGGACGCCGAACATGTACGCGTACACCGCGGCCTTCGACCGCAACGACTACGGGCTCGCCGCGGCGGCCTCCGTGCTCCTCGCCCTGACGGCCGCGCTGCTCTCCTTCGCGGTGACGCGTCTGACCGGCCGCCGGGCGGCCCGGAAGGAGCGCGCCGCGTGAACGGCTCCCGCCGCGACCACCGCTGGCTCTCGAAGACGGCCGTCAACGGCGCCCTCGCCCTCGCCACCGTCTACATGCTCTTCCCGCTCGTCTGGCTGCTGACCGCCGCCACCAAGGACGCCGGCGGGCTCCTCGCCGGGAACGCCTTCTCCTTCGAGGGCTTCGACCTCGGCGGCAACCTCTCCCGGCTGGCCGAGTACAACGACGGCGTCTACTTCCGCTGGTACCTGAACAGCCTGCTCTACGCCGGGTTCGGCGCCCTCGCCTGCTCGCTCGTCAGCGTCGCCGCCGGATACGCCTTCCACGTCTACGCCTTCCGGGGCAAGGAGAAGCTCTTCGGCCTCGTCCTCCTCGGCGTGCTCGTCCCCACCACCGCGCTCGCCCTGCCGATGTACCTCCTGGCCAGCGAGATCGGGCTCGTCAACACCTACTGGGCCGTCCTGCTCCCCGTCCTCGTCAACCCCTTCGGCGTCTACCTCTCCCGGGTCTTCTGCGCCGGCTACGTCCCCGACGAGGCCCTGGAGGCCGCCCGCATCGACGGGGCGGGCGAGCTGCGCGTCTTCTGGTCGATCGGTCTGCCGATGGTCATGCCCGGCTTCGTGACCGTCTTCCTCTTCCAGTTCACCGCGGTCTGGAACAACTTCTTCCTCCCGCTGGTGATGCTGTCCGACCAGAAGCTGTACCCGCTGAGCCTCGGCCTGTACGCGTGGAACAGCAACGCCCACGCCGAACCCGACTACTACCCCCTCGTCGTCACCGGTTCCCTGCTCGCCGTCCTGCCCCTCGTCATCGCCTTCGTCTCCCTCCAGCGCCACTGGAAGGCCGGCCTGACCGCCGGCAGCGTCAAGTGAGGAAGGCAGCTCCCGCCATGCGCCCCGCCACCGACAACCGCCCCTCCCTCCTCCTCGCGATGGGCCGGGGCGTCGACGAACGCCTCCTCACCGAGGCCCACCGGACCCGCCTCGCGGCCCTGACCCGCACCGATCCGCACCTCGTCGCCCACGACCTCACCGCCCCGGACGAGCGGACCGCCGCCGCCCTCGCGGAGGCCGAACTCCTGCTCACCTGCTGGGGGGCGACCCCGCTCACCCCCGAGGTCCTGGACCGGGCGCCCCGCCTGCGGGCCGTCGTCCACGCGGCCGGATCGGTCAAGCACCACATCACCGACGCCTGCTGGGAGCGGGGCCTGCGGGTCACGTCGGCCGCCGCCGCCAACGCGCTGCCGGTCGCGGAGTACACGCTCGCCGCGATCCTCTTCGCCGGGAAGGGCGTCCTGCGCTCGGCGCGGCGGTACGCCGGGCTCCGCGCCGGCCACGACTGGCTCGCCGAGTCCTCGGCCTGGGGCAACTACCGCCGCACGGTCGGCGTCGTCGGGGCCTCCCGCATCGGCCGCCGGGTGATCGACCTCCTGCGCCCCTTCGACTTCGAGGTCCTGCTGTACGACCCGTACGCCGAGGTCCCGCCCCCGGGCACGGAACTCGTGGGCCTGGACGAGCTGTGCGCCCGCAGCACGGTCGTCTCGGTCCACGCGCCGCAGCTCCCGTCCACGTACCGCATGATCGGCGCGGCGCAGCTCGCGGCGATGCCGGACGGGGCGACCCTGATCAACACGTCCCGGGGCTCCCTGGTGGACGAGCCGGCCCTCCTCCGCCACCTCGTCACGGGCCGTCTCCACGCGGTCCTCGACGTCACGGACCCGGACCTGCCGCCGCCGGACTCCCCCCTCTACACCCTTCCGAACGTCCTCCTCACCCCGCACGTGGCCGGCTCGCTCGGCAACGAGCTGCACCGGATGGCGGACCAGGCGGTGGGGGAGGTGGAGCGGTACGTACGGGGGGAGGCGTTCGCGGAGGAGGTGCGGGCGTCAGACCTCCAGCGCTCGGCGTAGGCGGTCGGCCTCGGCGAGGACGAGCGGCAGGGCCCCGGGCTCGTACCGCAGGACGGCGGGCAGCGCCTCGTACCAGGGGCCGGTGTGCAGGGCGAGGGCGGTGAGTTCACGGGCGCGGACGGGATCGGAGCGGGTGAGGGCCAGGTCGGCGTAGGCCCGGGCGCGGGCGAGGCCGCGGCGCGCGAGTTCGCCGAGGAGGCACTCGGCCCGCTCGTGCTGCCCGGCCCGGGCGAGGAACCCGACGAGGTCGAGCTGTACGGCCGTGAGGTCCTCCGCGGCGTACCTCTGCGTCCGCGCGACGCCGACGGCCTCGCCGTACCTCCCGGCGGCGACCAGGGCCGCCGCGAGGAAGGACCTCTCCCGCTCCCCGTCCAGGTACTTCACGTACAGGGCGGCCTCCCGGAGCAGGGCGGCGGCCTCCCCGGTCCGTCCCAGGGCCTCCTGCGCCCGTACGACGGCGGGCAGTGGGGCCGCCGTGTACCGCAGGGTCCCGCGTACGGCGGCCACGGCACGGGCCAGCTCCCGGGCGGCCTCCTCGAAGCGGCCCTGCCCGTGCAGGGCGAGGGCGTTCGCCGCACGCCGCTCCGTCTCCACGACGCCGACCCCGTCCTCGGGGGCGGGCAGCAGCCGGTGCGTCCCGTCCTCGACGGTGATCGGCCGGTTCTCGCCCCACTCCGCCCCGGAGCGCCCCGGCGGTCCGCTCGGCCCCGACTCCCCCAGGGCGCGGGCGAGCAGGTCGTACAGGTGGTCCCGCTGCCTGAGAGGGGCCCTCCGCACCTGCAGTTCGGCCTCCTCGAAGCGGCCCGTGGCCAGCAGGGCGCGGACGACCGCGAGCACCTCCGGCTCCCGGTCCGTGAACGCCCTCAGGCCGTCCGTGAGGGTCCGGGCGCGCTCGCCGTGTCCGGCGAGGGCGAGTGCCTCCGCGACGGCCGCCAGGACGGAGGGGACCTCCTCGCGCCGGGCCGCGCGGCTCGCCGCCTCGACGCGCTCGAGGAGCGCGACGGCCCGCTCGCGGTGCCCGGCGTCGGCCAGGGCCCGCGCGAGACAGATCCGGCGGGTGACGGACAGGGTGCCCCCGTGCGACACGAGCGCCTCGGCCTCCTCGACGCGCCCCGCCCGGACCAGGGCGCCGACCACGGCCCGTACCGCACGGGAACGGCGGGCCGGAACGGTCAGCCCGGCCAGGGAGGACCCGAGTCCCTCGACGGCGCCGGCCCGCGCCCGGGCCTCGATCAGCGCCGTCCGCGCGTCGTCCCGGTCGGTGACCGAGGCCATCCGGTCGATCAGCGCCTCGGCACGGTCGAACGCGCCCGTTCGCACCAGGCCCCGGACGAACGGGACCCTCCCCCCGGGGACCAGGGCCTCGGCGCGCTCCGCGGCCCCGGCCACGACGAGGGTCTCGATCAGTTCGGCGACGAGGCCGCCCGTGTGTGCCCACCCCTCCGCCGGGGGCGTGCCCAGTCCTTCGTCGATCAGCGCGTCCGCGCCCTCGCGCACCTCGGCGGCGATCCGCACCAGGGCGAGCGCGCGTCCGGCGCCGTGCGCGGAACGGGCGAGGCCGAGCGCCTCGGCCTCGCGTCCGGCCCCGGCCAGGGCGGCGCAGACGATCGCACGCCCCTGGGCCTCCGTCCGCGCCTTGCCCAGGGGGCTCTGCCCGTCCAGCAGGTCCAGCGCGCGCCGGAACTCGCCCGCCCGGCAGCGGAACGCCACCACGTCCAGCAGGAGGCGGTTCCCCAGGACCTCCCCCAGTTCGCTCGCGACCTCCTCCGCGCGGTCCGCCTCCTCCACCGCGAGCCAGGCGTCCCCCACGGTCCGCAGGACGGAGGGCCGCTCGGTGACGCCGTGCATCGCACGGGCCGACGCGTCGGCCTCGACGAGCAGGGCGCGGGCCCGCCGGACCTCGCCGCGCGCGTGCAGGAGCCGTGCGACCTCGCACAGCGCCGGTACGCGGCTCACCGGTTCGAGCCCCCGCGCGAGCGCCAGCCCCCGGTCGGCCTCCCCCACCTCCGCCCACGCCACGGGCAGCTCCGCCGGCACCCGCCCGTTCCGGTCCCGCAACGCCGCCCGCCGCAGGGCGAGCCGCAGCAGGGCGGCGACCGGGGCGGGCCGGTCCCCCCGTTCGAGCAGTGCCTCGCCCGCCGCCGCGATCTCCCCGAGCGCCACCCCGTCGCCGCCCGTCTCGGCGAGCAGCCGGTCGTGCCGTACGGCGTCGAGGGCGCACTCCGCCATCGCGTCCGGGTCCCCGGTGGCCCGCAGCATCGGGAACCAGCCGTGGAGCAGGTACGCCGGGGAGTCCTGCGGCCAGCCCCGTTCCCGCCAGCCCTCCGCCCAGTCGCGCAACGCAACCCGCCACCGGCCGAGTTCGCGCGTCCCCAGCATCTCCCGTGCCTGGACCACCAGTTCCTCGTGCGCGAGCAGGTACGCCTCGCCCCGCAGCGCGAACGTCCGTCCCGGCCCCGTCCGCAGCACGTCCCGCACCCGGTACGGGACCTCGCCCGTCAGCTCCGCCAGGTCGTCCGCCGTCAGGCCGCCGCCCGCCGCCGTGAGCAGTCCGAGGAGTTCGTACGGGAGGCCGCCGCCGCCCTCCACGAGGTACTTCAGCTCCCGTTCCGCCTCCGACCGGATCGCGCGGGCCTCCGGGGAGGGGGCCAGGAGGCGGACGGTCGACGGGTCCCTGAGCGGGTGGTCCCCGGGGACGTCCGCCGGGAGCGGCGGGTTGAGGCGGCCGGAGACGATGACGGGGAGGCCCGACGGGTCGTACGGCAGGAGCGCCGCGATCGAGTGCGCGTCCGGGCCCGTCGTCACGCCCCGGTCCTCGTCAAGACCGTCCACGAGGAGGACCAGGCGCTCGCCGCGCGCCGCGCAGGCCCCGGCGGCGGTGGCGTACAGGCGCAGCAGGTGGGCCTCCCGGGTGGCGGCGGTCAGCAGGGCCGGGAGGCCCTCTCCGGCCAGTTCCGCGAGCTGCTCCAGGACCACGTCCACGTACGCGGCCACGTCGTTCTGGGCGCCGAGCCGGGCCGTGACGAAGAAGGGGACGATCCGCACGCCCGGGGGCGGGGCGAGGGCGAACGAGGCCATCAGCGCCGTCTTCCCGGCCCAGGCGTCCGCCCGCCACCACCGGTAGCCGGATCCGGTGCGGCAGAACTCCGCCAGTTCCGCCAGCTCTTCCTCGCGGCCGACGAGTTCCGGCGGGGCGATCCGGCGGACCTGTTCCCGGTAGGCCGAGCGGACCGCCGTACCCGTGCCGAAGCCGACCGTGTTGCCGTCGCCCACGACGACGACGCCCGCCCCGTTGTCGACCTCGATCCCCCGCTCCATGGGCCCCATGCTGCCAGCGCCGGGCGCGGCGGGGAGGCGAACGCCGAGGCCCGGTGCCCCCGCGACGGGGGCACCGGGCCTCAGTGGTCAGTTACGCGCCTCAGTGGGAGTGGCCGTGACCGTGGCCGTGGCCGTGGTCCGCCGGCTCCTCTTCCTTCTTCTCCACCACGAGGGTCTCGGTGGTGAGGAGGAGGGAGGCGATCGAGGCGGCGTTCTCCAGGGCGGAGCGCGTCACCTTCACCGGGTCGATGACGCCGGCCTTGACCAGGTCGCCGTACTCGCCGGTCGCGGCGTTGAAGCCCTGGCCCTTGTCCAGCTCCGCCACCTTGGAGGTGATGACGTAGCCCTCCAGGCCGGCGTTCTCGGCGATCCAGCGCAGCGGCTCGACGGCGGCGCGGCGGACGACCGCGACACCCGTGGCCTCGTCGCCGGTCTTGCCGAGGTTGCCCTCCAGGACCTTGACGGCGTGGACGAGCGCGGAGCCGCCACCGGAGACGATGCCCTCCTCGACCGCGGCGCGGGTCGCGGAGATGGCGTCCTCCAGACGGTGCTTCTTCTCCTTCAGCTCCACCTCGGTGGCGGCGCCGACCTTGATCACGCACACGCCGCCGGCCAGCTTCGCGAGGCGCTCCTGGAGCTTCTCGCGGTCCCAGTCGGAGTCGGTGGACTCGATCTCGGCCTTGATCTGGTTGACGCGGCCCTGCACGTCCTCGGAGTTGCCGCCACCGTCGACGATGGTGGTGTCGTCCTTGGTGACCGTGACGCGGCGGGCGGTGCCGAGCACGTCCAGGCCGGCCTGGTCGAGCTTGAGGCCGACCTCCTCGGCGATGACGGTGGCGCCGGTCAGCGTCGCCATGTCGCCGAGCATCGCCTTGCGGCGGTCGCCGAAGCCGGGGGCCTTGACGGCCACCGCGTTGAAGGTGCCGCGGATCTTGTTCACGACCAGGGTCGACAGGGCCTCGCCCTCGACGTCCTCGGCGATGATCAGGAGCGGCTTGCTGGCGCCGGCCTGGATGACCTTCTCCAGGAGCGGGAGCAGGTCCTGGATCGAGGAGATCTTGCCCTGGTGGATCAGGATGTAGGGGTCGTCGAGGACGGCCTCCATGCGCTCCTGGTCGGTCACCATGTACGGGGACAGGTAGCCCTTGTCGAAGGCCATGCCCTCGGTGAAGTCCAGCTCCAGGCCGAAGGTGTTGGACTCCTCGACGGTGATGACACCGTCCTTGCCGACCTTGTCCATCGCCTCGGCGATGAGCTCGCCGACCTGCTGGTCCTGCGCGGAGAGCGCGGCGACGGCGGCGATGTCGGACTTGTCGTCGATCGGGCGCGCGGTGGCGAGCAGCTCCTCGGACACGGCCTTGACGGCGGCGTCGATGCCCTTCTTCAGGGCGGCCGGGGAGGCGCCGGCGGCCACGTTGCGCAGGCCCTCGCGGACGAGCGCCTGGGCGAGCACGGTGGCGGTGGTGGTGCCGTCACCCGCGATGTCGTTGGTCTTGGTCGCCACCTCCTTCACGAGCTGGGCACCGAGGTTCTCGTACGGGTCCTCGATCTCGACCTCGCGGGCGATCGTGACACCGTCGTTGGTGATGGTGGGGGCGCCGAACTTCTTGTCGATGACGACGTTGCGGCCCTTGGGGCCGATCGTCACCTTCACCGTGTCGGCAAGCTTGTTGACGCCGCGCTCAAGGGCGCGACGGGCGTCCTCGTCGAACTTCAGGATCTTCGCCATGGGAGCGGTTCAGCCCTCTCGGAATCGGGTGGAACGAACCGCGCCCCGGGGCGCCTGGAAGGGGCCTCGGGGCGCAGCTCAAAGCATCTGCTTCAGGTACTTCGGTACTTCGGTGAACTACTTCTCGATGATCGCGAGCACGTCGCGGGCCGAGAGGACGAGGTACTCCTCGCCGTTGTACTTCACCTCGGTGCCGCCGTACTTGCTGTAGAGCACGACATCGCCGGTCTTGACGTCGAGCGGCAGGCGCTCGCCGTTCTCGAAGCGGCCCGGGCCGACGGCCAGGACGACGCCCTCCTGGGGCTTCTCCTTGGCGGTGTCCGGGATGACCAGGCCAGAGGCGGTGGTCTGCTCGGCGTCGAGCGGCTGGACCACGATGCGGTCCTCGAGCGGCTTGATGGCAACCTTGGAGCTGGTGGTCGTCACGATCCGACCTCCCCCTTCGGAGATCACGGGGTTGACTGTCTGAGGTGGCGAACCAGGTGGATCCGTCGTCGCGGGTGCCGGACCTGCCCGTCGCTGTGTTGGCACTCTCCGGTGGGGAGTGCCAGAGCTGACACTATGACCGCGATTAGCACTCGGTCAAGCGGAGTGCCAATTGATCGCTCCGTGGCGTGATCGGGGACGGGGTCGGGACGCGGTCGGGCACGGCCCGGGGCGCGGCCGGGGACGCGGTCGGGCGGGGTTCTCCCGCGCCTCCCGTACGGGCCGTCCCCCGCCCCCCTCGCTCCCCGCCGGTCTCAGACGTAGTCCTCCAGCTTCGCCACCGCGTACCCCTTGGCCGTGATCACGTTCATCACGCGGCGGACCATGTCTGCCATGCTGCCGTCCCAGTCCTCCTTGCCCCGGAAGTGGGTGAGCACGATGTCGCCGGGGTGCAGGTCCCGGTCCCACTCGCGCCACTCCATATGGTCGGGGAACGCCTCGGCGGCCCACAGCGGGACCGCCCTGATGCCGCAGGACTTGGCCGCGCGCAGCGTGTCGTCGTTGTAGTTGCCGTACGGCGGGCGGAAGAGTTCGGGCCGCTTGCCGAACTTCTTCCCGATGACGTCCTGCATGCCGCAGATCTCGCGCTTCTGCTCCTCGTACGAGAGTCCGGGCAGGTAGCGGTGGTGGAGGGTGTGGTTGTGGAGGGCGATCCCGCCCTTCTGGGACTTCTGCATCCGGGAGAAGTACGCGTAGTCGTCGTTGATGACGTAGTCGCTGAGGAAGGCGCTGTACGGCAGCCGGAGCTCGTCCATCATCCGCAGCAGCTCGGGGTCCTTCTCCGCGCCGTCGTCGATCGTCAGGAAGACGATCTTCTCCTTGGTCGGCACGGTGGTGAAGACGGGCGGCATGCCGTCGCTCTTCGTCTCGAAGCCCTTGCGGGTGCCGATCGCCGGCTTGACGGCCGGTGGGGCGGGCGCTTCGAGCGGGGGCTTCGCGAGGCCCCACTTCCGGGCGGCGAGGACCCGGGCGGCCCGCTGGGCGCGGAGCTCCTCGGCCCGCGACCGGGGGGCGGCCCGGGGCCCGGCCTCCTGCTCCGGGGCCTGCTGGCCGGCGGCGGGGACGGGCGGCGCGGCGCGGTCCGGCGCGGCGGCTCCGGAGCAGGCCGTGGCGGTCGCGGCGAGGGCGGCGACGACGAGCGCCGCCCCGAACGTCCGGCGGGAGCGGTGCACCCCTTGTGCCATCTTTTCTTCCTTTTGTCGTACGAGCTGCATGGCGCCGCATCCTGTCAGCGCGGGAACCCCTGCCGGGCCGCGACACCGCCGTACCGCGCCCGCCGTCCCCCGGCCGGCCCACAGCCCTCCAGGGACCACAATGGGGCGGTGACCGACCTCGCCTCCTTCGCCGCCCTGTTCACCCCCGAGGGGCAGGCGCTCCTCACCGCCCTGCGCGACCACGACCCCGCCCGGGAACTGGCGGTGGCCTCCCGGCTGCGCCGTGACCACCCGGTCGAGCTGGTCACGGCCGCGCTCGGCCAGGCACGGCTGCGGCAGCGGGCGGTGGCGAAGTTCGGCGCGGAGGACGCGTTCCGGATGTACTTCACGCCGAACGGCGTCGAGCAGTCGACCCGGGCCTCGGTCGGGGCGTACCGGGCGGCCCGGATGAAGGCGCTGGGCGTCGGCAGCGTGGCGGACCTGTGCTCCGGGATCGGCGGCGACGCGATCGCCCTCGCCCGCGCCGGGATCTCCGTCCTCGCCGTCGACCGCGATCCGCTGACCGCCGAGGCGGTCCGCGCCAACGCCGAGGCGCTCGGCCTGTCCGGACTGATCGAGGTCCGGTGCGCGGACGTGACGGAGATCGACACGCGCCCGTACGACGCCGTCTTCGTGGACCCGGCGCGGCGCGGCGGCCGGGGCAGGATCTTCGCCCCGGAGGCGTACTCCCCGCCGCTGTCCTGGGCCGTCGAGGCGGCCCGGAAGGCCCCGCACGCCGCCCTGAAGGTGGCGCCGGGCATCCCGCACGAGGCCGTTCCCGCGGAGGCCGAGGCCGAGTGGATCTCGGACGGCGGGGACGTGAAGGAGGCCGTCCTCTGGTTCGGTACGGAGCCGGGCGCGCGCCGGGCCACCCTGCTGCCCTCCGGCGCGGGCCTCACCGGGCGCGGGCTGCCCGACCCGGCGGTCCGGCCGGTCGGCCGCTACCTGTACGAGCCGGACGGCGCCGTCATCCGCGCGCACCTCGTCGCCGAGGTGGCCGAGGAGCTGGACGGCGGCCTGATCGACGGGACGATCGCGTACGTCACGGCGGACGCGCTCGTCCCCACCCCGTACGCCGCCGCGTACGAGATCACCGACGAACTCCCCTTCAACCTGAAGCGGCTGAAGGCACTGCTGCGGGAGCGCGAGGTCGGCACCCTGACGGTGAAGAAGCGCGGTTCCGCGGTCGAACCGGAAGAGGTCCGGCGCAGGGTGCGGCCCAAGGGCCCCCACGCGGCGATGGTGCTGCTCACCCGGGTCGCGGGGGCCCCGACGATGCTGATCGGCCGGCCCGTCCGGACGGACGGGGAGCGGTGAGCCGCGCCGGGCGCCGGCGGGAGCGCCGGGCGGCGCCCCGGGCCGGCCGGGCCGGTGGGCCGCGCCGCGCTCCGGCGGGGCCGGCGCCGACGGTCCTCGCCGGTCCCGCGCCCCGCACGGTTCACGCCTCGTGGGGCCCGGGTCCCCGTGCCTCCGTGCCCCCGGGGGTCAGGGCGGGGGCGCGCCCGTCTCCCGCGCCCGCCCGAGCAGCAGCGCCCGCTCGCTCCCGTTGCGGGTGAGGGACGCCGCGCGCTCGAACTCGGCGCGCGCCTCCGCCGTCCGCCCCAGCCGGGCCAGCAGGTCCCCCCGGACGCTGGGCAGCAGGTGGTAGCGGGCCAGGGCCGGCACGGCGGCGAGGGCGTCGACCAGCGGGAGGGCCGCCGCCGGGCCCTCGGCCCTCGACACGGCGACCGCGCGGTTCAGCTCGACCACCGGGAAGGGGGCGACGGCGCCGAGCCGCCCGTACAGCGCGGCGATGAGCGCCCAGTCCGTCTCCCCGTACGACGCGGCCCGCGCGTGACAGGCGGCGACGGCGGCCTGGAGGGCGTACGGCCCGTAGTCCCGCGGGTCCCCGGCCCGCTCCAGGGCCGCGAAGCCGCGCCGGACCAGCGACCGGTCCCAGCGGCGCCGGTCCTGGTCGGCCAGCAGCACCGGCCGGCCGTCGGGACCGGTCCTGGCGGCCGTCCGGGCCGCCTGGAGTTCGAGCAGGGCGGCCAGGCCCTGCGCCTCGTCCTCCCCGGGGACGAGGGCGGCGAGGACGCGGGCGAGCCGGAGGGCGTCCTCGCACAGGCCGGGCCGCAGCAGGTCGTCGCCCGAGGTCGCCGCGTACCCCTCGTTGAAGATCAGGTAGACGACCTCCAGGACGGAGCCGAGCCGGGCGGCCCGCTCCTCCCCGTACGGCACCTCGAACTCCACGCCCGCCCCGGCGAGCGTCCGCTTGGCGCGGGTGATCCGGGCCGCGGCCGTCGCCGTGGGCACGAGGAGGGCGCGGGCGACCTCGTCCGTCCGGAGCCCGCCGACGAGCCGCAGCGTCAGTGCCGTCCGCGCCCCGGCGGAGAGGACGGGGTGGCAGGTGGTGAAGACCAGCCGCAGCACGTCGTCGTCGATGTCGCCGGGGCCGGAGGGCTCGGGGTCGTACGCCTCCCCGGTGAGCGCGCGGCCCACCTCGGTGAGCTTCCGGGCGTACGTCTCGCGCCGCCGCACGAGATCGACGGCGCGGTGCCTGGCGGCGGTCGTCAGCCAGGCTCCCGGCCGCTCCGGGACCCCGGTGCGCGGCCACTGTTCGAGGGCGGTGACCAGGGCGTCCTGGGCGATCTCCTCGGCGATGCCGAGGTCGCGGACGATCCGTGCGGCGGTCGCGACGATCCTCGGCGACTCCGCCCGGAAGACGGTGTCGAGCACGCCCTCCACCGAGTCCGCCCCGCGCCCCCGTCCCGGACCCGGGCCGGAGCCGCGGTCCGGACCCGCCCCGCGCCCCGTCCCCGTGCCGTGTGCCGTCACGTCCCCCATGACAGCACACGGCACCGACAGCGGGGCCGGGCTCAGGCCCCCGGCTCCCCCTCGACCTCGCGGACCTCCAGGCCCAGCTTCCAGTGCGGCGGGTGGGCCGACAGGAAGCGCCCGGCCCACTCCAGCGCCTCGGCCATGTCCGCGCACTTCATCAGGGCGTAGCCGCCGACGACCTCCCTGGTCTCGGTGAAGGGGCCGTCGGTGAAGGACAGCTTCCCGTCCGACCAGGTGATCCGGGTGGCCTCCGAGGTCGGCCGGAGCCCGGCCGTGTCCAGCATGACGCCGGCCCGGGTGATCTCCTCGAAGAGCGCGCCCATCCGCTCCTCGAACCCGGGGTCGGCGTCCGCCATGTCGACGGTGTCCTCCTCGGCGCGGACGAGCGTCATGAAGCGGGGCATGGTGTCTCCTCGTGGATGCGGTGGCGGGGCCGTTCCCCGCCTCTCACCCCTCCGACGAACGGGGACCGCCCGCATCGACACCGCGCCCGGAGGAATCTCAGACGTAGTCCTCCAGGCGCGCCACCGTGAAGCCCTGCTCCCGGACGCGGCGCAGCAGGGTGGCCGTCATCTCGGTCATCGTGCGGCCCTTGAGCTCGGCGGGGCCCCGGAAGTGGGCGAGGACGATGTCGCCGGGGTGGAGCTTCCGGTCGCCGCGCTGGTACTGCATGTTCGTGATCTGCATGGACTCGCGCCACAGCACGATCGCGTCCACCCCGCACGTCCCGGCGGCCGCGCGCGTGGCCTCGTTCCAGTTGCCGTACGGCGGGCGGAAGAGGCGCGGGGCCGTGCCGTACCGCTTCGCCAGCTTCTGCTGCTGGCCGCAGATCTCCCGGCGCTGGGCGTCCGGGGAGAGGGTGCGCAGGTTCGGGTGGGTGAGGGTGTGGTTGGCGACGCCGTGGCCCTGGGCGACCAGCGGGTCGAAGTACCCGTAGTCGGTGCGGACGGCCGCGTCGGTGAGGAACATGGTGAAGGGGACCCCCAGGTCCTTCATCATCGCGACGAAGCGGGGGTCCTTCTCCGCCCCGTCGTCGATCGTGAGGAAGACGACCTTCTCCCGGGTGGGGATCTCGCTGATCACCGGCACCGGCTGCCCCGGGCGCCGGACCACCGGCTTCACCGCCGGCGGGGCGGGCGGCGCCGGGAGGGGGTCGAGCCCCCACTTCCGGTACGCGGCGGCGGTGTCCGCGGGGGCTCCCGGGGCCCCGTCCTCCGCGGGGGGCGCCGGGGAGGGGACGGACGACGTCCTCGGGGCGGGCGCGGACGCGGGTGCGGCGGGGCGCTCCGCCGTGCAGCCGGCCGCCAGCAGGGCCGAGGCGGTCAGGGCCACCCAGAGCGCGATCGTCTTCTTCACGCGCGGGGAGATGACCCCGCGCGTCGAAAGGTTGCCCGACCGGCGTACGTGTGGCCTATCCGACTCCCCGCGCGGCCGGGGCCGCCGTACGGCCGCCCGGGGTCACTCCACCGCCTCGAACCGCCAGCGGTGGACCGGACGGGCGATCAGCTCCGCGTCCGGCTCCGGAAGTTCGGGCAGCTCCGCGCCGAAGGTCTCCGCCTCCCACCAGGTGAGGACGAGGACCCGGTCCTGGGGCGCCCGGAAGACCTCCCGGCGCAGCGGCTCGCGGGCGAGGGTCCGGGACCGCGCCCACTCCAGGAGTTCGGCGCCCCGGCCCTGGACGGCCCTGGCCTCCCACATGAGGGTGAGCCTCACGAGTACAGGTTCTCCTTGCTGATCTCGTGCACGTGATCGTGGTCGTGCGCGTGGGCGCCCGGCACGTGCGGGTCCGTCACCGGCAGCGACGAGTCCGCCGACAGCTCCCAGTCGGAGGCGGCCCGGTTGCGGGCGACCATCTCGGAGCCGAGGGCCGCGACCATCGCGCCGTTGTCGGTGCACAGGCCCGGCCGGGGCACCCGCAGCCGGATCCCGGCGCGGTCGCAGCGCTCCTGGGCGAGGGCCCGGAGGCGCGAGTTCGCCGCCACGCCGCCGCCGATCATCAGGTGGTCGACGCCCTCGTCCTTGCAGGCCCGGACGGCCTTGCGGGTGAGGACGTCCACGACCGCCTCCTGGAAGGACGCGGCCACGTCCCGCACCGGCACCTCCTCGCCGGCCGCCCTCTTCGCCTCGATCCAGCGGGCCACGGCGGTCTTGAGGCCGGAGAAGGAGAAGTCGTACGCCGGGTCCCTGGGGCCGCTCAGCCCGCGCGGGAAGGCGATGGCGGCCGGGTCGCCCTCCCTGGCGAGCCGGTCGATGACCGGGCCGCCGGGGAAGCCGAGGTCGAGGACGCGGGCGATCTTGTCGAACGCCTCGCCGGCCGCGTCGTCGATGGTGGCGCCCATCGGGCGCACGTCGGAGGTGATGTCGGAGGAGAGCAGCAGCGAGGAGTGGCCGCCGGAGACCAGGAGGGCCATCGTCGGCTCGGGCAGCTTGCCGTGTTCGAGCTGGTCGACGCAGATGTGCGAGGCCAGGTGGTTGACGCCGTAGAGCGGCTTGCCGAGGGCGTAGGCGTACGCCTTGGCCGCCGAGACGCCGACGAGCAGCGCGCCCGCGAGGCCGGGCCCGGCAGTGACGGCGACGCCGTCGAGGTCCCGGGCGGAGATCCCCGCGGTCTTCAGGGCGCGCTCGATCGTCGGGACCATCGCCTCCAGGTGGGCGCGGGAGGCGATCTCGGGCACGACGCCGCCGAAGCGGGCGTGGGTGTCCACGCTGGAGGCGACGGCGTCCGCGAGGAGGGTGGTCCCGCGGACGATGCCGACGCCGGTCTCGTCGCAGGAGGTCTCGATGCCGAGTACCAGCGGTTCGTCAGCAGCCATCAGATATCGGTCCCGGTTCCTTGAACGGTCAGTCTCATCACGAGCGCGTCGATGTTCCCCGGCTGGTAGTAGCCGCGCCGGAAGCCGATGGGCTCGAAGCCGAAGCGCTCGTAGAGCTTCTGGGCCCTGGTGTTGTCCACGCGCACTTCGAGCAGGACCTCGTCGCACTCGAAGGCGGTGGCGTGCTGGAGCAGGTCGGTGAGGAGCCGGGCGCCGAGGCCCGTGCCCCACTGGTCGCGGGCGACGGCGATGGTCTGTACGTCTCCGAGGCCGCCGGCGGCGGCGAGCCCGGCGTACCCGACGAGCCTGCCGCCGGGGTCCTCCGCGACGACGTACCGGCGGGTGGCGCCCGGCCCCCGGGAGTGCGCCAGTTCCGACCAGAACATCCCGGCCGACCAGGCGTCCTCGGGGAACAGCTCGTCCTCCAGGGCGAGCACCGGTTCGATGTCCCACCAGCGCATCTCGCGCAGTTCCGTGCCGTCGGTCACCGGGGGGTGACCACCTTGTAGTTCTTCGGCACCTGGGCGTCGGGGCGGCGCAGGTACATCGGCAGCGGGTCGAGGAGGCCCTCCCCGCCCGCCGCCAGCCGCTCCGCCGCGAGGGCGGCGAGCGCGGCGGCCGACTGGTGCTCGGGGTCGCGGGCGTCGGGGAAGTCCCCGGGGTAGAGGCGGGCGCCCGCGCCGACGACCGGGAGCCCGGCGAGGGTCCCGGCGATGTCGGCGGGCCGGTCCACGGCCGCGTCGGTCACCCGGGTGCGGGAGTCGTCGTACCGCGCCCAGTAGACCTCCTTGCGGCGCGCGTCCGTGGCGACGGCGAAGGGCTCGTCGATCCCGGAGGCGTACGCGAGGCCGTCGAGGGTGCACAGGCCGTGCACGGGCACGCCGAGCGCGGACGAGAAGGCGGCGGCCGTGACGAGGCCGACGCGCAGACCGGTGTAGGGGCCGGGGCCGACGCCGACGACGAGGCCGGTGACCGCGTCCAGGGCCAGCCCGGCCTCCTCGAGGACCCGGTCCACGGCGGGCAGCAGCAGCTCCCCGTGGCGGCGGGCGTCGACCTGGCACGACGAGGCGACGACGGCCTCGCCGTCGTGGAGGGCGACGGTGACGGCGGGGGTGGCGGTATCCATGGCGAGCAACAGCACGCGAACAGCCTACGGCTCCCGGGCACGCTGCCCCGAACCCCGGAGCACCGGCTGCTACCGTCACCCTTCGACACATTCGTACGAGAGGTGGGCACGGTGGCACGGAGCAGCTCGGGATTCGTGGCCGGGCTCACGGCGGCGGCGGTCGCCGCGGTCTGCTTCCTCGCCTACCAGGCGTCGGCCAACGCCCCCGCCGACGTGTCGGCGAAGCCCCCGGCGCCGAGCGCGGCGGCCCCCTCGGTCTCCCCGAGCGGCGCCCCGAAGCGGCCGGTCAGGGACCCGCTGGCGCTCCCGGCGAACTCGGGCACCGGCGAGCGGGTCGTGTACTCGCTTGCCGGGCACCGGGTGTGGCTGGTGGACGGGAAGGGCGGGGTCACCCGCACCTTCCCGGTGATGCCGAGCACGGTCTCCCCGCCCCCCGGGGCGTACGCGGTGACCTCGCGGTCCGGTTCCGTACGGGGCTCGGACGGGGTGCGGATCGAACACGTGGTGCGGTTCGCGACCGTCCAGGACGTGGCGATCGGCTTCAGCGCGGCGGTGGACGGCTCGACGCCGTCCCCCGACCCGTCGAAGCGGACCGGCGGCGTCCGCATGACGCGGGCCGACGGGAACGCGCTGTGGGCGTTCGCGGTGATCGGCGCGAAGGTCGTCGTCGTCGCCTGAACCGGGTGACCGGGATCGGGCCGCGGGGGGGGGCTACGCCGCCTCGGCGGCCTCCGCCCGTCCGCGCGCGTCGCGCACGGCGTGCTCGCCGCGTTCGCCGTCCTCGGGCCGTCGCGGCGGGGTCGACAGGGCGCGGGCGGCCGCGCAGGACGCCAGCAGTTCGCTCATCGGGACGTGCTCCCGGCCGGGTTCCGCGTGCTTCGGCCTCGCCATGCCTGCCTCCCGTAGGTTAGGTACACCTAACCAGCTCGTGCCTCCATGTCACCACGGCACGTACGGCCCGCGCAACATGGTGCCGACACGTTGTCGGAAACTACGACCGGCCGGGCTCCCCAAGGGCGTCCAGGTCCTCCCCGGCCCAGCGCGCGCCGATGCCGCGCAGCACGACCGTGCGCCGGTCGTCGTCGGTGTCGCCGGTGACGCGGTGGATCAGGAGGTGCAGCCGGTCGTCGGTCAGCTCCTCGACCTTGCCGTCGCCCCACTCCACGACCACGACGGACTCGGGGAGCGAGACGTCCAGGTCCAGGTCCTCCATCTCGTCGAGGCCGCCGCCGAGGCGGTACGCGTCCACGTGGACCAGGGCCGGGCCGCCGACCAGGGACGGGTGGACGCGGGCGATGACGAAGGTCGGCGAGGTGACGGCGCCGCGCACCCCCAGCCCCTCGCCGAGGCCGCGGGTGAGGGTGGTCTTCCCGGCGCCCAGTTCGCCGGTGAGCATGACGAGGTCGCCGGGGCGGAGGACTTCCGCGAGCCGGCGGCCCAGGTCCTGCATCCGCTGGGGGGAGTCGACGGAGAGGGTGGCCTCGGAGACGGAGGTGGTGCCACCGGCCACGGACGGGTGCGCTGCTTCCATACCCGCCAATTTAGCCCGTGGCGGGACCCGTCCCCGCCGCCGTCGCCCCCGGCCCGGCCCCGGCCCGCACGAGCAGGTCGGTCAGCCGGGCGGTGACCGTCTCCGGGTGCTCCAGCATCACCAGGTGGCCCCCGTCGGGGACGATCACCAGTTCCGCGTCGGGGAGGAGGGCGGCGATGGCCTCGGTGTGGGAGCTGGGGGTGATGAGGTCCCGCTCCCCCGCGAGCGCCAGCACCGGCAGGCCGCGGAGGGCGGGCAGGGAGGCCGACTTGTCGTGTTCCGCGAAGGCGGGGTAGAAGGCGGCGACGACGTCGATGGGGGTGGACTCGATCATGCGCTCCGCGAAGCGGGCGACCGCCGGGTCCACGTCCTCCGAGGCGAACGAGTACTTCTTCACCAGCCCGGCGAAGAGGTCCGCCGTCGCCCGGCGGCCGCGCTCGACCAGCTCCGTCCGGGCGCCGAGGGTGCGCAGGACGCCCGGCAGGACGCGCCGGGCGGCGTTGACGCCCATGACGGGGAGCCCGTACGTCACCTCGTTCAGCTTTCCGGCCGAGGTGCCCACGAAGGCGACGCCGACGACCCGGTCGCGCACCGTCTCCGGGTACTGCTCGGCGAACGCCATCACCGTCATGCCGCCCATGGAGTGCCCCACGAGGACGAGCGGGCCCTCCGGGGCGGCGGCGTCGATGACGGCCCCGAGGTCGCGGCCGAGCCGGTCGATGGAGACGGGCACGCCGGCCGGGCCGTCCTGGGCGACGCCCCGGCCGGAGCGGCCGTGGCTGCGCTGGTCCCAGTGGACGGTCCGCACGAGGCCGCGCAGGGCGGCCCGCTGGAAGTGCCAGGAGTCCTGGTTGAGGCAGTAGCCGTGGCTGAAGACGACGGTGAGGGGGGCGGGCGCCCCGGCCCCGCGGGGACGCCGGGGGGCGGACGCGTCGTCCGTCCCGTCCCCCTCCACCTCGTCGATCTCGTAGTACAGGACGGTGCCGTCGTCCGCGAGCGCCCGGCCCGGGGTGCCGCGCAGGCCGCCGTAGGGGCCGGTGGCGTCCAGGGCGAGCCGCGCCTTCTGGCGTACGGAACGGCCGACGGTGAGCCGTTCGACGGCGACGCCGGCGGCCGCGCCGGCCGCCAGGACGCCCAGCGCGGCACCGGCGAACCCGGCGCGCCGCCAGACGCCGCCCCCGCTGGACTCCCCCACGGTCACTCCCCCTTCAGTCGTCCAGGTAGACGCGCGGGACGCGCGCCCCGATCCGGGTGACGATCTCGTACGCGATGGTGTCGGCGGCCACCGCCCAGTCCTGGGCCGTCGGCTCGCCCCGGTCGCCGGGGCCGAAGAGCACGGCCTCGGTGCCGGGCTCGGGGGCGTCCCCGCCGAGGTCGACCACGAACTGGTCCATGGCGACGCGCCCGGCAACCGTGCGGACGGTGTCCCCGACGAGGACGGGGCCGCGGCCGGAGGCGTGCCGGGGAACCCCGTCGGCGTACCCGAGGGGGACGAGACCGAGGGTGGTCTCGCGGTCGGTGACGTAGTGGTGGCCGTAGCTCACGCCGTGCCCGGCCGGGACCCGCTTGACGAGCGCGACGCCCGCCTTGAGCGACATGACGGGCCGCAGGCCGAGTTCGGCGGAGGTGCCCAGCTCGGGGGCGGGCGAGACGCCGTAGACGGCGATGCCGGGCCGGACCAGGTCGAAGTGGGCCTCGGGGAGGGTGAGGGTGGCCGGCGAGTTGGCGATGTGCCGGACCTCGGGCTCGACGCCGGCCTTCTCGGCGTGGTCGAGCATCGAGCGGAAGACGTCGAGCTGGGCGGCGATGGAGGGGTGGTGGGGTTCGTCGGCGCAGGCGAAGTGCGACCAGAGGCCGGTGACCTTGAGGAGCTCCCCGGCCTCGGCGTCGAGCGCCGCGCCGACCAGCTCGGGCCAGTCGGCGGGCTGGCAGCCGTTGCGGCCGAGCCCGGTGTCGGCCTTGAGCTGGATCCTGGCCGGCTTCCCGGTGGCCCGTGCGGCCGCGACGACCTCCTCCAGGGCCCACATCCCGCTGACGGACATGTCGAGCCCGGCCTCGATGCCCTCGTCCCAGGGGTCGCCGGGGGTCCAGAGCCAGCACATGACCGGCACGTCCGTGATCCCGGCGGCGCGCAGGGCCAGGGCCTCGTGCGGGGTGGCCGTGCCGAGCCAGTCCGCGCCCGCGTCCAGGGCGGCGCGGGCACAGCGCAGGGCGCCGTGTCCGTACGCGTCAGCCTTGACCACGGCCATGATCCGGACGTGGGGGGCGACGCGGGCGCGCAGCGTGCGGACGTTCGCACGCAGCGCGCCGAGGTCGATCTCGGCGCGGGCTCTGCGGGGCGGCGGTGTCTCAGTCATCGCGCACAGTCTCTCAGGTGCGGGGGCCGGACCCGTTTTCCGCCCGGTGCGGCACCGGTCACCCTCGCGGGAGCGCCGCGCGCTTCCGGCGTCCCCGGCGCCCGGCGTCCGCGGCCCGGGAGGGGCCGGTGCGGGAGGGCGGGGCGGGAGGACGGGTCGGGACGGGGCGGGAGGACGGACGGGGCCAGGAGGCCGGGCAGGACCAGGAGAGCGGGCAGGACCAGGAGGGCGGGCGAGGCCAGGAGGGCGGGCGGGCTCTACGCCGGTCCCGTCACGTCCCGCCACGCCTCCCGCAGCGCGTCCGCGACCTCCGTCGCCGTGATCGGGGTCCCCCGCGACACGGCGCGGCGCGCCGCCAGGCCGTGGAGGTAGGCGGCGCAGGAGGCCGCGTCCAGCGGGGGGAGACCCGCCGCGAGGAGGGAACCCGCGAGGCCGGAGAGGACGTCGCCGCTCCCGGCCGTGGCCAGCCAGGACGTCCCGGTGGGGTTGACCCGTACGGGTCCGCCGTCCGGCCCGCACACCAGCGTCGTGGAGCCCTTCAGGAGGACCGTCGCGCCGAACCGTTCCGCCAGCTCCCGCACCGCCGCGAGGCGGCCCGCCTCGACCTCCTCCCGCCCGGTGCCGAGCAGCGCCGCCGCCTCGCCCGCGTGCGGGGTGAGCAGGGTGGGGGCGTCGCGGCCCCGCACCGCCGCCGGGTCGAGGCCCCGCAGTCCGTCCGCGTCGACCAGGACCGGCACGTCCGAGGCGAGGACGTCGGCCACCGCCGCCCGCGCCCCGGCCTCCTCGCCGAGCCCCGGCCCGACGGCCCACGCCTGCACCCGCCCGGCCTTCCGCGGCGGCCCCGCGTGCACCAGGGTCTCGGGGTGCGCGGCGAGCACCGCGTCCCCGCCGTCCCCCGCGTACCGCACGGCCCCCGCCCCGCCCCGCAGCGCCCCCGACACGGCGAGGACGGCGGCGCCGGGGTAGCGGGCGGAGCCGGCGGCGACGCCGACGACCCCGCGCCGGTACTTGTCGCTCTCGGCGCCCGGCACCGGAAGCAGCCGCGCCACGTCCTCGTGCTGGAGCGCTTCGAGGTCCGGCACCCCCGGCAGGGCCGCGCCGAGCCCGATGTCCACGAGGCGCAGCGCGCCCGCGTACTCCCGCGCCGGGTCGACGAGGAGCCCCGGCTTGTACGTCCCGAAGGTGACCGTGGCGTCGGCCCGCAGCGCCTCCCCGGCGACCTCCCCGGTGTCGGCGTCGACGCCGCTCGGCAGGTCGACGGCGACGACCACGGCCCCGGAGCCCCGGGCGGCCCGGGCGACGGGGACGGCGTCGGGGCGCAGTCCGCCCCGTCCGCCGATGCCGGTGATCCCGTCGAGGACGAGGTCGGCCTCGGCGAGCGGCCCGAACGGCTCGTCGGCGGTCCGCCCGCCCGCCGCCCGGAGCGCCGCGAGTCCGCCCTCGTGGGCGCGCCCGCCGAGCAGCACGGCGGTCACGCCCGCGCCCCGCCGGGCGAGCCGGGCCCCGGCGTACAGCGCGTCCCCGCCGTTGTCGCCGCTCCCGACGAGCAGGACGACCCGGGCCCCGTACACCCGCCCCCTCCCGAGCAGCGAGCAGCAGGCGGCGGCGAGTCCGGCGGCGGCCCGGCCCATCAGGGCGCCCTCCGGAAGGCGGGCCATGAGGGCGGCCTCGGCGGCCCGTACGGTCTCCACGCGGTAAGCGGTACGCATGGGCAGCAGTCTGCCGCAGGGGGCGGGCGGGCGCCCGGGGGCGGGCGGGATGCCCGGGGGCCGACGGGCGCCCGGGGCGGGGCCGGCGCCGCCTCCGCGCCGCGTCGGGCCGGGCCCGCCCGGGGCGCCCGCTTCCGGGACCACGGGAAGCGCGGCGCGCCACGCCCCCGGCCCGTTCCGGCAACCGCGCGCCGCACACGCCCCGGCCACGTACGGCGGCCGGGCCCGCGCCGCGTCCGCGCGCCTCCCGCCGTCCCTCACCCCTCCGCGATCACCACCGCCGACGCCACTCCCGCGTCGTGGCTCAGCGAGACGTGCCAGTGCCGTACGCCCAGCTCCTCCGCCCGCGCCGCCACCGTCCCCCGGACCCGCAGCCTCGGCCGGCCCGACTCCTCGACGTACACCTCGGCGTCCGTCCAGTGCAGTCCGGCCGGCGCGCCCAGCGCCTTCGCCAGGGCCTCCTTCGCGGCGAACCGCACCGCGAGCGAGGCGGTCCCGCGCCGCTCCCCGCCGGGAAGCAGCAGCTCCTCCTCCACGAAGAGACGCCCGAGCAGCCCCGGCGTCCGTTCGATCGACGCGGCGAAACGGTCGATCTCGGCCACGTCGATCCCCACCCCGATGATCATTTCCCACTCACTCCCGGGTCCCCTCGCTCAAGGGTCCCCTCGCTCCCGGGCCCCCTCGTCCGAGGGGCCCCTCACTCCACGGTCACGGACTTGGCCAGGTTGCGCGGCTGGTCCACCTCGTTGCCCCGCGCCGTGGCGAGCTCGCAGGCGAAGACCTGGAGCGGCACCGTGGCGACCAGCGGCTGGAGCAGCGTAGGCGTCGCGGGGACGCGGACGAGGTGGTCGGCGTACGGGACCACGCTCTCGTCGCCCTCCTCCGCGATCACGATCGTGCGGGCGCCGCGCGCCCTGATCTCCTGGATGTTGGAGACGATCTTGTCGTGGAGGACGGAGCGCCCCCGGGGCGAGGGCACCACGACCACGACCGGCAGGTCCTCCTCGACCAGGGCGATCGGCCCGTGCTTGAGCTCGCCCGCCGCGAAGCCCTCGGCGTGCATGTACGCCAGCTCCTTCAGCTTCAGCGCGCCCTCCAGGGCCACCGGGTAGCCGACGTGCCGGCCGAGGAAGAGGACGGTGTCCTTGTGGGCGAGGGAGCGGGCGAGGGCCCGGACCGGCTCCATCGTCTCCAGGACGCGCTCGACCTCGTCCCCGATCCGGGCCAGGTCGCGGACGACGGCCCGGATCTCGTCGCCCCACTGGGTGCCGCGCACCTGCCCGAGGTAGAGGGCGAGCAGGTAGCAGGCGACGAGCTGGGTCAGGAACGCCTTGGTGGAGGCCACGGCGACCTCGGGCCCGGCGTGCGTGTAGAGCACGGCGTCGGACTCGCGCGGGATGGTGGAGCCGTTGGTGTTGCAGACGGCGAGGACCTTCGCGCCCTGCTCGCGCGCGTGCCGGACCGCCATCAGGGTGTCCATGGTCTCGCCGGACTGCGAGATCGCGACGACCAGGGTGCGCGGGCCGAGGATCGGGTCCCGGTAGCGGAACTCGCTGGCCAGCTCCACCTCGCAGGGGACGCGGGTCCAGTGCTCGATGGCGTACTTGGCGATGAGCCCGGCGTGGAAGGCGGTGCCGCAGGCGACGACGACGACCTTGTCGGCCTCGCGGAGCACGGCGGCGGGGATGCGCAGCTCGTCCAGGGTGAGCCGGCCGGAGGCGTCGATCCGGCCGAGGAGGGTGTCCGCGACGGCCTTGGGCTGCTCGGCGATCTCCTTGAGCATGAAGTGGTCGTGGCCGCCCTTCTCGGCGGCGGAGGCGTCCCAGTCCACGTGGTAGGCCCGCACGTCGGCGGGCACCCCGTCGAAGTCGGTGACGGTGACGCCGTCCCGGGTCAGCTCGACCACCTGGTCCTGGCCCAGCTCGATCGCGGAACGGGTGTGGGCGATGAAGGCGGACACGTCGGAGGCGAGGAAGTTCTCGCCCTCGCCGACGCCGACGACGAGCGGCGAGTTCCGGCGGGCCCCGACCACCACGTCCGGCTGGTCGGCGTGCACGGCGACCAGGGTGAACGCCCCGTCGAGCCGCCGGCACACCAGGCGCATGGCCTCCGCCAGGTCCCCGGCGGAGGAGAACTCCTCCGCGAGGAGGTGCGCGACGACCTCGGTGTCCGTCTCGGAGGCCAGGTCGTGACCGCGCTCCGCCAGTTCCCCGCGCAGGACGGCGAAGTTCTCGATGATGCCGTTGTGGACGACCGCGACCCGCCCGGCGTTGTCCAGGTGCGGATGGGCGTTGGCGTCGGTCGGGCCGCCGTGGGTGGCCCACCGGGTGTGCCCGACGCCCACGGAGCCGTCGGCCAGGGGGCGTTCGCCCAGCTCCTTCTCCAGGTTGACGAGCTTGCCCGCCTTCTTGGCCGCGGCGAGCCCCCCGTCGGAGAGCACCGCGACACCGGCCGAGTCGTAGCCCCGGTATTCGAGTCGTTTGAGACCCGCGACCACCACATCAAGTGCCGACTGCCCGCCGACATATCCCACGATTCCGCACATGCCGGAAGACTACGGCGAAGGGGCCCCACGGCCGGAGACGGCGCGGGGGCCCGTGTCGCGCCGTCCTCCGGCCGGGGAGGAATCCGGGGCGCCGCCGGATCAGCCCAGCTTGGCGACCTGCGCGTCCACGACCGCCTTCGGCAGCTCCTTGACCCCGCCGGGGGCCGCGCTGACGGTCGAGAAGGACGCCAGCGTGCCGCCCTTGCGGACGACGACCAGCTTGCTGACGAGCGGCTCGCCCTCGATGTCGGTGGTGACGGTGAAGGCGACCGCCTCGTCCCCGGCGGTGACGCTCTCCGGGGCGACCTTGGTGACCTTGGTCTTCTCCGTGAGCTGGGTCACCGTGAAGCCGCCGGCGCACTCGGCGCCGGCCTTCTTCACCGAGGCGAAGGCGTCCTGGGCGCCCTTGCCGTCGTACGAGCCGAGGGTCACCGCGGTGATCCGGACGCCGAGCCCCTCGCGGACCGCGTCCTCCGGGGAGGCCGTCGCGCTCTTCTTCGGCTCCTCCATCACCTTGCGCTGCGCGGACGCGGCGGGCGAGCCGGGCGAGATGAAGGACATGGCGTGGGCGATCGGCGCGCAGGCGGCCTTGTCGGTCGTGACCTTGTCGGCCGTCACGACGTCCTCGGCGCCGGCCTTCCGCACCTGGTGGCCCTTGACGTCGCCCTGCTCGACGATCAGCTTCTCCAGCTCGGCCGCGGACAGCGCCTTGGCGGCGGGCGCCTCGGACGTGGCGGAGGCGGCGGGGGTGCTCTCCTTGCCCTTGCCCCGGTCGTCGCTCTTCGTCCCGCCGCAGGCGGTGACGAGCAGCGCGAGGGAGACGGCGGTGGTGGCGACGGTGGCGGTGCGGATGGACGTGCGCATGCGTGTGGCTCTCTGCTTCTCTTCGTGCCGCCCCTCGGCGGCTCCCCCCGCGTGGAATCCGTGCACACGCGGCCCCCGCATGATCCCCCACCCCCGCGGACCGGACCAACCCCCGCGCCGCGTGACCGACCCCACCACCCACGGCCGTCCCCGACCCCCGACAATGGCGGTGTGATCACTTCGCCGCCACGAAGCCCCCACGGGGACGGCCCCGCCGACGGGAACGGTCCCTCCCACGGAGGCGGCTCCCCGCAGGGGGACGGCCCCCCGCACGGAGACGGCCCCCGCGACGACGCCGGGACCGGGGAATGTCCCCGGTCCGGCCACCGCCGCCCCTCCGAGGCCACCACCCCCTACGTCGACCTCACCCGCGCCGAGTGGAGCGCCCTGCGCGACAAGACGCCGCTGCCCCTGACCGCCGAGGAGGTGGAGCGGCTGCGCGGCTTCGGGGACGTCATCGACCTCGACGAGGTGCGGGACGTCTACCTCCCGCTGTCCCGGCTGCTGAACCTGTACGTGCAGGCCACCAGCGGCCTGCGCGGCGCCCTGAACACCTTCCTCGGCGAGAGCGCCGAGCAGCGCGGCACCCCCTTCGTCATAGGGGTCGCCGGGTCGGTCGCCGTCGGCAAGTCCACGGTCTCCCGCCTCCTCCAGGCGCTCCTCGCCCGCTGGCCGGAGCACCCGCGCGTGGAGCTGGTGACCACGGACGCCTTCCTCTACCCGATGGAGGAGCTGAAGGCGCGCGGCCTGATGTCCCGCAAGGGCTTCCCCGAGTCGTACGACCGCCGGGCCCTGACCCGGTTCGTCGCGGACATCAAGGCCGGCAGGGACGAGGTCTCGGCCCCGGTCTACTCGCACCTGATCTACGACCGCGTGCCCGGCGAACGGCTCGTCGTGCGCCGTCCGGACATCCTCATCGTGGAGGGCCTGAACGTCCTCCAGCCCGCCCTGCCCGGCAAGGACGGCCGCACCCGCGTCGGCCTCGCCGACTACTTCGACTTCTCGGTGTACGTGGACGCGCGGCCGGAGGACATCGAGCGGTGGTACCTCAACCGCTTCCGCAAGCTCCGCGACACCGCGTTCCAGGACCCCTCCTCGTACTTCCGGCGCTACACCCAGGTCTCCGAGGAGGAGGCGTTCGACTACGCGCGCACCATGTGGCGGACCATCAACAAGGTGAACCTCCTGGAGAACGTCGCGCCCACGCGCGGCCGGGCGACCCTGGTGGTCCGCAAGGGCCCCGACCACAAGGTGCGGCGGCTGAGCCTCCGCAAGCTCTGAACGCCCGGCACCCGGCGGGGCCTCCGTAAGCTCTCCGCATGCTGCATCTGCGGATGATCGTTCCCCCCGCCCGCACCCGGGCCGCGGTCGGCCTGATCGAGTCGACCGTCGGGACCGCCCATCTGGTGGTCGTCCCCGGCGCGGCCCGCGACCCGGCCGGGGACCTGGTGACGTGCGACGTGGCCCGCGAGGCGGGCGACGAACTGCTGACCGAGCTGCGCGGGCTCGGGATCGACCGGGACGGCGCGATCACCGTCCAGGACATCGGCCTCACGCTGTCCGCGCGGGCCGACGCGGCCGAGGCGGAGGCGCCGGGCGACCCCGCCGACGCGGTGATCTGGGAGGAGCTCTCGGAGGCCACCCACGAGGAGTCGACGCTCTCGCTCACGTACTGCGCGTTCATGGTCCTGGCCACCATGATCGCGGCCTGCGGCGTCGTCCTGGACAACGCGATCCTGATCGTGGGCGCGATGGCGGTGGGTCCGGAGTTCGGTCCGCTCGCCGGGATCTTCACCGGGGTGGTGCGGCGCGCCCCGAGGGCGGCGGCGCGCTCGCTGCTCGCGCTGTTCGTGGGGTTCGCGGTGGCGATCGCCGCCACCACCCTGTTCAGCCTGGCGATGGACGCCTTCGACCTGTTCAGCCGGGCCCAGCTGGACGCGGACCGCCCCAACACCCGCTTCATCTGGCAGCCGGACCTGTTCTCGTTCGTCGTGGCGGTGCTCGCGGGCATCGCCGGCACGCTCTCCCTGACCTCCGCCAAGTCGGGGGCCCTGGTGGGCGTGGCGATCTCGGTGACGACGGTCCCGGCGGGCGCGAACGCGGCGGTGGCGCTCGCCTACGGCGAACTGGGCCAGATGTGGGGCTCGCTCGAACAGCTGACGCTGAACCTCTTCGGCATCGTGCTGGCCGGGACGGTGACGCTGTACGCGCAGCGGGCGCTGTGGCGCACCCAGCGCGGCCGCTGGCGCCGGACGGCGGCCGGGCGCCGCCCGGCGGGCCCCCGCCGGGCGGCGAAGCGGTAGGGGCCCGTACGGAGGAGGCCCCGCCGTCCCGGGTTCCGGGACGGCGGGGCCGACTGCGCACGACGGTGCCGCGGGGAGGCTTCCCCCGGCGGGCACCGTTACCCCAGGGCGGACTTCACGACGTCCGCGAGGCGCTGCGCGACCGCGCGGGCCTGCTCGATGTCGGCGGCCTCGACCATGACGCGGACCAGCGGCTCCGTGCCGGAGGAGCGGAGCAGGACGCGGCCGGTCGAGCCGAGTTCGCGCTCGGCCTCGGTGACGGCGGCGGCCAGGTCGCCGGAGGTGGCGACGCGCGACTTGTCGACGTCCTTCACGTTGATGAGGACCTGCGGCAGCCGCTCCATCACCCCGGCGAGCTCCGCGAGCGGCCTGCCGGTGGCGGCGACCCGGGCGGCCAGCATGAGGCCGGTGAGGGTGCCGTCGCCGGTGGTGGCGTGGTCGAGCACGATGACGTGGCCCGACTGCTCGCCGCCGAGCGCGTAGCCGTGCTCCTTCATGGCCTCCAGGACGTAGCGGTCGCCGACCGACGTCTGGACGAGGGTCAGGCCCTCGCGCTCCATGGCCAGTTTGAAGCCCAGGTTGGACATGACGGTCGCGACGACGGTGTCGCCGCGCAGCGTGCCGGCCTCGCGCATGGCGAGAGCGAGCACGGCGAGGATCTGGTCGCCGTCGACCTCGTTGCCCTCCGCGTCCACGGCCAGGCAGCGGTCGGCGTCGCCGTCGTGCGCGATGCCCAGGTCGGCGCCGTGCTGGACCACGGCGGCGCGGAGCAGGTCCAGGTGGGTGGAGCCGCAGCCGTCGTTGATGTTGAGGCCGTCCGGCCGGGCGCCGATGGTGACGACCTCGGCACCGGCCCGGGAGAACGCCTCGGGCGAGACGCGGGAGGCGGCGCCGTGGGCCTCGTCCAGGACGACCTTGAGGCCGTCGAGCCGGTTGGGGAGGACCGCGATGAGGTGGGCGACGTACGTGTCGAAGCCCTCGTCGTAGTCGCGGACCCGGCCGACGCCGGCGCCGGTCGGGCGCTCCCAGGGGGCGCCGGTGCGGTGCTCCTCGTACACGGCTTCGATCCTGTCCTCCAGTTCGTCGGCCAGCTTGTGGCCGCCGCGCGCGAAGAACTTGATGCCGTTGTCGGGCATGGCGTTGTGGCTCGCGGAGAGCATCACGCCGAGGTCGGCGCCGAGGACGCCGGTGAGGTGGGCCACGGCCGGAGTGGGCAGGACGCCGACGCGCAGCACGTCGACGCCGGCGCTGGCGAGACCGGCCACGACGGCGGCCTCCAGGAACTCTCCGGACGCGCGCGGGTCACGGCCGACCACGGCGGTCGGGCGATGGCCCTCGAAGGTGCCCGCCTCGGCGAGTACGTGCGCCGCCGCGACCGACAGGCCGAGCGCCAGCTCCGCCGTCAGGTCCGCGTTGGCGACGCCCCGTACGCCGTCCGTGCCGAAGAGTCGTCCCACAGCTGTCCTCCGAGAATGACGTGCCCAGGCCCGTGAAAGAGAGGCCCATGAAAGAGAGGCTTATGAAAGGAGAGTACGAAAAAACGTACGCCCCGACGGCACGGGCAGTGCCGCCGGGGCGTACGAGATACAGACCGAGCAGGCGTGATTAACGCTTGCTGTACTGCGGGGCCTTGCGGGCCTTCTTGAGACCGGCCTTCTTGCGCTCGACCGCACGGTCGTCGCGGGAGAGGAAGCCGGCCTTCTTCAGCGCCGGGCGGTTGTTCTCGACGTCCGCCTCGTTCAGCGCACGGGCCACGCCGAGGCGCAGGGCGCCGGCCTGGCCGGAGACACCGCCACCCGCGATGCGGGCGATGACGTCGTAGCGGTTGTCGAGCTCGAGCACCTTGAAGGGCTCGTTGACTTCCTGCTGGTGCACCTTGTTGGGGAAGTAGTCCTCGAGGGTGCGCCCGTTGATCTTCCACTTGCCGGTGCCCGGAACGATCCGGACGCGGGCGATGGCGTTCTTGCGACGGCCCAGGCCGGCGGCCGGCTGCGGGTCGCCGAAGCGGGAGGCGAGCGACTCGGAGGTGTACTCACCCTCGACGAGCTCGGTCTCGGTGGTGTACTCCTCGACGCCCTCGAACTCGTCGACGGGGGTCTCGGGGGTGGTCTCGGCCACGATGCTCCTCAGATTTCTTTCGTTCTTAGGGGGTGTGGCCGGAACTACTGCGCGACCTGGGTGATCTCGAACGGGACCGGCTGCTGAGCAGCGTGCGGGTGGTTCTCGCCCGCGTAGACCTTCAGCTTCGAGAGCATCTGACGGCCCAGGGTGTTCTTGGGGATCATGCCCTTGATGGCCTTCTCGACGGCCTTCTCGGGGTTCTTGGAGAGCAGCTCGTCGTAACGGACGGAGCGCAGACCGCCCGGGAAGCCGGAGTGGCGGTACGCCAGCTTCTGGGTCTTCTTGTTGCCGGAGAGGTGGACCTTGTCGGCGTTGATGATGATGACAAAGTCGCCCATGTCCATGTGGGGCGCGTAGACGGGCTTGTGCTTGCCTCGCAGGAGGTTCGCAGCCGTGGTCGCGAGACGGCCCAGGACAACGTCCTGCGCGTCGATGATGTGCCACTGGCGAGTGACATCGCCGGGCTTGGGGCTGTACGTACGCACTTCGTAGCCTTCGCTTCTTCAGTGGATGGAGTCCAGACACACCTGAAGCGATCATGCAGCTGGGGCCTGCACTGCCGGGACGCCGCCCGTATGCGAGCCACTGGTAACTGCTCCAGGGAACCTGCGCGGGGACCCTTCGTGCGGACACGGCGAAGCCCCTACGCGTAACAAACCGCCACAGTACCCGCGCCGCCCCGGGCGGGTCAAAACGCGTCGGCCCCGCCGCGCCCGCCCCCGCCGGCCGGGACCCGGGGTCAGCGTGCCCGCTCCACCCGCCGCTCGTCCCACACCGGCTCGCCCGTCTCCCGTACGACCCCGTCCGAGCCGAAGACCAGGAACCGGTCGAAGCTCTTCGCGAACCAGCGGTCGTGCGTGACGGCCAGCACCGTTCCCTCGTACGACTCCAGGCCGTCCTGGAGCGCCTCGGCCGACTCCAGGTCCAGGTTGTCCGTCGGCTCGTCCAGGAGCAGCGCGGTGGTGCCCGCCAGCTCCAGGAGGAGGATCTGGAACCGGGCCTGCTGGCCGCCCGAGAGCTTGTCGAAGGGCTGGTCGCCCTGGCGCTCCAGCTCGTACCGGCGCAGGACGGACATCGCCCCGCCCCGGTCCTTGGAGTGCTCCGTCCACAGGATGTCCACGAGCGGGCGGCCCGCCAGCTCCGGGTGGGCGTGGGTCTGCGCGAAGTGCCCCGGCACGACCCGGGCGCCCAGCTTCCACGTCCCCGTGTGCGCGACCGACCCGTCCCCGGCGAGCAGCCGCAGGAAGTGCGACTTGCCGGAACCGTTCGAGCCGAGGACCGCGACCCGCTCCCCGTAGAAGATCTCCAGGGAGAACGGCTTCATCAGCCCGGTCAGTTCGAGGTTCTCGCAGGTCACGGCCCTGACTCCGGTCCGGCCGCCGCGCAGCCGCATCCGGATGTCCTGCTCGCGCGGCGGCTCCGGGGGCGGTCCCGCCTCCTCGAACTTCCGCAGCCGGGTCTGCGCCGCCGCGTACCGCGAGGCCATCTCGTGGCTGACCGCCGCCGCCTGCCGCAGGTTCACCACCAGCTTCTTCAGCTGGGCGTGCTTCTCCTCCCAGCGCCGCTTCAGCTCCTCGAAGCGGGCGAACCGCTCCCGCCGCGCCTCGTGGAAGGTGTCGAAGCCGCCGCCGTGCACCCACACGTCCGAACCGGCCGGGCCGGGCTCGACCGCGACGATCTTCTGCGCGGCCCGGGAGAGCAGCTCCCGGTCGTGGGAGATGAAGAGCACGGTCTTGCGGGTCTCCCGCAGCCGCTCCTCCAGCCACCGCTTGGCGGGCACGTCGAGGTAGTTGTCCGGCTCGTCGAGGAGCAGCACCTCGTCCGGGCCGCGCAGCAGCGCTTCGAGCACCAGCCGCTTCTGCTCGCCGCCGGAGAGCGTCCGGACCTCCCGGAACTGCGCCTTCTCGTACGGGACGCCGAGCGCCGCCGTGGTGCAGATGTCCCACAGGGTCTCCGCCTCGTACCCCTGCGCCTCGGCCCAGTCGGAGAGGGCCTGCGCGTACCCCATCTGCGCGGCCTCGTCGTCCACCGTCATGATCAGGTGCTCGGCCTCGTCCACCGCCTTCGCGGCCTCCCGGACGCGGGGCTGCGCGACCGAGACGAGCAGGTCGCGGACGGTGGACCCGTCCCGTACGGAGCCGACGAACTGCGGCATCACGCCGAGGCCGCCGCTGACGGTGACGGAGCCGCCGTGCGGCTGGAGCTCCCCGGCGATCATCCGGAGGAGCGTGGTCTTCCCGGCGCCGTTGGCCCCGACGAGCGCGACGACGGCGCCCTCCCCCACCCGGAAGGAGGCGTCCCCGAGCAGGACCCTCCCGTCGGGAAGGTAGTACTCAAGATGTGCGGCCTCGACGTGTCCCATGGAGTGCATTGTCGCCGCCCGCCCCGGCCGGACCCAAGCGGTTTAGGATGCGCGGCATGAGCTTTGGGGGACCGCAGTGGCCGCAGGAGCCGCAGCGACAGGGGCAGGGGCAGCCGGGACACGGTCCGCAGCCGGGGGGCGGGCAGCAGCCCGGGAACCCCGCACAGCCGGGGTGGCAGCAGCCGGGCGCACCCGGGCAGCCGGGGTGGCAGCAGCCCGGGTACGGGCAGGGGGGACAGGGGCCCGGACAGCCCGGCGGCGGCCCGGCCCCCGACTGGAGCGCCCTGGCCGACGCCACGGCCGCCCGCGACCGCCGCAGGCGCCGGCTGATGATCGGCGGCGGCGTCCTGGCCGCCCTGGTCGTCGGCGCGGTCGTCGCCACCGCCGTGGTGGCCACCGGCAAGAAGAACGAGGCCGCCGGGAAGGGCGGGGCGCTCCCCACCCTCACGGCCTCCCCCACCGGGACCCCCACCCCGGAACCGACCTTCTCCTCGGTGGCGCCGCCGCCCCCGCCGAACCCGAAGGACTACATCTCGGACCCGAAGAAGGACAGGGCCCCGCTCACCGCCGAGGGCCTCTTCCCGGGCCGGAAGGTGACCATGAGCGGCCGCCCGTACCAGAAGGGCGCGACCTCCGCCACGACCGACTGCGCGGCCGTCACCCAGGGCGGCCTCGGCGCCGTCCTGAAGGGGAACGGCTGTCAGCGGGTGCTCCGCGCCACCTACGTGCGGGACGGCGTGGCGACCACCGTCGGCGTCGCCGTCTTCCCCTCCGAGGCGGCGGCCCTGAAGGCGAAGAACGAGGCCACCGGCGGCATCGCCCCGCTGGCCGGCGCGGGCGTGGGCGACTTCTGCCGCGCCACCGTCTGCCTGCGCCGGTCGAACGCCATCGGCCGGTACGCGTACTTCACCCAGGCCGGCTTCGCCGACGGCCGGAAGGTCACCAAGGCCGACCGGGCCGTCTTCCTGGCCAGCGACGACCTCGGCACCTTCGCCTTCAACCAGATCTACGCCCGCGGGCGCGCCCAGGCGTCAGCAGCAGCCGGCGCTCCCGGGCAGTGACCGCTTGTTGCGCGCCTCCCTGCTGCGGGCGGCGAGCAGCTCGTCGGCCGGGTAGCCGACCTCTTCGAGGGTGAGGCCGTGCGGCCGTACGACGTGCACGGCCGAGTCCCGGACGCCGGCGGCGAGCACCTTGCCCGGCCACTCCACGGGCCGGTGGCCGTCGCCGACGAAGAGCAGCGCGCCGACGAGCGAGCGGACCATGTTGTGGCAGAAGGCGTCCGCCCTGACGGTCGCTTCCAGGACGCCGTCGGGCCGCCGCTCCCAGCGCAGCTCCTGGAGGGTGCGGATGGTCGTGGCGCCCTCGCGCTTCTTGCAGTACGCGGCGAAGTCGTGCTCGCCGACGAGTGCGGCGGCGGCCTCGTTCATGGCGTCCACGTCGAGGGTCCAGTCGTGCCAGAGCACGTGTCCGCGCAGCAGCGGGTCGACCCCGCCGGGGGCGTCGGTGACGCGGTAGGCGTAGCGGCGCCAGATCGCGGAGAAGCGGGCGTTGAAACCGCTGGGGGCCTCGGTCAGGGACCGGATCCGCACGTCGTGGGCCAGGCGCCCGGCGAGCCGCCGCAGCAGCTTGTCGCGGTGCTCCTCCCACAGCTCCACGGGCAGGTCGACGTGGGCGACCTGGCCGCGCGCGTGGACGCCGGCGTCGGTCCGGCCGGCCACGGTCAGCTCGTACGTCTCCGTGGACCGGGTCACGGTCCGCAGGGCGTCCTCGATGTCCCCCTGGACGGTCCGCTGCCCGCGGGCCTGCTTGGCCCAGCCGGAGAAGTCCCTGCCGTCGTACGCAAGGTCCAGCCGGACCCGTACGAAACCGTCCTGCACGTCGTCGCTCACGCGGAGATCCTCTCAAACACACGGGAACGGGCCCGCACCCCCGGAGGGGTACGGGCCCGCACACGGAACAGCCGGAAGAACGCTTACGCGTCCTTCGACTCCTCGGCGGCCTCGTCGGCCTTGGTCTCCTCGGCCTTGGGGGCCTCGTCGGCCTCCTTGACGGCGCGCTTGGTGGCGGCCTCGGCCTCGGCGACGGTCGCCTTCTTGGCGATCTCGCCCTCGACCAGCTCGATCACGGCCATCGGGGCGTTGTCGCCACGACGGTTGCCGATCTTGGTGATGCGGGTGTAGCCACCCGGGCGCTCCGCGTAGCGCGGGGCGATCTCGGTGAAGAGGGTGTGGACGATGCCCTTGTCGGTGATCGTCTGCAGCACCAGGCGACGGTTGTGGATGTCGCCCTTCTTCGCCTTGGTGATCAGGCGCTCGGCGACCGGACGCAGGCGGCGGGCCTTGGCCTCGGTCGTGGTGATGCGGCCGTGCTCGAAGAGGGACTTCGCCAGGTTGGCGAGCAGCAGACGCTCGTGAGCGGCGCTGCCGCCGAGACGGGCACCCTTGGCGGGACGCGGCATGGTCTTTCTCCTTGTGATCTGCACCGGCCGTACGAGGTACCGGTGTCAGTGTCCGAGCGGGCGGTCGCCCGTCGGAGACCCGCGCTCCCGGGGGGCGCGGGGAACCGCACGGCCGGCCGGAGCCGGCCGGCGGCCGCAGTCGTTCCGATCCTCCGGGGGCGGGCCCCCGGGCGGATCAGTACTGCTCGGTCTCGACGAAGCCCGCGTCCGCGTCGTCGTCGGCGCCGAAGGCGTCGGCGGCGGCGGTCGGGTCGAATCCGGGCGGGCTGTCCTTGAGCGCCAGGCCCATGCCGGCCAGCTTCGCCTTGACCTCGTCGATCGACTTCGCACCGAAGTTGCGGATGTCGAGCAGGTCCGCCTCGGAGCGCGCCACGAGCTCACCCACGGAGTGGATGCCCTCGCGCTTGAGGCAGTTGTAGGAGCGGACCGTGAGCTCCAGCTCCTCGATCGGCAGCGCCAGGTCGGCGGCGAGGGCGGCGTCCGTGGGGGACGGGCCCATGTCGATGCCCTCGGCGTCGATGTTGAGCTCGCGCGCCAGACCGAACAGCTCGACCAGGGTCTTGCCGGCGGACGCCATGGCGTCGCGCGGGCGCATGGCCTGCTTGGTCTCGACGTCGACGATCAGCTTGTCGAAGTCGGTGCGCTGCTCGACACGGGTCGCCTCGACCTTGTACGTGACCTTGAGCACCGGCGAGTAGATGGAGTCGACCGGGATGCGGCCGATCTCCTGGCCCGCCTGCTTGTTCTGCACGGCGGAGACGTAGCCGCGACCGCGCTCGACGGTCAGCTCCATCTCCAGCTTGCCCTTGGCGTTCAGGGTGGCCAGGACGAGGTCGGGGTTGTGCACCTCGACACCGGCCGGGGGCGCGATGTCGGCGGCGGTGACCAGACCCGGACCCTGCTTGCGCAGGTACATCACGACCGGCTCGTCGTGCTCCGAGGAGACGACCAGCTGCTTGATGTTCAGGATGAGGTCGGTGACGTCCTCCTTGACGCCCGGCACGGTGGTGAACTCGTGCAGGACGCCGTCGATGCGGATGCTGGTGACGGCGGCACCCGGGATCGAGGACAGGAGGGTACGGCGGAGGGAGTTGCCGAGGGTGTAGCCGAAGCCCGGCTCCAGCGGCTCGATCACGAACCGGGAGCGGAACTCGTCGACGACCTCTTCGGTCAGCGACGGACGCTGAGCGATAAGCATGTCTTTTCCTTCAGTCGTGGACGCCCACTATTTGACGCCCGACAGGTACTGCCAAGGGTACGGGCGGCACGTCCCTGCGAGGGGTCGTACCGCCCGGACTCTCAAGGACGCACGGGTGCGTCCGTCACGCGGCCGGCGTCAGACGCGGCGGCGCTTGGGGGGACGGCAGCCGTTGTGCGGCGTGGGGGTGACGTCCTGGATCGAGCCGACCTCGAGGCCGGTGGCCTGGAGGGAGCGGATCGCGGTCTCACGGCCGGAGCCGGGACCCTTGACGAAGACGTCGACCTTGCGCATGCCGTGCTCCTGCGCGCGGCGGGCGGCCGACTCGGCGGCCATCTGCGCGGCGAAGGGGGTGGACTTGCGCGAGCCCTTGAAGCCGACGTGGCCGGCGGAGGCCCAGGAGATCACGTTGCCCGAGGGGTCCGTGATCGAGACGATCGTGTTGTTGAACGTGCTCTTGATGTGCGCGTGGCCGTGAGCGACGTTCTTCTTTTCCTTGCGGCGCACCTTCTTGGCAGCGCCCTGACGACCCTTGGGGGGCATCTATATCTCCTACGGGAGGTGGTCGGTCCTACAGCGAAGACCGCTTGGTCAAGCGTCCGCTGAGGACTACTTCTTGCCCGGCTTCTTCTTGCCGGCGATGGCGCGACGCGGGCCCTTGCGGGTACGGGCGTTCGTGCTGGTGCGCTGACCGCGGACGGGCAGGCCACGACGGTGGCGGAGGCCCTGGTAGCAGCCGATCTCGACCTTGCGGCGGATGTCGGCGGCGATCTCACGGCGGAGGTCACCCTCGGTACGGAGGTTGGCGTCCACGTACTCGCGGATCTTGACGAGGTCTTCCTCGGCAAGGTCGCGGACACGGGTGGACGGGTTCACGCCGGTCGCGGCGAGAATCTCCTCGGACCGGGTACGCCCGATGCCGAAGACGTAGGTGAGTGCGACCACCACACGCTTTTCGCGCGGGATGTCAACACCGGAAACGCGTGCCATTCAATGGCTCCTGTGTTCTCGGGGGTCTGCTGCAGAACCGTTCCCGGCTGCCGTACGAGGTACAGATCGGGTCCCCGGCCCCCGCCGGAGGTGCCGTCAACCGTGGAACACGGTCCGACGGGCTCTGCGATGTACATGTGCTTGCGTCGCGCGAAGAACTGCGAAGTTGCAGGTCGGTCGGCGTGCGTCAGCCCTGGCGCTGCTTGTGGCGCAGGTTGTCGCAGATGACCATGACCCGGCCGTGACGGCGGATCACCTTGCACTTGTCGCAGATCTTCTTGACGCTCGGCTTGACCTTCATGGGATGTGAGGTTCTCCGGGTCAGTGCCACCACCCGCGCGCGGACGCGGGGTGCGGGCAAGATCTACTTGTACCGGTAGACGATCCGGCCACGCGTCAGGTCGTACGGGGAGAGCTCCACGACGACCCGGTCGTCCGGAAGGATACGGATGTAGTGCATCCGCATCTTGCCGGAGATGTGCGCGAGGACCTTGTGACCGTTCTGAAGTTCCACCTTGAACATGGCGTTCGGGAGGGACTCGATCACGGTGCCCTCGATCTCGATGGCACCTTGCTTCTTGGCCACGCTTCGCCTTTCGAATCGGCTACCTTGATCGACTTTCGCCCCCGCATGCGGACACACGGGTACACGAGAGCCGACGCATCAGTCTACGTCAGGAGCAAGCGAAAGACGAATCGGGAAGTCTGCCCACTCCGGGTGATCCTTACGCGGGCCACCGTGCGGCGGAAAATCCGCGCGGAGAGGCCGCCGCGCGGGGTCCGGACTACGCCAGCGGGTCCGGCGCCGCCGTGACGCCCAGCTCCGCCAGCTTCGCCTTCCCGCCGTCGACCGCCGTCAGGACCAGCGGGCCCTCCTCGGTCACCGCCACGCTGTGCTCCCAGTGCGAGGACCAGGTGCCGTCCGTCGTGACGACCGTCCAGTCGTCCTCCAGGACCTCCGTGCGCGGGGTGCCCAGGGAGACCATCGGCTCGATCGCCAGGCAGAGGCCGGGGACCAGCTTCGGGCCCTTGCCGCGCTTGCGGGAGACGTAGTTCAGCAGGTGCGGGTCCATGTGCATCTCGGTGCCGATGCCGTGGCCGCCGTAGTCCTCGATGATCCCGTACCGGCCGAGGCTGTGGTCGCCGACCGCCGGGCGCGGCTGCCGCTTGATGTAGGTCTCGATCGCCTTCGAGACGTCCACCAGGCGGTTGCCGGTCCTCATGGCCGCGATGCCGGCCCACATGGACTCCTCGGTCACCCGGGAGAGCTCGACCAGCTCGGGCGCGTGTCCGGTGCCCACGAAGGCGGTGTAGGCCGCGTCGCCGTGCCAGCCGTCCACGATCGCGCCGCAGTCGACCGAGATGACGTCGCCGTCCTTGAGGACGGTCTTGTCATCCGGGATGCCGTGGACGACGACCTCGTTCACCGAGGTGCAGATCGTCGCGGGGAACCCGCCGTAACCGAGGAAGTTCGACTTCGCCCCGTGGTCGGCGATGACCTTGCGCGCGACCTCGTCCAGGTCCTTCGTCGTGGCGCCCGGCACGGCCGCCTCGCGGGTCGCCGCGTGGATGGCGGCGACGACCAGGCCCGCCTCGCGCATCTTCGCGATCTGCTCGGGGGTCTTGATCTGCACCATCGTGGCCGGGGCCTTTCCATCGAGTACGGGTGAGCAGAACAACGATACGGCCGCGGCGCCCCCGAGGGGCACCGCGGCCGTATCGGACGGAGCGGGGTTACTTCTTGAGCGCGGCCATCGCCTTGGCGGTGACCTCGTCCACCTTGCCGAGCGCCGAGATCGTCACGACCAGGTTCTGCGCCCGGTAGTAGTCGATGATCGGCTCGGTCTGCGTGTGGTAGACCTCCAGGCGCCGGCGGACGGTCTCCTCGGAGTCGTCGTCGCGCTGGTAGAGCTCACCGCCGCAGACGTCGCAGACGCCCTCGGTCTTCGGCGCGTTGTACGTCACGTGGAAGACGTGCGCGCTGTCCTTGCGGCAGATGCGGCGGCCCGCGATCCGCTTCACGACCTCGTCCTCGGGGACCTCCAGGTCCAGGACCGCGTCCAGCTCCATGCCGCCGGCCTTCAGGACGGCGTCCAGCGCCTCGGCCTGGGCGACGTTCCGGGGGAAGCCGTCCAGGAGGAAGCCGTTGGCGGCGTCCGGCTGGTCCATCCGGTCCTTGGCCATCCCGATGGTCACCTCGTCGGGCACCAGGTCGCCGGCGTCCATGAACGCCTTGGCCCTGAGTCCCAGCTCCGTGCCCTGCGAGATGTTGGCACGGAACAGATCACCCGTGGAGATGTGCGGGATGTCCAGGTTCTTGGCGAGGAACGCAGCCTGCGTGCCCTTGCCCGCACCGGGCGGTCCGACGAGGACGATTCGCATCAGCGGAGGAACCCTTCGTAATTGCGCTGCTGGAGCTGGCTCTCGATCTGCTTCACGGTCTCCAGCCCCACACCCACGATGATGAGGATGCTCGTCCCGCCGAAGGGGAAGTTGGCATTGGCGCCGCCGAAGCCTGCCAACGCCATCGTCGGCACGAGAGCGATCAGACCCAAGTACAGCGAGCCCGGCCAAGTGATCCTGTTGAGCACGTAGCTCAGGTACTCGGCAGTAGGTCGACCGGCCCGGATACCCGGGATGAAGCCACCATACTTCTTCATGTTGTCGGCGACTTCCTCGGGGTTGAACGAGATCGCCACGTAGAAGAAGGCGAAGAACACGATCAGGAGGAAGTAGGTGGCGATGTAGTACGGGTGGTCACCCTTGACGAAGTGGGCTTCGATCCAGGTCTTCCAGCCCGCGGTGGAGTTGGAGAACTGGGCGACGAGGGCCGGGATGTAGAGCAGCGACGACGCGAAGATGACGGGAATCACACCCGCCTGGTTCACCTTCAGCGGGATGTACGTGGACGTACCGCCGTAGGAGCGCCGGCCGATCATGCGCTTCGCGTACTGGACCGGGATGCGGCGCTGGGCCTGCTCGACGAAGACCACGAGGGCCACCATCACGAAGCCGACCAGGATGACGACGCCGAACTCGATCCAGCCCTGGGCGAGCTTGCCGCTCTCCTTGATGGCCCACAGGGCGCCCGGGAAGCCGGCGGCGATCGAGATGAACATCAGGATCGACATGCCGTTGCCGATGCCGCGGTCGGTGATCAGCTCACCGAGCCACATGACGAGCGCGGTGCCGGCCGTCATGGTGATCACCATCGTGGCGATGGTGAAGATCGACTGGTCGGGCACGACCTGGTCGGCGACGGCGCAGCCGCTGAAGAGCGCGCCGCTCTTGGCGGTCGCGACGAGACCGGTGCCCTGGAGGATGGCGAGGGCGATCGTCAGGTACCGGGTGTACTGCGTGATCTTGGCGGTACCGGACTGCCCCTCCTTCTTGAGGGCCTCGAGGCGCGGGATCACGACGGTCAGCAGCTGCAGGATGATGCTCGCCGTGATGTACGGCATGATGCCGAGCGCGAAGATGGTGATCTGCAGCAGCGCCCCGCCGCTGAACATGTTGACGAGGCCGAACAGGCTGCTGTTGCCCTCGCTGGCCTGCTTGACGCACTGCTGGACGGCCTCGTAGCTGACGCCGGGTACGGGGACGTGGGCCCCGAGGCGGTACAGCACGATGATGGCGAGCGTGAAGAGTAGCTTCTTGCGCAGGTCGGGCGTCTTGAACGCCCGGGCGAACGCGGTGAGCACGGTGCCTCCTGCGACCCCCGCGCAATGCGTCAAGGGTGACGGTCTTGAGGTTCGACGAATAGTTGGTTTCCGCCATCGACCCCGCGCGCACACGGCACACGGAGTCCGGACAGTGCACGCCACCTTACCGGCGACCATGCCCCCCTAGGAACGACCAACCGGGGATGCCCCTTTTGAGAGGCATCCCCGGTCGGATGTTCAAGCCATCGAGCGGTCGTCTCAGACGAGCTCGGTGACGGTGCCGCCGGCGGCGGCGATCTTCTCCTTGGCGGAGCCGGAGACGGCGTCGACCGTCACCTGCAGCGCCACGGAGACCTCGCCCTGGCCAAGGACCTTGACGAGCTGGTTCTTGCGAACGGCACCCTTGGCGACCAGATCGGCCACCGTGACCTCGCCACCCTGCGGGTAGAGCGCGGTGAGCTTGTCCAGGTTCACGACCTGGTACTCGGTGCGGAAGGGGTTCTTGAAGCCCTTCAGCTTCGGCAGACGCATGTGGAGGGGCATCTGCCCGCCCTCGAAGCGCTGCGGAACCTGGTAGCGGGCCTTCGTGCCCTTCGTACCACGACCGGCCGTCTTACCCTTCGACGCCTCACCACGACCGACACGGGTCTTCGCGGTCTTGGCGCCGGGGGCGGGACGGAGGTTGTGGGCCTTCAGCGGGTTGTTCTCCGCCATGTCAGTCAACCTCCTCGACCGTCACGAGGTGGCGGACGGTGTGCACCATGCCGCGGAACTCGGGACGATCCTCCTTGACAACCACGTCGTTGACCTTCTTGAGGCCGAGCGAACGCAGGGTGTCGCGGTGGTTCTGCTTGCTGCCGATGTACGACTTCGTCTGCGTGACCTTGAGGCGAGCCATTACGCACCCGCCCCAGCACGCGCACGGAGCAGAGCCGCGGGGGCGACGTCCTCGAGGGGCAGACCGCGGCGGGCCGCGATCTCCTCGGGACGCTGCAGGCCCTTGAGGGCCGCCACGGTCGCGTGCACGATGTTGATCGCGTTGGACGAGCCGAGCGACTTCGACAGGATGTCGTGAACGCCGGCGCACTCCAGAACGGCGCGCACCGGGCCACCGGCGATCACACCGGTACCGGGGGAAGCCGGCTTCAGGAGCACGACGCCCGCGGCACGCTCGCCCGTGATCGGGTGAGGGATGGTGCCCTGGATGCGCGGAACCTTGAAGAAGTTCTTCTTGGCTTCCTCGACACCCTTGGCGATGGCCGCGGGAACTTCCTTGGCCTTGCCGTAACCGACACCTACGGTGCCGTCACCGTCACCCACCACGACGAGCGCGGTGAAGCTGAAGCGACGACCACCCTTGACAACCTTGGCGACGCGGTTGATCGCGACAACGCGCTCAACGTACGCGGTCTTCTCGGCGGCAGCGCCACCGTCGCGGCCCTTCCGGTCCCGCCGCTCGCCGCCACCGGCACCGCTTCCGCGGCGCTGGGGTCCAGCCATTGGATTTACCTCTCTCTGTTACGTCCGTTAGTCCCGGAACCGGGGCTTAGAACTTCAGCCCGGCTTCGCGGGCGGCGTCAGCCAGAGCGGCAATGCGCCCGGCGTACCTGTTGCCACCACGGTCGAACACGACAGCCTCGACACCAGCGGCCTTGGCGCGCTCGGCGACGAGGGCTCCGACCTGCTTGGCCTGCGCGGACTTGTCACCCTCGCCGCCACGGATCGACGCGTCCAGGGTCGACGCCGACGCAAGGGTGTGACCCTTGAGGTCGTCGATGACCTGAGCGGTGATACCGCGGTTCGAACGCGTCACGACGAGGCGCGGACGCTCCGCCGTACCCGACACGCTCTTGCGGATGCGGATGTGGCGGCGCGCCTTGGCGGCACGCTTGTAAGCGTCGCCCTTGGCGATCTTCACACCGTATGCCATGGCTTACTTACCAGCCTTTCCGACCTTGCGGCGGATGACCTCGCCGGCGTACTTGACGCCCTTGGCCTTGTACGGGTCGGGCTTCCGCAGCTTGCGGATGTTCGCCGCGACCTCGCCGACCTTCTGCTTGTCGATGCCCTCGACCGAGAACTTGGTCGGCGACTCGACCTTGAACGAGATGCCCTCGGGCGCCTCGACCAGGATCGGGTGGCTGTAACCGAGCTGGAACTCCAGGTTGGAGCCCTTCGCGGCGACGCGGTAACCGACACCGCTGATCTCGAGCGCCTTCACGTAACCCTGGGTCACACCGGTGATCATGTTGGCCACCAGCGTGCGGGACAGGCCGTGGAGGGCCTTGTTCTGACGCTCGTCGTTCGGGCGGGTGACGTTGAGAACGCCGTCCTCGCCCTTAACGATCTCGATCGGCGCGGCGACGGTGTGGCTCAGGGTGCCCTTGGAACCCTTGACCGTGACCGTGCGGCCATCGATGGTGACGTCCACGCCGGCGGGAACCTGGATAGGCAGCTTGCCAATACGCGACATTAGCTATTCCTCCGTTCCCGACTACCAGACGTAGGCGAGGACTTCCCCACCTACGCCCTTCTTGCCTGCCTGCTGGCCGGTCAGGAGACCGTGGGACGTGGAGATGATCGCCACGCCCAGGCCGCCGAGGACCTTCGGCAGGTTGGTGGACTTCGCGTAAACCCGGAGACCGGGCTTCGAGATCCGCTTGATGCCCGCGATGGAGCGCTCACGGTTCGGACCGAACTTGAGCTCGAGGACGAGGTTCTTGCCGACCTCGGCGTCCTCGACCTTCCAGCCCGTGATGAAGCCCTCCTGCTGGAGGATTTCCGCGATGTGAGACTTGATCTTGCTGTGCGGCATCGTCACGGAGTCGTGGTATGCCGAGTTCGCGTTACGCAGACGAGTCAGCATGTCCGCGATCGGATCAGTCATGGTCATGAATTGGCCTTCGGCCTCTCTCGCCGGGGTTTCCAGTGCGCCATCCCTCTCCCCACACAGGGGCGGGACGGGTGCGGCGCGGGGACCTACGGCGTAGTAAGTCGTACGGGCGGCGGACGCCCAACCCCACAAGCCTAAGGCATGCGAGGACGGGCCTCCGCCGACCCAATGCTTACCGAGAGACTCCGGTCATCCCAATGAAGGGATTACCAGGAGCTCTTGGTCACGCCCGGCAGCTCGCCACGGTGAGCCATCTCACGAAGGCACACGCGGCACAGGCCGAACTTGCGGTACACGGAGTGGGGACGACCACAGCGCTGGCAGCGCGTGTAACCGCGCACGCCGAACTTGGGCTTGCGGGCAGCCTTCGCGATGAGAGCCTTCTTCGCCATCTCGCTTACGCCTCCTTGAAGGGGAAGCCGAGGTGACGCAGAAGGGCACGGCCCTCGTCGTCGTTGGTCGCCGTGGTCACCACGGTGATGTCCATACCCCGGACACGGTCGATCTTGTCCTGGTCGATCTCGTGGAACATGACCTGCTCCGTGAGACCGAAGGTGTAGTTGCCACGGCCGTCGAACTGCTTGGGGGACAGGCCGCGGAAGTCGCGGATGCGCGGGAGCGCCAGCGACAGGGTGCGGTCCAGGAACTCCCACATGCGGTCGCCACGGAGCGTGACGTGGGCGCCGATCGGCTGGCCCTCGCGGAGCTTGAACTGCGCGATGGACTTGCGAGCCTTGGTGACGGCCGGCTTCTGACCGGTGATCGTCGTGAGGTCGCGGATCGCGCCGTCGATCAGCTTCGAGTCACGGGCGGCGTCGCCGACACCCATGTTGACCACGATCTTGACGAGACCGGGGATCTGCATGACGTTCTCGTACGAGAACTCCTCACGCAGCTTGCCCGCGATCTCCTCGCGGTACTTCGTCTTGAGACGCGGAGTGGTGGTAGCCATCAGATGTCCTCACCCGTCCGCTTGGCAACGCGGATCTTGTTGCCCTCGTCGTCGAAGCGGTAACCGACACGCGTGACGACCTTCTTGCCGTCCTTCTCCACGACGAGCTGAACGTTGCTCACGTGGATCGGGGCCTCGGTCGTCACGATGCCGCCGGCCTGCGAGGGGCCGGCCTTGGTGTGCTTCTTGACCCGGTTGACACCCTCGACGAGGACGCGGTTCTCGCGGGGGAAGGCCGTGACGACCTTGCCCTGCTTGCCCTTGTCCTTACCGGTGATGACCTGGACCAGGTCGCCCTTCTTGATCTTCATGCTTACAGCACCTCCGGCGCGAGCGAGATGATCTTCATGAACTTCTTCTCGCGCAGCTCACGGCCGACCGGGCCGAAGATACGGGTGCCACGAGGGTCGCCGTCGTTCTTGAGAATGACAGCGGCGTTCTCGTCGAAGCGGATGTACGAGCCGTCCTGGCGGCGGCGCTCCTTGACGGTGCGAACGATGACCGCCTTGACGACGTCACCCTTCTTCACGTTGCCACCGGGGATCGCGTCCTTGACGGTGGCGACGATGACGTCACCGATGCCCGCGTAGCGGCGACCCGAGCCACCGAGAACACGGATGCAAAGGATCTCCTTGGCACCAGTGTTGTCGGCGACACGCAGTCGCGACTCCTGCTGGATCACGTCTATCTCCTGATTGTCTGCCGGTTCCCGGTGGAGAAGCACTCGTGACGAGCGCTTCTCCACCGAGCCTGGCGGAACTGAACCTAAGGGAAAGCCCCCTAGGTGATTACTTGGCCTTCTCGAGGATCTCGACGACGCGCCAGTGCTTCGTGGCGGACAGCTTCCGGGTCTCCATCAGGAGGACGCGGTCACCGATGCCGGCGGCGTTCTGCTCGTCGTGAGCCTTGAGCTTGTTCGTACGGCGGATGACCTTGCCGTACAGCGCGTGCTTGACGCGGTCCTCGACGGCGACGACGACGGTCTTGTCCATCTTGTCGCTGACGACCAGGCCCTCGCGGACCTTACGAGCGTTCCGCTCGTTCTTTTCAGTCACGTTGCTCTCGCTCATCAGGCGTTCTCCACCGTCTCGATGCCCAGCTCGCGCTCACGCATCAGGGTGTAGATCCGGGCGATGTCCTTACGGACGGACTTGAGCCGACCGTGGTTCTCGAGCTGGCCCGTCGCCGCCTGGAAGCGGAGGTTGAACAGCTCTTCCTTGGCCTCGCGGAGCTTGTTGAGAAGCTCCTCGTTGCCCAGCTCGCGCAGCTCGGACGCCTTGGTACCGGCCGACATCACAGCTCACCTGCCTCGCGCTTGACGATCTTGCACTTCATCGGCAGCTTGTGAGCCGCACGGGTCAGAGCCTCGCGCGCGATCTTCTCGTTCGGGTAGGACAGTTCGAACATCACCCGACCCGGCTTGACGTTCGCGATCCACCACTCGGGAGAACCCTTACCGGAACCCATGCGGGTCTCGGCGGGCTTCTTCGTGAGCGGGCGGTCCGGGTAGATGTTGATCCAGACCTTGCCGCCACGCTTGATGTGGCGGGTCATCGCGATACGGGCCGCCTCGATCTGGCGGTTGGTCACGTACGCCGGCGTGAGGGCCTGGATGCCGTACTCGCCGAACGCGACCTGCGTACCACCCTTGCTCATGCCAGAGCGCTTGGGGTGGTGCTGCTTGCGGTGCTTGACCCTACGGGGGATCAGCATGTCGGTCAGGCCTCCGTTCCGGTGCTCTCAGCCGGAGCGGCAGCGGCGGCGGGAGCGTCGGCCTTGGGGGCCTCGGCAGCCGGCGCGGACTGCTGCTGCGGCTTGCGGCCGCGGCCGCCACGCTCGCCACCGCGGCCACCACGGCCGGCCGGGCGGTCGCCAGCGCCGGCACCGCGGGCCGGGCGGTTGCCCGCACGGGCCGCGGCGTTCTCGGCGCGGACCTCGGCGATGTTCTTGACGTCGCCCTTGTAGATCCAGACCTTCACGCCGATGCGGCCGAAGGTCGTCTTGGCCTCGAAGAAGCCGTAGTCGACGTTCGCGCGGAGCGTGTGCAGGGGCACGCGGCCCTCGCGGTAGAACTCCGAGCGGGACATCTCGGCGCCGCCGAGGCGACCGCCGCACTGGATCTTGATGCCCTTGGCGCCGGCCTTCATCGTGCCCTGCATGCTCTTGCGCATGGCACGACGGAAGGAGACGCGGGAGGAGAGCTGCTCGGCGACGGCCTGGGCGACCAGCTGGGCGTCCATCTCGGGGTTCTTGACCTCGAGGATGTTCAGCTGGACCTGCTTGCCCGTGAGCTTCTCGAGGTCGCCGCGGATGCGGTCGGCCTCGGCGCCGCGGCGGCCGATGACGATGCCGGGACGCGCGGTGTGGATGTCCACACGCACACGGTCACGGGTGCGCTCGATCTCCACCTTCGAGATGCCGGCGCGCTCCATGCCGGACGTCATCATCCTGCGGATGGCGACGTCTTCCTTGACGTAGTCCTTGTACAGCTTGTCGGCGTACCAGCGGGACTTGAAGTCCGTGGTGATGCCGAGCCGGAACCCATGCGGGTTAACCTTCTGGCCCATTACCGGGTTCCTTCCTTGCTGCTGACGACCACGGTGATGTGGCTGGTCCGCTTACGGATCCGGTAGGCACGGCCCTGAGCACGCGGACGGAACCGCTTCAGGGTCGGGCCCTCATCCACGTACGCCTCGCTGATGACCAGCGAAGAGGCGTCGGTGTGGTCGTAGTTGTGTGCAGCGTTGGCGATGGCGCTGTCCAGCACCTTGCCAACCGGCACGCTCGCGGCCTGCGGGGCGAAACGCAGGACCGCCTGAGCCTCCGTGGCGTCCATGCCACGGATAAGGTCCACCACGCGGCGGGCCTTCATGGGCGTGACGCGGATGTACCGCGCCTGGGCCCTGGCTTCCATGGTTGTCCTTCCAGTGTCTGTCATGGTCATTCCACCCCGCTACTAGCGGCGCTTCGACTTCCGGTCGTCCTTCACGTGACCCCGGAAGGTGCGCGTCGGCGAGAACTCGCCGAGCTTGTGGCCGACCATCGACTCGGTGACAAACACCGGAATGTGGGTCTTGCCGTTGTGCACCGCGATCGTGTGGCCGAGCATGGCCGGGATGATCATCGAGCGACGGGACCAGGTCTTGATGACGTTCTTGGTACCGGCTTCGTTCTGGGCGTCCACCTTCTTGACGAGGTGGCCGTCGACGAAGGGTCCCTTCTTGAGACTGCGCGGCATCTAAACCCGCTCCTAGCGCTTCTTGTTCGTCTTGCGGCGGCGGACGATGTACTTGTTCGAAGCCTTCTTCGGCGAACGAGTACGACCCTCCTTCTGACCCCACGGGGAGACCGGGTGGCGACCACCGGAGGTCTTGCCCTCACCACCACCGTGCGGGTGGTCGACCGGGTTCATCGCCACACCGCGGACGGTCGGGCGAACACCCAGCCAGCGCTTGCGTCCGGCCTTGCCCCAGTTGATGTTCGACTGCTCGGCGTTGCCGACCTCGCCGATGGTGGCGCGGCAGCGGGCGTCGACCAGACGGATCTCACCGGACGGCATGCGGAGGTGGGCCATGGTGCCCTCCTTCGCCAGCAGCTGCACGGAGGCACCGGCCGAGCGGGCGAACTTGGCGCCGCCACCGGGACGGAGCTCGATCGCGTGGATCGTGGTACCGACCGGGATGTTGCGGAGCGCCAGGTTGTTGCCGGGCTTGATGTCCGCGCCGGGGCCGTTCTCGACGCGGTCACCCTGCGTCAGACCCTTGGGGGCGATGATGTAGCGCTTCTCGCCGTCCACGTAGTGGAGCAGCGCGATGCGCGCGGTGCGGTTGGGGTCGTACTCGATGTGAGCGACCTTGGCCGGCACGCCGTCCTTGTCGTGACGACGGAAGTCGATCACGCGGTAGGCGCGCTTGTGGCCACCGCCCTGGTGACGGACGGTCACACGACCGGTGTTGTTACGGCCGCCCTTGCTGTGCAGGGGGCGGACCAGCGACTTCTCCGGCGTGGACCGCGTGATCTCGACGAAGTCGGCTACGGAGGAGCCACGGCGGCCCGGCGTAGTCGGCTTGTACTTGCGGATACCCATTTCTCAGTCCTCGTCCGATATCGGACGACTCGACCGCCGTCAGGCGGTCGGGCCGCCGAAGATGTCGATTCGGTTGCCCTCAGCAAGGGTCACGATGGCGCGCTTGGTGTCCTTGCGCTTGCCGAAACCGGCCTTGGTCCGCTTGCGCTTGCCCTGGCGGTTGATCGTGTTGACCCCGGTGACCTTGACCGAGAAGACCGCCTCGACGGCCTGCTTGATCTGGGTCTTGTTGGAGCCGGGCGCGACGATGAACGTGTACTTGTTCTCGTCGAGCAGGGCGTAGCTCTTCTCCGAGACGACCGGCTTGACGAGGATGTCACGCGGGTCCGAGAAGGTCTTGCTGGTGACGACGGCCTCGCTCATCAGGCGTCGCTCCCTTCGGTCTCAGCGGTCTGGGGGCCAGACACGAAGGACTCGAGGGCGGCCTTGGTGAAGACCACGTCGTCGGAGACGATCACGTCGTACGTGTTGAGCTGGCCCGGCTCCAGGATGTGCACCTGGGGCAGGTTACGAGCGGACAGCCACGCGGCCTCGTCGGAGCGCTCGGCGACCAGGAGCAGGTTCTTGCGCTCCGAGATCTTGCCGAACAGCGTCTTGGCGGCCTTGGTGGAGACCTCGCCCTCGACCACGCCGGTGACGACGTGGATGCGGGAGTGGTTCGCCCGGTCCGAGAGGGCACCGCGGAGAGCGGCGGCCTTCATCTTCTTCGGGGTCCGCTGCGAGTAGTCACGCGGCACGGGACCGTGCACGACGCCACCACCGGCGAACTGCGGGGCGCGGGTCGAACCCTGACGGGCGCGGCCGGTGCCCTTCTGGCGGTAAGGCTTCTTGCCACCACCGCGGACTTCGCCACGGGTCTTGGTCTTGTGCGTGCCCTGACGGGCCGCGGCCAGCTGCGCGACGACGACCTGGTGGATCAGCGGAACGCTGACCTTCGCGCCGAAGATCTCCTCGGGGAGGTCGACGGTCCCGGCCTTGTCGCCCGCCGGCGAAAGGATGTCAATGGTGCTCATCGGTTCCTCAAACCCCCTTGGCCGCGGTGCGGACCAGGACGAGGCCACCGTTCGGGCCGGGGACGGCGCCCTTGATGAGCAGCAGACCCTTCTCGGCGTCAACGGCGTGGACGGTCAGGTTCTGGGTGGTCACACGCTCGTTGCCCATGCGACCGGCCATGCGCATGCCCTTGAAGACACGGCCCGGGGTGGCGCAGCCACCGATGGAACCGGGCTTGCGGTGCACGCGGTGGGCACCGTGCGACGCCTTGCCACCACGGAAGTTGTGGCGCTTCATGACACCGGCGAAGCCCTTGCCCTTGCTCTTGCCGGTGACGTCGACCTTCACGCCGGCCTCGAAGAGCTCGGCGGTGATCTCCTGGCCGAGCGTGTACTCGGAGGCGTCGGCGGTGCGGAGCTCCACCAGGTGGCGGCGCGGGGTGACGTCGGCCTTGGCGAAGTGGCCCTTGAGGGGCTTGTTCACCTTGCGCGGGTCGATCTCGCCGAAGGCGATCTGGACCGACTCGTAGCCGTCGGTGTCGTTCGTACGCACCTGGGTCACGACATTCGGGCCGGCCTTGACGACGGTCACCGGGACGACCCGGTTGTTCTCGTCCCAGACCTGCGTCATGCCGAGCTTCTCGCCCAGGATGCCCTTGATGTTCTTAGCCATCTCGCGCGTCACCTCAGAGCTTGATCTCGATGTCGACGCCCGCCGGCAGGTCGAGGCGCATGAGCGAGTCGACCGTCTTCGGCGTGGGGTCGAGGATGTCGATGAGGCGCTTGTGCGTGCGCATCTCGAAGTGCTCGCGCGAGTCCTTGTACTTGTGCGGCGACTTGATGACGCAGTACACGTTCTTCTCAGTGGGCAGCGGCACCGGGCCCGCGACCGACGCACCAGTGCGCGTCACCGTCTCGACGATCTTCTTCGCCGAGGAGTCGATGACCTCGTGGTCGTAGGCCTTGAGCCGGATGCGGATCTTCTGTCCCGCCATGGCTACTCAGTAGTCCTTTGTCTCGTAAACGCTCTGGAACCCGGTCGGTCGTGCTTCCGGAGAACCGCCGCCTCCTCCGACCCACGCGGTCGGGCGTGTCGCACTCCCTCTACGCAGAAGTCCCAGGGACTTCCCAACCAAGGGGGCACGGTCGCCATGACCGCCGATCGGGGGCTGCCGCACTGTCTCCACCGGCCCACCGGGTGCCTGGCCGGCACCCCGCTGACGCTTCCCAGAAGATTCCCGTACGTCCGCCCCTGAGAAGGAGCGACGAGTACTGTGGGACTCGCTTCCGGTCCCCCCGACGGGAGGCGCGCAGCATCGGCACTCAACCGAGCAACCCCGACAGTCTGCCACACACGGGCATCCGGCCGCCAATCGGGGTCGAAGACTGTACCCCACGTCACGTACGCCCATGCGCCGGGGCGCATACGCAGGGTGTGCGCGCGGCGCTCAGGCGCCCCTCTCCCCCGGCCCTGCCAGGCGCCGGGCCCGCTCCGTCAGGTAGCGCCGTTCGGGGGCGCCGGCCGTGCGGCGGGCCGCCTCGCGGTAGGCGGTGGCGGCGCCCCCGTCGTCGCCGAGCAGTTCGAGGAGGTGCGCCCGCGCGGCGAGGAGGCGGTGGTGCCGGGCGAGCCGCTTGTCCGCCGCCAGCCCGTCCAGGAGTTCGAGCCCGGCTCCGGGGCCGTGGACCATCGCGACGGCGACCGCGCGGTTGAGCGTGACCATCGGGTTCGGCCCGGTCCGCTCCAGGAGGTCGTACAGGGCGAGGATCTGCGGCCAGTCCGTCTCTCCGGCGGACCCCGCCTCGTCGTGCACGGCCGCGATCGCCGCCTGGAGCTGGTACGGACCGACCCGCCCCTTCGGCAGGGTGCGGCCGAGCAGCTCCACCCCCTCCGCGACCAGCCGGCCGTCCCAGCGCGTCCGGTCCTGCTCCGTGAGCGGCACCAGCTCCCCGGCCGGCCCCGTGCGGGCCGGACGGCGGGCGTCGGTGAGCAGCATGAGGGCGAGCAGTCCCGCCGTCTCGGTGTCGTCGGGGACGAGCCGGTGCAGCAGCCGGGCGAGCCGGATCGCCTCCGTGGACAGCGCGGGCGCGGTGAGCGCGTCGCCGCCGCTGGTCGTGTAGCCCTCGTTGAAGATCAGGTACAGCACGTGCCGCACCTCGGCGAGGCGGGCCGCGCCCTCCTCGCCCCCCGGCGGGGTCAGCGGCCAACCCCCTTCCCTGATCGCCTGTTTGGCCCGGCTGATCCGCTGCGCCATGGTCGCCTCGGGCACCAGGAAGGCGGCGGCGATCTGCGCGGTGGTGAGGCCGCCGACGGCGCGCAGGGTGAGCGCGATCCGGCTGGGCGGCGACAGCTCCGGGCGGCAGCAGAGGAAGAGCAGCGCCAGGGAGTCGTCCCGGTCCGTACCGGGGTCCTCGTCCGCCGCGCGCGCCAGGAGCTCGGAGTCCGGGGTGGCGAGCGCGACGGCGTCCTCGCGGCGCCTGCGCGCGGCCTCGCCGCGCACCAGGTCCACGTACCGGCGGTGGGCGACGGTCAGCAGCCAGCCGTACGCGTTGCCGGGCACGCCCTCCCCGGGCCACTGCCGGGCGGCGGCGATCAGGGCCTCCTGGAGGGCGTCCTCGCAGAGGTCGAAGTCGCCGTGCCGCCGGACGAGCGCGCCGAGGACCCGCGGCGCGTGCTCGCGCAGCAGGTCCTCGACGCCGTTCCGGTCGCTCACGCGTCCGCCGCGGACTCGTGCAGGACCGGCCACAGCTCGACGGGCTCGACGTCCGCGAAGGGCATGTCGGCGGCGATCTCCTGCGCCCGCTCCTGGCTGTCGCAGTCCAGGAGGTAGAAGCTGGCCAGGTACTCCTTGGTCTCCAGGTACGGGCCGTCGGTGACGGCCGGCGCCCCGTCCTCGCGCCGCACGAGCCGGGCGGCGGCCGCGTCGGCCAGTCCGTACGCGCCGATCAGCTCGCCGCTCTCCCGGTACTCGCGGTTGAAGGCCTCCTGCCGGGCGATCGCCTCGGGCCACGCCTCGGCGGGGAAGGCGTCCCACTTGGCCTGGTTGCCGTAGATCATCGCGACGTACTTCATTCCGGGTGCCCTCCCCGTTCCCGCGCGCCCCTCCGGCGCGCTGTCACCCTACGGTCGGAGCCGTCCGGACGGTCTCTACGTCCCCGGGAAGATCTTCCGGAAAATCTTTCCGGGGACGTACGGGCACGGATGCGGAGGCGTACGGGGACGGGGACGTGCGGACGCGGCCGGCCCGGCCGCGGCTCAGATGACGCCCTGCGCCAGCATCGCCCCGGCGACCCGCTCGAACCCGGCGATGTTGGCCCCGGTGACGTAGTCGCCCGGCGCCCCGTAGCGTTCGGCCGTCTCGTGGCAGGCCGTGTGGATCGAGGTCATGATCCCCGCCAGCTCCTCCTCCACCCGGGCCGCGCTCCAGGTCGTACGGGAGTGGTTCTGCGCCATCTCCAGGGCGCTGACGGCGACACCGCCCGCGTTGGCGGCCTTGCCCGGACCGAAGGCGACGCCGGCCCGCTGGAACAGGTGGACCGCCTCCGCCGTCGTGGGCATGTTGGCGCCCTCGGCGACGGCCTTCACGCCGTTGCGGATCAGGGCCGCCGCGTCGTTCTCGTCCAGCTCGTTCTGGGTCGCGGACGGCAGGGCCACGTCGGCGGGGACCTCCCAGACCCGGCCGCCGGGCACGAAGCGCGCGGAGGCGCCCCGGCGCTCGGCGTAGTCCGCCACCCGGCCGCGCTCGACCTCCTTGACGTGCTTGAGCAGCGCGAGGTCGATGCCCTTGTCGTCGTACACGTAACCGCCGGAGTCGGAGCAGGTCAGCGGGTTGGCACCGAGGGCGATCAGCTTCTCGATCGTGTACAGGGCCACGTTGCCGGAGCCGGAGACGACGGCCGTCCGGCCCTCCAGGCCCTCGCCGCGCTCGCGGAGCATCGCCTCGGCGAAGAGGACGCTGCCGTAGCCGGTGGCCTCCGGGCGGATCGCGGAGCCGCCCCAGCCGCTGCCCTTGCCCGTGAGGACGCCGGCCTCCCAGCGGTTGGTGATCCGCCGGTACTGGCCGAACAGGTAGCCGATCTCCCGGCCGCCGACGCCGATGTCACCGGCCGGCACGTCGGTGTGCTCACCGAGGTGCCGGTACAGCTCGGTCATGAACGACTGGCAGAACCGCATGACCTCGGCGTCGCTGCGGCCGTGCGGGTCGAAGTCGCTGCCGCCCTTGCCGCCGCCGATGCCGAGCCCGGTCAGGGCGTTCTTGAAGATCTGCTCGAAACCGAGGAACTTGACGATCCCGAGGTTCACCGACGGGTGGAAGCGCAGACCGCCCTTGTAGGGGCCGAGGGCGCTGTTGAACTCGACGCGGAAGCCCCGGTTGACCCGCGTACGGCCCCGGTCGTCCTGCCACGGCACCCGGAAGATGATCTGCCGCTCGGGCTCGACCAGCCGCTCCAGGAGTCCGGGCTCGGCGAACTCCGGACGGGCCGCGAGCACGGGGGCGAGGCTGTCGAGCACCTCGTGGACGGCCTGGTGGAACTCGGGCTGCGCCGGGTTGCGGTGCTCGATCTCGGTGCGGAGGGCGTCGAGAGCGGCCCGGGCGGCCTTCGGGTCGGGTCGGTTCGGCACGTGGAACCCCCTTCTGGCACGGCATGCGCCGGCGGAGAAACCGGTGGGAGCGCTCGGCGCCGTTGCCGCGCGCGGGAGGGAGGGACGGCCGCCCGGAACTCCCTCGTTCCGCCGCCGTCGTACTCACTGTTGCATCCATGTGATCGTGAGCACCAGTGAGCGGACTCCGGGTTCCGTCATCCGAGACGCCTGTCAACCGTGCCGTACGGACACAACCCCTTCGCGCGCACATCCGTCTTTCAGGGGACCGATGAGTGAAGGGCCCCCCAGTGCAGCACACCACCCCCCGTCGCAGGACGGTCCTCGCCGGCGCCCTCGCCGGCGCCTCGGCCGTCGCCGGATGCTCCGTACCGGAGCCGCGCCGGGCCGGACCGACCGCCGATCCGGCGCCGGGGAAACCGGTCGCCCCGACGCCGCCCCACCGGGCGCTCCTGATGCAGTTCGCCGCGCACCCGGACGACGACCTGTACTTCATGAACCCGGACTCGCAGCGGCTGATCGACGCGGGGGTCCCGCTCGTCTCCGTGTACGTGACCGCCGGCGAGCACAACGGCCGGAACCGGATCGCCGGAATGCCCGCGGCCCGCCCGGACCGGGCGGCCTACTCCGCCGCCCGCCACCAGGGGCTGCGCCAGTCGTACGCCGTGGCCCTCGGCCTGCCGGTGTTCACGCCGTGGCGGCGGGGGGTCCTGACGCTCCCGGGAGGCCGGCGGGCCGAGATCGACACGCTCACGCACGGCACCCGCCGGATCGAGCTGGTCTTCCTCAACCTGCCGATGCACGCCCCCCGCCGGTACATGGCGCTGCCCGCGCTCTGGAAGGACCGCTCCCTGGAGGTGCGGACCCACCTGTCGGCGGACTCCCCCCTCACCCGCCCGGACACCTACGACTACGACGGCCTGGTCGAGGTCCTGGCCGGACTGCTCGCCCGCTACCGGCCCACCGTGGTGCACACCCTGGACCCGGACCCCGACATCCAGCACGGCACCGACGCCGCACGGCGGAACGACGCCGAGCAGCCGGGCTACGAGGACCACGGGGACCACACGGCGGTCGCCTGCTTCACCTGGGCCGCGCTGTGCCGCCGCGTCGCGGACGCGGTGCGGGACGGCGAGCCGGTGCCGGCCTTCACCACGACCGCCTTCCGGGGCTACTACAACCGGCACTGGCCCAAGAACCTCCCGCCGGGAGTCCTGAAGGAGAAGGCCGCCCGGCTCGTCCCGTACGGCGGGAACCCGTCCTGGCGGTGCGGGAACCCCTCGGGCTGCGGCGACTACGGGGTCGGCGGCACCCGGCCGCTCACCAACCGCAAGGGCTGGGTCCGCTCCACCCACCACCGCTGGCCCGGTGCCCGCCCGGTGCTCGCCGAGGAGCCGGACGGACGGCTCACGGCCTACGGGGTCCTGGGCCTGCGCGCGGTCCGCCGGCGCGAGACCGCCCCCGGCGGCGCCTGGGGCGAGCCGGAGGACCTGGGCGGCGGCCCGCTCGCCCCGGCGCTCGGCTCGGCCGTCCTCGACGACGGCAGGACGCTGCTCTTCGGGGTGCGGTTCGCCGCGCTCGACGGGCACGGCGGGGCCAACCGGCGCGAGGTGGTGCTCCTGGAGCAGCGCTCCCCCGGCGGTCCGTTCCTCGCCTGGCGGGGCCTGGGGAACCCGGAACACACAAGCGACCGGGGGCGCAGAATCGGTTCTCCGGTGGCGGTCGCGACCCCCGACGGCCGGGTCCACCTCTTCGTGCGGAACGCGGACAAGCACGTCTCGACCAGGGTCCGGGCGGCGGACGGGACCTGGGGTCCCTGGCGGACCCTCCCCGGGGACGCGGAGGTCCAGGACGGGCTGGCCGTCTCGGTGGACGGGGCGGGCCGGACGCACCTCTACGCGGCGGGCCGGGAGTCCGTACGACACTGGGTGGACGGGACGGAGCGGACGGAACGGCTCCCGCTCTCCGGCTCCACCGTGGCGAGCGCGAACGGCGCGCTCTACCACCGGCCCCCGGCGTCCGGGAAGCTGCTCGGCCCGCGCGGCGACGCCGGCCTCGACGGGTACGGGGGCGTGGTCGCCGCGCACTCGGCGGCGCTCGGGACCGTCCTGCTCGGCACGGACCCGCGCGGCCGGGCGACGGTGCGGGCCGGCGGCCGCAGGCGTACCCGTACGTCCGGCGGTCCCGTGGTCTCGGCCGCCCTGCACCTGGGCGCGCGGGGAGCGACCGTGGTGGGCGCGGGCGCGGACGGACGGCTGTGGAGCTGGCGGCCGTAGGCCGTGCCCGGAAGGTCCCGCCCGGGCCGCGGCGTCCGGCGGAACGCGAGAAAGGCCCCGCACCTCTCGGTGCGGGGCCTTCCCCTTATCGCTCAGCGGCTCCTGCGAGCCACCAGGTCAGTGCGAGATCAGGCGTTGATCTTGACGACCTGGCCGGCGCCGACGGTCCGGCCACCCTCACGGATGGCGAACTTGAGGCCCTCCTCCATGGCGACGGGCTGGATCAGCTCGACGGACATGGAGGTGTTGTCGCCCGGCATGACCATCTCGGTGCCCTCGGGGAGGGTCACGACGCCGGTCACGTCCGTGGTACGGAAGTAGAACTGCGGGCGGTAGTTGTTGAAGAACGGGGTGTGACGGCCACCCTCGTCCTTCGACAGGATGTAGGCCTGGGCCTCGAAGCTGGTGTGCGGCGTGACCGAACCCGGCTTGATGATGACCTGGCCGCGCTCGACGTCCTCGCGCTTGATGCCGCGGAGGAGCAGACCGACGTTCTCACCGGCCTGGCCCTCGTCGAGCAGCTTGCGGAACATCTCGATGCCGGTGACCGTGGTGGTGGTCTTCTCGGTCTTGATGCCGATGATGTCGACGGTCTCGTTGACCTTGAGGACACCGCGCTCGATGCGACCGGTGACGACGGTGCCACGACCGGTGATCGTGAAGACGTCCTCGATCGGCATCAGGAACGGCTTGTCGACGTCGCGCTCGGGCTGCGGGATGGACTCGTCGACGGCCTTCATCAGACCGAGGAGCTTGTCCGCCCACTCCTTGTCGCCCTCGAGGGCCTTGAGCGCCGAGACACGGACGACCGGCAGGTCGTCGCCCGGGAACTCGTACTCGGAGAGGAGCTCACGAACCTCGAGCTCGACGAGCTCCAGGATCTCCTCGTCGTCCACCATGTCGGCCTTGTTCAGGGCGACGACGATGTAGGGAACGCCGACCTGGCGGGCCAGGAGCACGTGCTCCTTGGTCTGCGGCATCGGGCCGTCGGTGGCGGCGACCACGAGGATGGCGCCGTCCATCTGCGCCGCACCCGTGATCATGTTCTTGATGTAGTCCGCGTGACCGGGGCAGTCGACGTGGGCGTAGTGACGCGACTCGGTCTGGTACTCGACGTGCGCGATCGAGATGGTGATACCGCGCTGGCGCTCCTCGGGAGCCTTGTCGATCTGGTCGAAGGCCGAGGCCTCGTTCAGGTCCGGGTACGCGTCGTGCAGCACCTTGGTAATGGCGGCCGTGAGGGTCGTCTTACCGTGGTCGATGTGACCGATGGTGCCGATGTTGACGTGCGGCTTAGTCCGCTCGAACTTCGCCTTCGCCACGGGGGTCCTCCTGGAGAGTGGTTCTGTACGCCTTGCTCATCGGCGCCAGGTGATCTTTGCTGGGATGCCGTTCGCCGGGGCCCGGTTCCTCGGGTTTCGGGGGCCGAGCCCCGGCGTTCGGTGTCAAGCCTAAAGCGTGAACTCGGGAGAGTTACTCGCCCTTGGCCTTCGCGATGATCTCCTCGGCGACGTTCCGGGGAACCTCGGCGTAGGAGTCGAACTGCATCGAGTAGCTTGCGCGACCCGAGGTCTTGCTGCGGAGGTCTCCGACGTAGCCGAACATCTCCGAGAGGGGCACGAGGCCCCGCACGACGCGAGCGCCGCTGCGCTCCTCCATGGCCTGGATCTGGCCACGGCGGGAGTTGATGTCACCGATGACCTCGCCCATGTAGTCCTCGGGCGTGGTGACCTCGACGGACATCATGGGTTCGAGGATGACCGGCGAAGCCTTCCGCGCGGCCTCCTTGAAGGCCTGCGAACCGGCGATCTTGAACGCGAGCTCGGAGGAGTCGACCTCGTGGTAGCCACCGTCGAGAAGGATGACGCGAACGCCGGTCATCTCGTAGCCGGCCAGGATGCCGAACTGCATGGCCTCCTGCGCACCCGCGTCGACCGAAGGGATGTACTCCTTCGGGATGCGGCCACCGGTGACCTTGTTCACGAACTCGTAGGAGGCGTCGCCACCCTCGATGGGCTCGATCGCGATCTGCACCTTGGCGAACTGACCGGTACCACCGGTCTGCTTCTTGTGGGTGTAGTCCACGCGCTCGACGGCCTTGCGGATCGTCTCGCGGTACGCGACCTGCGGCTTGCCGACGTTCGCCTCGACCTTGAACTCGCGCCGCATGCGGTCGACGAGGATGTCGAGGTGGAGCTCGCCCATGCCACCGATGATGGTCTGGCCGGTCTCCTCGTCCGAGTGGACCTGGAAGGAGGGGTCCTCCTCCGCGAGACGCTGGATGGCGACACCCAGCTTCTCCTGGTCACCCTTGGACTTGGGCTCGATGGCGACCTGGATGACCGGCGCCGGGAAGTCCATGGACTCCAGGACGACCGGGTTCTTGTCGTCGCACAGCGTCTCACCGGTGGTGGTCTGCTTGAGGCCCATGACGGCGACGATGTCGCCGGCGCCCACCGAGTCGATCTCCTCACGCTTGTTCGCGTGCATGCGGTAGATCTTGCCGATGCGCTCCTTCTTGCCCTTGACGGAGTTCAGCACCGCGGTGCCGGCCTCCAGGCGACCGGAGTAGATCCGGACGAAGGTGAGCTTGCCGAGGTGCGGGTCGCTCGCGATCTTGAACGCGAGGGCCGACAGCGGCTCGTCGTCGGACGGCTTGCGCCGGACGACGACCTCGGGGTCCTTGACGTCCTGGCCCTCGATGGCCTCGACGTCCAGGGGCGACGGCAGGTAGCGGACGACCGCGTCGAGCAGGGGCTGGACGCCCTTGTTCTTGAACGCGGTGCCACAGAACACGGGGGTGACCGTGGTCTCGCCGCCCTTGCCGGAGGCGATGGTGATGCGACGGACCGCGGCGTACAGCTGCTCCTCGGTGGGCTCGACGCCCTCGAGGAAGAGCTCCATGATCTCTTCGTCGTTCTCCGCGACGGTCTCGACCAGCTTGCCGCGGTACTCCTCGGCGAGCTCGGTGTGCGAGGCCGGGATGTCGACGATGTCGTACATCTCACCCTTGCTGGCCTCGGCGGACCAGACGAGGGCCTTCATGCGGACGAGGTCGACGACGCCCTGGAAGTCGGCCTCGGCACCGATCGGGAGCTGCATGACGATCGGGGTGGCGCCGAGGCGGTCCACGATCATGTCGACGCAGCGCAGGAAGTCGGCACCGGTGCGGTCGAGCTTGTTGACGAAGCAGATGCGCGGAACGCCGTAGCGGTCCGCCTGACGCCAGACGGTCTCGGACTGCGGCTCGACGCCGGCCACGCCGTCGAACACGGTGACAGCACCGTCGAGCACGCGCAGCGAACGCTCCACCTCGACGGTGAAGTCGACGTGGCCGGGCGTGTCGATGATGTTGATCGTGTGATCGACGTTCTCGAGCGACCAGTGGCAGGTCGTCGCGGCGGACGTGATCGTGATGCCGCGCTCCTGCTCCTGCTCCATCCAGTCCATCGTGGCAGCGCCGTCGTGGACTTCACCGATCTTGTACGAGACACCGGTGTAGAACAGGATCCGCTCGGTGGTGGTCGTCTTGCCCGCGTCGATGTGAGCCATGATGCCGATGTTGCGCACCTTGGCAAGGTCAAGCGAAGTGGTAGCCATATCGGCTCAGTCTTCTCTCGGTCTCGATGTGGGTTGCGACTACCAGCGGTAGTGCGCGAAGGCCTTGTTGGACTCGGCCATCTTGTGCGTGTCCTCGCGCTTCTTGACCGCAGCGCCGAGGCCGTTCGAGGCGTCGAGCAGCTCGTTCATGAGGCGCTCGGTCATGGTCTTCTCGCGACGGGCGCGGGAGTAACCGACGAGCCAGCGGAGGGCGAGCGTGGACGCGCGGCCCGGCTTGACCTCAATCGGCACCTGGTAGGTGGCGCCACCGACACGGCGGGACTTGACCTCGAGGGCCGGCTTCACGTTCTCGAGAGCGCGCTTCAGCGTGATGACCGGGTCCTGGCCGGTCTTCTCGCGAAGACCCTCCATGGCGCCGTACACGATGCGCTCGGCGGTGGAACGCTTGCCGTCCAGCAGGATCTTGTTGATCAGCGAGGTGACAAGAGGAGAGCTGTAGACCGGGTCGATGATGACCGGGCGCTTCGGGGCGGGGCCCTTACGAGGCATTCTTACTTCTCCTTCTTGGCGCCGTAGCGGCTGCGAGCCTGCTTACGGTTCTTGACGCCCTGCGTGTCGAGGGAACCGCGGATGATCTTGTAACGAACACCCGGCAGGTCCTTCACACGGCCACCGCGCACGAGCACGATCGAGTGCTCCTGCAGGTTGTGACCCTCACCCGGGATGTAGGCCGTGACCTCGATGCCGGAGGTCAGACGCACACGCGCGACCTTACGGAGGGCCGAGTTCGGCTTCTTCGGGGTGGTCGTGAACACACGCGTGCAGACGCCGCGGCGCTGAGGGGAACCCTCGAGTGCGGGCGTCTTGTTCTTCTCGACCTTGTCCTGCCGGCCCTTCCGGACCAGCTGCTGGATCGTAGGCACTACTTCTCCGGTTTCTGTGTGCCGTCGGTAAAACTAACCTGGAACAGTCACCGACCCACGCGGTCGGGTGTGTCGAATCGCGCGGACCCCCGCCAACGGCGGAAAAGCGCGGACCACGGTGGCCGGTATATGACTCGCGGTGCGGTTGAGGACACGCACACGAGCCCAGGCACACCCCAGGCACAAGGCTTGAGCGTACCTATCGCACGGACTCCGGTCAAAACAAATGCGACGCACGCGATCGGCGGCCGTGTGCGGGCACGGGCGGCGCCGCGCGGACGGTCGCCCGCGCGGACCGGCCGGAGGCGGCGCGCCCGTGCTCCTCCGGGGCGCGTGCCGAGAGCCCCGCCCGCCCTCCGGGAGGACGGCGCCGCTTTCGGCACGCATGCTCAGGCGGTCCCCGCCCGCCGCTCCAGCCGGGCCATCCGGGCCCGCACGGACTCCAGCCGGACCTGGTCCGCCGGGGGGAGGGTGGACCAGAGGGCGACCAGGTCGTGCCCCATCCGGAGCGCCTCGTGGGGGTCGGCGACCCTGAGCCAGGCCGCCGCCGCGTTCAGCACGCTCTGCAGCGCCTGCGGATCGTCGTGCGCGACGCGTACGCGGGCGATGTCCAGGGAGCCCTCGAAAGCGCGGCGGCTGTCCCCCGCGACGAAGGCGACGTACGCGTTGAGCTCGCGCAGCCGCAGCGTCTCGGACGCCTCCGGGCCGAGGCGCGCGGCGGCCTCGTTCACGCTCTGCAGGGCGAGGGTGGCGGCCCACTCGATGCGCCCGGCCTGGAGCGCCTCGTGGATGCGGGCCACGGGACCGGCGGCCGGTTCGCCGACGGGAGGGCCGGGGACCGGGGCCGGGGCGGGAACGGGGGTCGGCGCGGGGACGGGCGGCTCCACGGGTGCGGGAGCGGGTGCGGGTTCCGGTGCGGGGGACGGCGTGGGTACGGGGGCGGGAGCCGGTACGGGAGAGGGAGCGGGTACGGGGGACGGGTCCGGCACGGAGGACGGCGCGGGCACCGGGGACGGAGCGGGCGCGGGAGACGGGGCGGGTACGGGGGACGGGTCCGGCGCGGGTACCGGGGACGGGTCCGGGGCGGGCGCGAGTACCGGAGCGGGCGCGGGCGCCGGGGCCGGTGTCCGTACGGGCGGGGCCTCGGGCTCCTGCCGCGGCGCGGGTACCGGTTCCACGGCGGCGGGCCGGGGCGCCCGTACCGCCGGGCCGGGCGGGAGCGCGAAGTCCCGCGCGGGCACCGGCACCGGCGCGGGCCCCTGTGCCGGCAGGCCCTGGGACCCGGCCTCCCACAGCGGCGCCGGGTGGCCCGAGAAGACGCTCGACCCGTCCTCCAGCACCCGCAGCGGCACGACCGACCCGATCCGCTCGTCGTACACCACGGCCGACACGGGCCGTCCGGACGTCAGGACGAGACGGTGCAGGTAGTCGAGCACGGCGTCCTGGGGGTTCTCCCCGACTCCCGCCACCACGGGCCTGCCGTCCACCTCGGCGAACCCGTCGGCGCGCACCCGTACCTCGACCGCCGTGGACCCGGAAGCCGGCGGCGGGTCCTCTTCCTTCCGCTTGCGGCGGCTGAACACGGACATGGATGCCTCACTCAGTTCTTCGGTGCGGGCGGAGATGCGGGAGAAGCGGGAGGGGCGGAGGGCGGCGCGGAGGGCGGCAGGACCTCCTCGACCACCTGGACGTCGGCGACCCGCCACGGACCGCCGCCGGCCGGCCGGGTCAGCTCGACCCAGGCCGTGAGCCGGGGGCCCGGTCCGGTCCAGCCGTCCCGGCCCAGGGCCGTGCCCTCGACGAAGACCTCCCGGCGGGCGAGGACGGGGGTGTCGGGCGGGAGGTCGTCGTCGCCGTCGCCGAAGGTGAGCCGCACCGTGGTCCACGCCCCGTGCTGCGCCCAGACGTTCCAGTCGTCCCCGGTGCCGCCCGACGAGACGTGCTCGCGTTCGGCGGCGGCGCGTTCGGGGGTGAGGTAGGGGAGGGACCGGAGCACCGCGTCCTGGCGTCCCGCGTCGTAGGCGGTGTCGTAGCCGTAGGCGACGGTCGCCCAGGCGCGGACGACCGAGGTCGGGTCCCGGTCGTCCGCCTTCGGCGGGGCGGGAATCCTGCTCCCCCCGTCCAGCGGCTTCCCCCGGGGGACGGGCGCCTTGGGCGTGAAGGAGTCCGAGGCCACCGGGTCCGGTCCCGGGCCTCCGCCCGCGCCGTCCGACTCCCGGAGGTCCTTCAGTCCGCAGCCGGCCAGGACGGCCGCTCCCGTGACGGTCACGAGCACCGTGGCGATGGCCTTCCGCACGGTTCCCCTCCTTCCGTTCCCGTCCGCCCGCCGCCCGGTCATTTTCCGATCCAGGGGGCGGGGTTGACGTACTGTCCGTTCTCCTGCACCTCGAAGTGCAGGTGGGCGCCGGTCGAGTAGCCCGTGCTCCCGACGAGGCCGACCACCGTTCCCACGCCGACCCTCTGCCCCCTGGAGACGTTGATCGCGGACATGTGGTTGTAGGTCGTGGAGATCTGTTTGCCGCCGATCGTGCCGTGGGAGACGATCACGCGGTTCCCGTACCCCTTCTCCATGCCGGCGGAGGTGACGACGCCTTCCTTCGCGGCGAGGATCGGCACGCCGGCCGCCACCCCGAAGTCCATGCCGGTGTGGAGCTTGTGGACCCCGGTGATGGGGTGCACGCGCATGCCGAAGGGCGAGGTGACGGGCGGGTTGCCGGAGAGCGGCATGGCCAGCCGCTGTCCGGCGGGGATCGTGCCCGTGCCGGGGCCGGAGGCGATCGCCGTGTACTTCGCCATGGCGGCCTTGATCTTGACGACGTAGCCCCGGGTCTCCTGGTACGGGGGAATGCCACCGTACTTGAGCACCGCGCCCGGCCCCGCGTTGTAGGAGGCGAGGGTGAGGTCGAGCGTCGGCCCGCTCGCCCGCCCCCGGGACTTGTACCCCTCGACCTGTTCGGCCAGGGCGCAGTCGTAGCGCCCCTGGGCCATGATCGCGTCCCCGGGGTCGAAGGGGTTCACGCGGCCGTTGCCGTCGTCGTCCCGGCCCCAGGTCTTCCAGGTCCCGGGCATGAACTGGGAGAGGCCCTGGGCCCCGACGGGCGAGGTCCGCCCGTTGATCCAGCCGGACTCGGCCTCTATCTGCGCGGCGATGACCGGCGGGGTGATCTGCGGGCACATGGAGCCCGCCTTCAGCACCCACGGCAGGTACTGCGGCGGTACGTGCTTCGGGTCCAGCGTCCCGCCGTTGACGCCCGACATGTCGGGCCCGACGTCTCCCGCTCCCACCCCCACGAACATGAAGACCGGCATGACGACCAGCGCGAAGGCACCGCCCGCGACCCACGCGACGGTGCTTCCCCCATTGCCTGACATCGCTCCCCCGTCGGCGCGTCCCGAGCTCCGGCACCGGGCCGCGCTTCCACGTGCCCGGCGACAACATCACATGTCCGGCGCGTTCAAGGGCCGGAGATTCGCAGTACGTTGTCGGGGTCGGACGCTACGCGAGACAGTCGACGGACGTCGACACGGGGGCAGAACATATGCAGCAGAACACGATCGGCGGGCCGGAGATCTGGCTCCGCGGACCGGTGGATCCCTCCGCCCGGCCGGTACCGGCGCCTTCGGACGGATCCACCCCGAATCCCGTGCCGTACCAGGACTTTCCGGTGCCCGCGCCGTCCGGGCCGGTGCCCGGGGCGGCCGTTCCGCCGGGCGCCGGGGGCCGGTTCTCCTGGATGGGGGCCCACGGCGGGGCGGGCACCTCCACCCTGGCCCAGGTGTTCGGAGGGCACGACTCCGGCCTCTCCTGGCCCGACGCGGCGGCCGGGCGGCCCGGGAACGTCCTGCTGGTGGCCCGCACCCACGCCTCGGGCCTCCAGGCGGTCTCCCGGATCCTCAACGCCCACCGGCAGAACGAGATTCCGGCGGGCGTCACGCTCGCGGCGGTCGTCCTCGTCGCGGACGCCCCCGGCCGGCTGCCGAGGGAGCTGAACCAGCGGATCAAGGTGATCGGTTCGGTGGTCGAAGTGCACCGGGTCCCTTGGGTGTCGTCCTGGCGTACCGGTAATCTCTCGGGGCCCCTGCCGCGCGAGGTCGCCGCACTCGGCCGGCTCGTCGCCGGCAACTGAACCGGCCCACGGGAAGTACGAGATGGAACTGATACTGGCCGCTCCCGGCGCGAACGTCACCGGTCCCCTCAACCAGATCCTCGGCTACCTCGCCTGGCTGGTCACCGCCGCGGGCGTACTGGGCGTTCTGATCGTGGGGTCACGGATGGCGATCTCGCTACGATCGGGAAGCGGTGATGAGCACTTGACGCAGTTCGCGGTCGTGATGGGGGCCTGCATCATCGGAGCGACCGCGGGCCCGATCGTCCAATTCCTCCTGCCTTGAAGGGATTCCGGGCCGCGTTCCGTTCCGAACAGGTCACTGTTGTGACCGGAGACGGACACGCACCGAAGAAGCCCTGACATGATGCAGCGGCGACATCGCCACCCAACTCATCAGTACAGGCACCACATGTGAGCCACGACGGCTCGTTCCCACGGGGGGAGATTCTCCATGTTGAGCAAGGTCCGCGACATCATCCTCGCAGCCGACGTGCCCAAGCCGGGCATGGACGCGCCGAAGGAACTCACCAGCAAGGTCAACGACGTACTGGGCATCGTCGCGTGGGCGGGAACCGCGGCGGGCGTCGCGGGCGTGCTGATCACCGGCGCCATGATGGCGATCTCGATGCGCCGGGGCGAGGGCTCGGAGCACATGGGCCGCCTCGGCATGGTGCTGGGCGGATGCATCCTGGTCGCCACCGCCGGGCCGCTCGTCTCCTTCGTCTTCAACTGACCCGGGAAGGCCGACCCATGAGTCCGCGAAGCCGGCGAAGCAGCAGTGGTGAGTGGGAGAAGCCGTTCTGGCAGCAGCCCGGCTGGCTGCTGTCCGCCGGGTTCTTCCTGGTGTTGGCGTTGGTCGGCGGGTACGCCGTACTCGCCGACGACGGCGAAGGCGACGCGAACGCCGGCCGGGGGCCGGAGACGACGGCGTCCCCTTCCCCGGGCGGCACGCAGGCCACCCCCTCGGGCAAGCCGTCGGGCGGGGCGGAGGAACCCCGGCCGGCGGGCTGCCGCACGGACGACAGCGACCAGACGATTCCGCCGAAGAGCCCGGCCGACCTGAAGTGGAAGGTCTACCAGGCGGAACTCGTCCCGGTGTCCGCGACGGCGGGCCCCCTCCAGTACGACGGGCCCGTCTGGTCCTGCTTCGCGCACACGCCGCTGGGTGCGGCGCTCGCGGTGCACTCCATCTCCACCAAGATGGGCGGTTCGGACTGGAAGGCCGTCGTCGGGAGGCAGTTCGCCCCCGGCACCGGCACGGAGGCCCTCAAGAAGTCCCGCGCCGCGAAGAAGGACGAGAACGATCCCGGCGCACCGGGCAGCAACGGCACCTACGTGGGCTTCAGCATGGTCACCTACGACAAGGACCGCGCCACGGTGATGATGCTCATGCGGCTCCCCGAGGGGAATTACGTCACGGGCACCGTCGCGGTCGTCTGGGAGGGCGGGGACTGGAAGATCCGTCCCACGCTGAGCGGCTCCATCACGGAGAGCATCACGCCGGTCGGCGGCACGGACGGATTCGTCCTCTGGGGAGGCGGGAATGGCGCTTGACCTGCCCAGTCCCGGAGACCTCCTCGAGTGCGCCACCAGTCCGCTGCAATGCGCCAAGGACGGCGCCAAGGGCGCCGTCAACAGCGTGGTCGGCAGCGCCGTGGAAGCCTTCGCGAACGCAATCGGGGCGGCCGCCTCCGAGGTGCTCAAGGCCCTCAACGGCGTCTGGATGAAGGTCGGCAGCGGCAGCAGCCTGAACCCCGAGGGGGGCACCGGGCTCGACATGATCATCGGCGAGACGAAGTGGATCGTCGGCTACGTGGCCGTCGCCTCCGTCCTCGTCGCCGCGATCAGGATGGCCTACGAGCGCAAGGGCCAGTCCATGCAGCAGGCGTTCATGGGCATGTGGAAGGTCATCCTCGTCTCCACCCTCATACCCGTCGTGGCCGGTCTGCTGTACCAGGCGTCGGACGCGTACGCCCAGGAGGTCTACCGGAAGGCCAACCTGGGGGAGAACGCCGAGACCATTCTCGGCGTCACCGCGCTGACCAGTCCCGGTCTGATCCTGATCTTCGGCCTGCTGGTCATGCTGGCCAGTTTCGTGCAGATCATCCTGATGTACATCAGGCTGGGCGTGCTCATCATGCTGATCGGCACCCTTCCCATCGCCGCCGCCTCCTCGATGACGGGCTGGGGCGACGGCTGGTGGAAGAAGCACATCGGCTGGCTGGTCGCCTGGCTGCTCTACAAGCCGGCCGCCGCGCTGATCATCTACTCGGCCACGTCCATGACCCAGAGCCGGAAGGACCCGGGCCTGGAGAACACCATCGCCGGCATGGGCATGCTCGTCCTCTCGGTCTTCGCCCTGCCCGCCCTGCTCAAGCTGGTCGTCCCGGCGACCGCCGCGCTCGGCAGCACCTCGGGCGGCACCGTGGCCCTCAACTTCGCCAACAGCATCGCGAGCGGTGCGGTCAGCATCGCCAGTGGCGCCGGTGGCGGTGGCGGAGGAGGGGGCGGCGGTGGCGGTGGCGGCGGCGGACGGGGCCCCGTGGGTTCCCCGTCGTCCGGTGCCGGCGCGGCCCCGTCGGCCGGCGCGGGTGGCGCCGGAGGCGCGGGAGCGGGTGGCGGCGGTGCGGCGGCGGCCGGTGGCGCCGCGGCGGCCGCGGGCCCCGCGATGATCGCCGTCCAGGCCGCCGCGGTGGTCGCCCAGGCGGGCATGAACGCGGCCAACGAGGTCGCGGGCTCCCTGGACGACAACGACGGTATGAAGGGCCACAACCAGTAACGACGACGGCGGCGGGTGGGGCGGCGCGGCACGCGGACCCCACCCGCCGGCGGCGGCACGGCACGGAAGGACCCACCCATGACCGAGAAGCCCTCCCTCCGCGACTACCTCAGGCGTTACGCCGAGGGCGGCATCCCCCGCGAGGAGATGATCGAGACCATCGCGGCCTGGGACTTCGAAGAAGAGCTCTACGACCCGCTGCTCATCGAGCCCACGGGCCAGGACAACGTCTTCTCCATGATCAACGGCGCCGTCCTGCTCGGCGACATCACCTACGAGGACGCGGAAGAGATCCTGCGCCGCAAGAACGCGCGCGGCTGACCCGGGCAGGTCCGGGGAGGGGAAAGGAGAACCCGTGCTGACGGGGGAATACGCTCAGCTCTACGCCGAGCTGCAACAGCGCATGGGGCGGGGCGGAGACCTCTCGCCCGGCGCGGGGGACACCGCCGCGCGGTTCACCACCCAGGGCCTCTACCACCGCGAACGCCTCGCCCTGCACGCCTCCGTCATCGAACGCTTCAAGGCCGAGTACGCCGGCCGGCCGCGCGGGGGGAACGCCGTCCTGCTGACGGCCGGCGCACCCGGCGCCGGAAAGAGCACCGTGCAGCACCAGCTCGGTTCCTGGCAGAACGAGGAGTCCGAGCTGGGCCGCCTGCTCACCTCCGCGCACGGCCTGAAGCTGGAGGACTACGTCGTCCTCGACCCCGACGAGTTCAAGCGCGCCCTCTTCGAGGCCGGCGGGCTGCCGCGGCTCTCCCCCGAAGCGATGGCCCTCTCCTTCGGCCGGGAACTCTCCCCGGCGGAGCTGTCCGGGCTGTTGCACCGCGAAGCGTCCTACCTCCGCGACCAGTTGGAGACCTGGGCCCGCCGCGAGGGCCACAACCTCCTCTTCGACGCCACGCTCGCCAACGAGACGGCCAACGTCGCCCTCCTCGACAACCTCGCCCGGGACGGATACGACCAGCGCGTCATCCTCTCCGTCGAGGTCCCCCTGGAGACCTCCCTCGCGCAGAACGCCGGCCGCTGGCAGGCGGGCCGCATCGCGTACGAGCAGGGCAACGACCCCTACGGCGGCCGCATGGCCCCGCAGGAGATGATCCGCGCCCTCTACGCCAAGAACACCACCGGCCTCGGCCACTCCATCAGCCGCCAGAACGCCGAGAAGCTCGTCGGACAGGGCCTGGCGACCGGGCTGATCACCACCGAGCGCGGCGCGTTCACGCCCACCGGCACCGGCACGGTGGTCCCCGCGCAGCAGACGACCCCCACCTTCACCAGGGGCGAGTTCTCCGTCGGCGTCGCCGCCGCCAGCAAGCTGCGCTCCTCCCGGGGCACCACCCAGACCACGCAGACCGCCCAGACCACGCAGAACACGCAGGCCCAGAACCAGAACCAGACCCGGGGCGCCCGCACCACCACTCCGCGCCCCACACCGCCCTCCTCCGGCGGCCGCACCCGCTGACCCGGCGGGACGCCCGTCCGCACTTCGTACACTCCTCCCCCGAAAGGAACCCCGTGGCCTCCGAATCCATGGCGCGGCCCACTTACGGGAACTGGCGGCGCCCCCGCCGACCCGGGCTCGGGCCCCTCGGCCTGCTCGGGACCGTCGTCGCGTTCGGCGGTCTCGTGGTCGTCCTGCTCGCCTCGCTCGTCTCGATCTCCGTCGCCCTCACCGTCCTCGTCCCCCTCGCCCTGTTCCTCGGCCCGCTCGCCCTGCGGACCGCCGACGGAAGGAACGTCTACCAGATGGTCGCCATCCGGATCGGCTGGCTGAAGCGCAAGGCCAACGGCTCGCACACCTACGTCTCCGGGCCGCTCTCGCGCCGCCCCGGCGGCAACTTCTCCCCTCCCGGGCTGCTCGCCCGCGTGAAGATGCTGCACGGCCGCGACGCGTACGACCGCCCCTTCGGCGTCCTGCACCACCCCGGCCGGAACCTCTACACCATCGTGCTCGCCTGCGAGCCCGACGGCGGTTCCCTCGTCGACCCCGAGCAGGTCGACATCTGGGTCGCCTCCTGGGGCGACTGGCTGTCCCGGCTCTCCCACGAACCGGGGCTGCGCGGCGCCCAGGTCGTCGTGGAGACGGCCCCCGACACCGGCACCCGGCTGGCCGCCGAGGTGCTGCCCCGGATCGCCCCGGACGCCCCGGAGGCGGCCCGCGCGGTGATGGAGGAGGTCGTGGCGCGCTACCCGTCCGCCTCCTCCGAGATGCACACGTACGTCGCCCTCACCTACGGGGCCCTGCCCGGCCCCCGCCGCAAGCCCGAGGACGTGGTCACCGACCTCTCGATGCGCCTGCCGGGCCTGCTGGCCGGCCTGGTCGCGGCCGGCGGCGGTTCCGCCTCGCCGCTGTCCGAGGAGCGGATCGCGGAGATCGTCCGGGTCGCCTACGACCCGGCCATCGCGCCCGACGTGCTGTCCGTCCGCGCCAACCAGGCCACCACCGGGGTGAGCTGGCAGGACTGCGGGCCGGCGGCCGCCGTGGAGACCGTGGACGGCTACAAGCACGACTCGGGCATCTCCCGCACCTGGATGCTCACCCTGGCGCCGCGCGGCACCGTCCGCTCCAGCGTGCTGCGCGGTCTGCTCGAACCCGCCCAGGGCACCCGCCGCAAGCGCGTCTCCCTCGTCTACCGGCCGATCGACCCGGCGACCTCCGCCCGCATCGTGGAGGCCGACCGGCGCGCGGCCCACTTCATGGCGGGCTCCCGCCGGGGCCTGGTCCAGGCCCGCGCCGCCTCCGAGATGCAGGCGGCCGAGCAGACCGCCGCCGAGGAGGCGTCCGGCGCCGGCCTGGTGGAGTTCTCCCTCATGGTCACCGTCACGGTGGACAACGAGGAGGAGCTCCAGGACGCCTCGATCACCGTCCGCAACCTGCAGGCGTCCTCCCGCATCCTGATGCGCCCCGCCGACCGCATGCAGGCGTCCGCCTTCACCTGCACGCTGCCCGTCGGCCTCCTCCCGTGGGAGTACACCCTCATTCCGTACCAGCTCAGGGAGACGCTGTGAGCAGGAAGCACCCCAAGGCGGCCGGGGAGGCCGAGGAGCTCCGGCGGGCCAAGGAGGCCAAGCAGGCCGCCCGCCGCCGGGTCCCGGTCGCGCCCGCGCGGGGCTGGCCCGGCCCCGGCGGCGGCCAGGTCGCCCATGTGGACCCGCCCTCGATGTGGCGCGCCACCACGGTCCAGGCGTGCGGCCTGTGGCCGTTCGCGGCCGGTTCCGGGGCGCCGATGACCGGGGTCCCGCTCGGCCAGCACCTGCACACCGGTGCGACGGTCTGCGGCGACCCGATCTCCTGGTTCACCCGGGCCCGGTACATCTCGAACCCGTCCCTGTTCATGCTCGGCATGCCCGGACTCGGCAAGTCCACGCTGGTCAACCGCATGCTGATCGGCATGACGGCCACCGGGGTGGTCCCCCTGGTCCTGGGCGACCTGAAGCCCGACTACGCGGACACCGTGCGGGCCCTGGGCGGCCAGGTGATCTCCATCGGCCGGGGCGTCGGCGGCATCAACGTCCTCGACCCCGGGGCCATGGGCGAGGCGGCGGAACGCATCGGCGGAGAGGCCGGCCGCGTCCTGCTGGCCGAGGCCCACGGCCGCGTCCTGAACATGGTGGCCGCGCTCATCACCATCATGCGCGGGCGCCCCATGGACGACCACGAGCAGTCGGTCCTCTCGGCCTGCCTGCACCACCTGAGGGAGCGGTCCACGCCCGGCCGCCCGCCCCTCCTGCCCGATCTGCTGAGGGTGCTGGACGAGGGCCCCGACCGGGTCCGCGCGGTCACCCTGGACCGGGGCGACCAGCAGCGGTACCAGAAGGCCGTGGACCCCCTGCACCGCTCGCTCATCGGCGTGCTGGACGGTCCGCTGGGCGACACCTTCGCCTCGGAGACCTCCACCCGCATCAACCCCAACGCGCCCGCCGTGTGCGTGGACATCTCCCGCATCGGCGAGGCGGACACCCAGCTGACCGCGGCGGCGATGCTCGCCGCCTGGTCCGACGGGCTCGGCACGGTCGCCGCCGCCCACGCGCTCGCGGACGCCGGACTGGCCCCGCAGCGCTGGTTCTTCACCGTCCTCGACGAGCTGTGGCGGCCGCTGCGCGCCGCCTCCGGCATCGTGGAGCGCATCGACGCGCTCACCCGCCTGAACCGCTCGCTCGGACTCGGCGACGCCAAGATCACCCACACCCTGAAGGACGCCGAGGCGCTGGGCAGCGAGGCCGACCGGGCCAAGGCCCGCGGCTTCGTCGAGCGCGCCGGCATGGTGGTCTGCGCCGGTCTGCCCCGTACCGAGATGGAGGATCTCGGCAAGGTGATCGGCATGTCCCAGCGGGAGATCGAACTGGTCTCCTCCTGGTCGTCGCCGCCCGGCTGGGCGAACCCGGACGTGAGCTCCGAGCCGCCCGGCCGGGGCCGTTTCCTGATCAAGGTGGGCGGCCGTCCCGGCATCCCCATCAAGGTCGCCATCACCGAGACGGAGCGCAACCTGCACAACACCAACACGCGGTGGGCGGGGCGGGACATGCCCCTGCCGCGTTCCGGGGAGCACCGATGACGAACCGTCAGTCCCGGGGCGGCGCCACCTCCGCCGAGGACTACCTGCCCTGGCTGATCGTGGGCGTCGCCGCCCTCGTCTTCCTCGGCTTCCTCGGCGTGTGGCTGGGCGGAACGCTCGGCGCCGTCGCGTCCGGGGCGGGCTGGAACCCGCCCCCGTTCGGCCTGCGGACGCTCTCCTCCCTGGTGGAAAACGGCCCGGCCGCGCTCTGGCCGGACGCCCCGCGGGCCGCCGTGTTCGCGGGCATCGCGGTGACGGCCGGGCTGCTGACCGGCCTGGCCGTCGTCCTCGTCCTGCTGGTCCGCAAGCGGGGCGGCGGGCGCACCCCGGGCCTCGCCGGCCGCAAGGAACTCGCCGCGATGCTCCCCAAGGGGGCCGCGGCCCGCGCCCTCCAGCTCCGTCCCGGCCTGAAGAAGCTGACGGGCGGCAGGCTCACCCCCGACGACACCGGCAACCTCCTCGGCAACCTGGAACCGAACGGCCCCGAGCTGCGCTCCAGTTACGAGGACGTGGAACTGGACCTGATGGCGCCGCGCGCCGGAAAGTCCACCGGCATCGCCGTCCCCCGCGTCCTGCGCGCCCGCGGCAGCGTCCTGCTGACCTCCAACAAGTCCGACGTCTTCGCCGCGACCCGGGCCGAACGCGAACGGGTCGGCCAGGTGTGGACGTTCGACCCCCAGGGCATCGCGCACTCCCCCCGGGCCCTCTGGTGGGACATGCTCGCCGACGCCCGCGACATCGAGGGGGCCCGGCGGCTGGCCGGGCACTTCGTCGGCGCGGTCAACGACGACGCCTCCAAGCGGGACTTCTGGATCTCCGCCGCCCAGAACACCCTGACGGCCCTCTTCCACGCCGCGGCCAAGGGCGGACGGCAGATCGACGAGGTCCTCGGCTGGCTCGCCGACCCCGCCGACCGCACCCCGATCGACCTGCTGCGCGACGCGGGCATGCCCGCCCTCGCCGAACAGCTCCGGGGCACGATCCAGGGAGCGGTCGAGACCCGGGACGGCATCTACGAGACGGCCCGCCAGTGCGTGAGCTGCCTGCTCGATCCCCGGATCGCCGCCTGGGTGTCCCCCGACCCGGTCCTGCCGGAGTTCCGCCCGGACCACCACGTGCTGGGCACCGGCACCCTGTACCTGCTGTCCAAGGACGGCGGCGGCTCGGCGGCGGGCGTCATCGCCGCCGTCGCCGACTCCGTCCTGCGCGCCGGGGTCCGCGCCGCCGAGCGGATGGGCGGCCGGCTGGAACCGCCGATGACCGCGATCCTCGACGAGGCCGCCAACGTCTGCCGGATCTCCGACCTGCCCGATCTGTACTCGCACCTCGGTTCGCGCGGCATCAACATCGTGACCCTGCTCCAGAGCTACCGGCAGGGCTCCCGCGTGTGGGGCGAGGCCGGCATGGACGCCCTGTGGGGCGCGGCGACCATCAAGCTCCTCGGCGCGGGCCTCGACGACGCGGACTTCGTGGAGAAGGTCTCCCGGCTGGTCGGCGAGCACGACGTGCGCACCGTGAGCCACTCCCGGAGCAAGGACGGCCGGACCCGCTCCACCTCGTACCGGCTGGAGCGCATCCTTCCCGCCGACCGCATCCGGGCCCTGCCCAAGGGCACGGCCCTGCTCCTGGCCACCGGTGTCCGTCCCGCCCTGATCCGGCTGCGCCCCTGGTACGCGGAGCCGGGCGCCGAACGCATCCAGGCCGCCGCGACGGCGGAGCTGCGGGCCATCACCGCCCGTGCCGCGAAGGAGGTGTCCCGGTGAGCGCCCCCGCCGGACCGGCCGGGTCCGACCCGGCGGCTCCCCCGTTCATCCTCTACCTCGACGGCGAGGAGTACGACGAGGAGCTGCGCTCCCTGGTGACCTGGGTGCACGCGCTCCTGCTGCCCGTCTACGGCCGGGAGGTCACCTCCGGCGAGCCCTGGTGCCCCCGCTGGTGGGAACACCTGGAGGCGGTGGCCCGGCTGCACGGCCTGTGGCTCGCCTGGCAGGAACTCACCGACCCGGCGGCCGGCCCGAGCGGGCCCGCGCTGTGGCACCGCGACCACCTGGGGGCGGTCATGCACGAACTCCGCAGCCCTTCCGGACCGTTCGCGGGGTGCAAGCCGGGCGCCCACAGGCCCAAGGCCGTGCCGGTGGTCGAAGCGTTCTGAACCGAGAGAGGCAGTGACAGTGATGCGCACGCGAAAGGCCGTGGCGGGGACCGTCCTGGCCGGGATGCTCCTGGCCGGATGCGCGGGGATCGGCGAGCCGGCGTCCCCGGGGAAGAAGGGGGACGACGGGAAGAAGACGACCGCCGCGCCGTCGGCCTCCCCGACTCCGGCGGGCCCCTCGGTCCTCCTCACCGTCCCGCCCGCCTACAGCGCCGACCGGGGCTGGGAGCAGCCGCTCTCCTGGATGCCGGCGAAGTACTCCTCGAAGCCGCCGGTGGCCGTGGCCCCCCGGAGCGACACGATCGCCTACGTGAACACCACGGAGGGCGGTTACGTCGTCCAGGTCCGGGAGGCGTCGACCGGCAAGGTCCGCTTCACCAGCAGGCCGTGGGAGCCGCCCACCCCCCTGGGGGAGGCCGGCAAGAGTTCCCACGAGGGCGACAAGGTGGAGCTGCCCTCGGTCTCGACCACCTTCCAGGACGGCCGCGAGTACGTCGTGCTGTGGGCCCACGGCATGCTGGGCGGGGACGCCCTCACCAAGGGCAAGGAGATCGTCCGCCTCCTGGTCCACCCGGTGGACGCCTCCGGCCCGGCCGTGGCGCCGGTGCGGCAGATCGACGTCCCCGTGGAGGTGTACGGGCCGAACTCCGAGGGCGGGAAGGGCGAGGACGACCTGCGCGTCGAGGACGTCGGCGGCGGGCTCCAGGTCCACTGGGACGGCACGAGGAAGGGCGCCGTCGCCGTGGACGTGACGAGCGGCACGATCGACGCGTGCGCGGACGCCTGCGCCGAAGGCGTCGGGCGGGTCAGGACCGCCAAGGGCTGGGTCGTGTCCGGGCACGGCCTCGGCCTCGTGGAGATGCCCGGCGCGTGGCACATCCAGGACGACGCCCCGTCGGGCGTCCGGTCCACGATGGACAAGCTCTCCATGGACGGCCAGTACATGGCGGCCGTCGGCGGGCATCTCCTCACCCGGTGGCGCACCGAGGCCGGGGGCACCTTCTCCACTCCCCTCGTCGCCGTGCACAACGCCGCCACGGGCAAGCTGGAGACGAGCATCGTCTGCGAGAACCCCCGTACGGGCGAGGCCGTCTCCTCCCCCAACGGCCGCTTCGTCGCCGCCGGCACCGTCGCCTTCGACCTCCAGCGCCGCCACGGCGCCTGCCTGGACGCCGGCGAGAGCCGCAAGGCCGACGTGTCCGTCCGGGCGATCACCGACGACGGGATCGCGTACGGGGAGGTCGCCGCGCGGATCGGGGAGGAACCCGGCGCGGCCGAGGCCGACCTGTCCTCGGGCGACGGCACGCCTCGCGCCCTTCCCGCCGGCACCCGCGTGCCCGAGTGGGCCCTGCGGGACACCGGGGTGTTCCTGACGCCCCAGCCGGTGAACGGCCTGCTCATCTCCGTTCTCAAGCGCAAGTGACGGTCCCGATCCCTTTTTGGAGAAGTACGTGTCCCTTCCCCGGATCACCCAGATCCTCCACTGGCGGCACCGGCTCAACGGCGAGGCGTTCTCCCTGCTGCGCGCCGTGTACGACCCGAGCACCGGCCGGGCCGTGGCCGTCGTCTCCGAGCTGGCCGACAGCCCGGCCCAGGGAATCACCTACAACTTCGCCGATGTCGCCAACGCGGCCCTCCCCCTGCTCCGCGCGCACCTGAGTCCCCACCTCACCTCCCTGCTGTGGATCGCTCACTTCGGGGACTTCTCCTCCTACGACCCCGGTGGTCCCGAGATCTTCACCGCGATCACCCTGAAGGTCACGGAGCACGGGTACCAGGACGACGACCAGGGCGACCGGAGACTGAGCGCGGAAGAGGTCACCCGCCTGTTCCACGGCATCCCCCTGGACCCGGTGCCCGAGGTGCTGGCCGGCCTGGAGCCCTCGGCGTGACGGAGCTGGTGTCGGGCCGGGACGTACTGCGGCAGGCCCGCGAGCTGTACGCGCCCTACCGGCCCGCCGTCGAGCCGACCGGGATGCGGGTGGCGGTCATCCGCTTCACCCCGGCGGACAACGACCCGCCGGACTGGCGCGTCCGCCTGGAGGCGTCCCGGATCTCCGCCGAGCAGAAGATCAAGAGCTTCGAACACCTCGGCTTCCGGGCCGACCACGTCGTCCTGCCGCCCGGCGTCGGCCGTGGTGACTTCCGCCAGGTCCTGGAGGGCTACAACGCGGACCCGGACACACGTGCGATCATCGTGCAGTTCCCGCCGCCGCGCGATCTCGCTCCCCTCGTCGACGGCATGGACCCGGCCAAGGACATCGACGCCCTGCTCAAGGGCCGCTCCCCCTACCCCGCCTGTGCCACCGCCGAAGGCATCTACCGGGTCGCGGAACCCTTCGCGACCGACCACCCCACCATCGCCGTGGTCGGCAGCAAGGGGTTCGTCGGACAGGGAGTCGTCAACATGCTCCGGGCCGGCGGACACGACCCGATGACCCTCGACTACGGCGACAGACTGGAACAGGTCCGCGACGCCGACATCGTCATATCCGTCACCGGCAACCCCGGCATCCTCACCCCCGACCACATCCGGCCCCACCACCGCGTCGTCATCGACTCCGGCTTCGTCCCCCAGGCGGACGGCAGCGTCCGCGGCGACATACGGGCCGAGGCGTACCACATCCCCCAGAACATCACCCCCGTACCCGGCGGCATCGGCCCCGTCGAAATGGCCACCCTCATGGAACGAGTGGTCCGCCAGGAAGTCGACCCGAACGTCACCTCCTGGAAGGTCACCCCCGGCCCCTACCTCGACCGGGCGCAGTTCGCGACCGCCACCAGCACCGCCACCGCCTCCACCACCGCGACGGCCACCACGCCCTCCATCGCCGCCGCCGCCCGCCTGCGCGGCACCGCCGCACCCGCGACCGGCACCCCTTCGGCCCCCGGCCCCCAGGCCACGGCCCCCCGGGTCCCCGGCCAGCAGACAACCCCCCGGCCCCACCTCCCGCCCCAGGGAGGCGGCGGCCCGGCCCGCTGATCCCCGTTCTCCGGGGGACGACGGGACGGCCGCCGGCGGAGGCCCCGGCCGGGCGGGGCCGAACGCCCCGCTCAGACGGTGTCGTCGTCGGACGCGGACGACGACGCCGAAGGCCGTCCGGCCGCCGGCCCGCGGCGGGGCCTGCGCGGTCCGGCGAGCTTCGGAATGCTCGGGATCGTGGGCACCTTGGACCTCCGGCTCTTGGGAACGAAGCCGGGCGGGGGCGGGGTGCGCGGAGGACGGGCGGAGGGCGAGGAGGCGGCCCCGGGAGACTCCGGGGCCTCCGGGGACTCCGCGGACGCCGAAGACCCCCCGGGCGCCGAAGACTCCCCGGACGCGGAAGGACTTTCGGATCCCGAGGGGTCGCGGGGTCCCGGAACCACCGGCCCCGCACCGTCCTCCGGGGGCTCCGGGGGCTCCGGGGACTCCGGGGCGGCCTCCGCCGCGTCCGGGTCCCCCGGGCCGCCCTCCCCCGCCCCGGCACCCGGTCGCCGCGTACCGGCGGCCCCGTCCGCACCGGTGTCGGACGCAGCCCCCGCGACGGCGTCCGGACCGGCATCGGCGTCGGCCGGCCGGTCGGGCTCCTCGGGCGGTTCGTCGGGAGCCGCCAGGATCTCCTCGGGCGCGTTCGCCGCCTGGTCCGCCGCCGTCGGCCGCTTCTGCGGGAAGGGGATGACGGACGCCTCCCCGGACATGCGCCGCACGAGACGCAGCGCGCGGGTACGCGTCAGCCGCGCCTCCTCCGGCGTGGGCCCGGCGTGGGCGGTGGCGTCGCGCCACCCGTTCGCGTAGGCGCGGAACTCACGGCGCTCGACCTCCTCGCGGAGCAGGACGGCGATCTCGTCGGGGGCGTGGTCCTCCAGCAGCCTGACGAGTAAGGCGAGGAGACCGGGGATGTCACCCGGGGAGTCCGTATCCCCCGGGGCCCCCGGAGCCGAAGTCCCCGGAGAGCCCGAAGGCCCCGGGGGCCTGGCGGAGCCACCGTCGCCCGGTGGGTGTTCCTCACCGCACGCGGGGTCCGGCGCGTCGCCGCCGGTGGCGTCGTTCCCGCCGCCGGAGGGCAGGGACCTCTCCTTGCCCTCGGTCATGCGTTTTTCTCTCTCGCGTCCCATCGCTGCCGATCCCGCCCGTGGCGTCGAAGGCAGACTGCGGCCACCTGCTCGGCCCGCGTGACATCGGCGTGTGCGACTCCTGGGGCGTAACTGGTACAGGTGTGCGGGCGTCAGGCCGTGACAGTTTACTGGGACACGGGGAAGACGCCCGCTCCGGACGCCTTCCCCCGCGCGAAAGGCCGCTCGGGCGGCACGGGTTCAATCCTTGGCGAGCGACTCGCGCCGGGCCGGCAGCGCGTCCAGGAACTGGCCCGCGACCTTGATGAACATCTCCCGCTGCGCCGCCGGCACCCCGAGTCCGGCGGCGGCCTCCTCCAGGGTCAGCCGGCGTCCCCCGACACCGGGCTGAACCGTCTCGGCGGCCTGCGGCAGCGGCAGGTCGTCCTCGGTGAGCCGACCGGATCTGATGAGCATGTCCCGCACCGGCACGTCCAGGACGTGCGCGAGACGACGGGTCGTCTCCAGGTCCGGCATGCTCTGCCGCTGCAGCAGCCGGGTGATGGCCGCGCGGTGCACCCCCGCTTCGTCCGCGAGCCGGGACTTGCCCCCTCCGCGGGGACTGTCGATGTCGAAGCCGCGGCGGCGAATCAATTCCTCGATCCAGGCGGCGAACGGTTCCAGGTCACTGGCGGTCATCACTGGTCGCCTCCCTCCAAAGCGATGTCCAGCTTATCGCGATTGCGCGCAAGGAATTACGTGCTCCTGCGCACGCACAGTGTTGATTTCGCAAAGGTGAGGAGACGGGAACGTTGCGCGCGAGCGCGCAATATGCCATCGTGCGTGTTCGCAACTACGGCTCGGACCGCGCGAACGGACCGGCCGCCGCCCGAGACAGGAGTTCCGCATGCCGTCCGCAACCGCCCTGCCGCTGTCCGAGATCGTGGAGTTCTTCGGCTGGCGCGCCGCCGCCGCATGCTCCGGACTGCCCCCGCACGTGGTCTTCAGCAAGCGGGAGAAAGAGGCCCTGCCTGCGCTGATGGCGTGCGAGCGGTGTCCGGTCGTACGGCGGTGCGAGGAGGCCGTCGCCCCGGCGGAGAGCTTCTTCGACGGGGTGAGCGCCGGCCGTCTCTGGCGCAACGGCCGACCGGCCGGGCGCGGGAGGGGGCGGCCGGGCACCCCCGGACCGCACGCCGCGCCCTGAGACCGCCCCCTTCCTCTTGTTGCGCCCACGCGCGCATCTCGTCGGGCGCCCGCCGGACGCGTGCGCGTCGAGCGCCTTCCGGCGTATCCGGGACCACGCCGGAGGCCAGCCCCGTTCCGCACGTGACGTAGGGGCTCCTCGTACGGGGTCCCGATCCGGCCGCGTGAAGTCCCCGTACCCGACCGGCACTTCGCCCCGCCCCCGCTCCTTCCCCCTCCGCCGTACCCGCCCCACCTGGAGACCCTCTTGTCCACGCCGGCCGCGTCCTCACCCCAGCCCCCGCCCTCGACCGCGACTCCGTCCGCCCCCGCCCCCTCCGCCCCCGCCCCCTCCGGGCCGGCCGTCCCCGGACCGGCCGTCTCCCCCGAGAAGACCGTCCGCGACGCGGCCCTCTGGATCGAGGCCCTCCTCAAGCAGTTCCCCGAACTGCTGACCGAGCTCGCGCCGGGCCGCCCGTCCGCGTCCGCCACGGGCGAGCGGCGCGCCCCCTCCCCCGAGACCGACCGGCGCATCCGCGAGGAGCGCCGGGACTCGCTGCTCGCGCAGCAGCGGCACGGCACGCCCGTCCCCGGTTACTCGGCCGCTCCGCTGCGGCTCCACGTCTCCGACGCCATCCGCGACATCACCGACGGCGTCGTCGAGCTGGACGAGGCCGTCCACGACAAGCTGGGCCTCGGCCGCCCGCGCCACGCGCGGGTGCCCCAGCGGCTGGCGCGGATCGCGGGGTTCCTCCCCCGGGTCGCCGCCCACCCGGAACTCGCCGCGCACGTACGGGACGAGTCCCGGCGCATGGCCCGCCGCAGCGCCCGTGTCCTCGGCGACTCCGAGACGATGGTGCGGGTCGGCGGCCGCTGCCCGTGGTGCGATTCGGTCTCCCTGCGCGCCTTCCCGGCCCGCCGGGCGGTGCTGTGCGTGAACCCGGCCTGCCGCTGCGCCGGCGAGGAGTGCGACTGCCGCACGGACCCCGCCTACCGGCACGTGTGGCACGAGGGCGACTGGGAGGCCCTGGCGCGTGCCGCCGGGGCGGACCCCGACGAGATCGGCGTGTCGATGGACGAGTCCGCCGACGCCCGCACCGCACCCGCCCGTTCGGACGAAGGAGGACGCCGATGACCGTCATCGCCGCCGACACCCTGATCAACGGCGCCCTCGCGGCCACGGAGGCCGGCGTGGTGCCCGCCACGATCCGCAAGTGGGTCCAGCTGGGCCACCTGGTACCGGCCGGCCGGCGGGGCCGGGCGCTGCTCTACCGGCTGGAGGACGTGTTCGCCGCGGAGCGCGCCACCCGGCGCAGGCCCGCGGCGGACCCGGCGACCTGAGAGCGGGGACAACAGAGCACGGCAGTACGGCACCACGGCAGAACACCGGAAGACACGGAAGACACGGAAGACACGGAAGAGGCGGTCGCCCCGAGGGGCGGCCGCCTCTTCCGTCTGCCGTGCGGTCCTGACGTCACGGTCCTCCGTCCCCTTCCGGTCGCATGGGCACCACGCGCGCGCCGTCGGGGTCGGGGCGGGGCGCTCCGACGTGGGCGACCGCCTCCTGCCAGCCGCTGGAGAACCCGCGGATCTCCGCCTCGACCGCGATCCGCGCGCCGACCTTGCCCACCACGGCGGAGAGGGTCCGGGCCACGTCCCCGGTGTACGTACCGGCCTCTCCCGCCTCCGCCGCGACCTCGACGGCGGCCGCGACCACCTCGGTCAGCCGTTCATGGGCACTGCCGACACCCCCGACCACACGCACCTGCCGTTCCCTGTCCGCACAACGCGCTGACATCGACTCACGCACCAATCGAATCTGTGTTCGAAGTATCGAGGGTAACGCGCCGTGGCGGTGCGTCACCAGTCCAAACACTCGTGCCCCGATCGGGCTCGCACGAACTAGTTGCGCGCTCGCGCGATCTCGTTCACAATGGGTGCAGCGGCGGAGCTGTGCCCGCATCCCTCCAGGGACCGGCTCCCCGCCTCCGCGTCCGGGCGGTGTCCGCAAGGCCCCGCGCGCCGGGACCGCGGGCTCCCCCCGGCCCGCTCCGTCGCGCCGAGCGCGCCGCGGGCACCGCCCGGACGCCGTCAGCCCCGTACGAACAGGAGTGATTCCCCGTCATGAGCTCAGCCCCGAGCACCTTCCCCGACGTGGAGGCCATCGTCGTGGACCTCCTCTCCGACCGTCCGGAGCTGGCGGGCGCGGTCGTCGACGAGACGCCGCCGGCCGGTTTCGACGGCACCCAGCGGGCCGTGATCGTCTCCCGCCGCGGCGGCGCCTGGATCGACGACCTGCACGTCGACCGGCCGATGATCGAGCTGGAGGTGTACGGCCCCGACAAGACGGCCGCGCACGTCCTCGCCAACGCGGCCCGCGCGGTGCTGCTCCAGAGCGCCGGCACGGCCTTCGGCACGTCGGTCATCACCGACGTCGCGGAGGCGGACGGCCCGCGCTGGCTGCCCGACTACGTCTACACCGCCGCGAACCGCTACCTCTGCGTGATCCAGCTCTCCGTCCGGACCTGACCCGGCGCCCGGGTCCTTCCGCGTCCGCCGGGCGGACGCGTACGGGACCGCGCCGGCACGCACCGCCCCCGTACGGGCCGGACCCTCCGCCCCGTACCCCACAGACCAGGCTCCGCCGATCCCGGCGGGGCCTTTGCCGTACCCACGGCAGCCCACCGATGCACCACCCATTCCCCTGAAGGAGCACCACATGGCAGGCAACTCCGCTTCCGAGATCCGCGTCGCAGGCACCGGACGCGTCCTGGTCGCCCCCCTCGGCGCGCCCCTCCCGACCACCTTCTCCGCCAACCCCTCCACCGACTGGGGCACCGGCTGGGTGGACCTCGGGTACACGTCGACCGACGGCGTGACCTTCTCCAAGAAGGACAAGCTCGACCCGGTCGAGACGTGGCAGTCGATCAGCCCGGCCCGGTTCGTCTACTCGGACCGCGACCTGACGCTGAAGTTCTCGATGCTGCAGTTCAACGAGGACACGCTGCCGTTCTTCATGGGCGGCAGCAAGACCGACATCACCCCCGGCGGCACCGGCAACCCGGGCGTCTTCACCTTCGACGTCCCGGACGGCCCGACCTTCGACGAGCGCGCGCTCGGCCTGGAGTTCACCGACGGCAAGGAGGTGACGTACCGCTTCGTCATCCCGCGCGGCCAGGTCACGGCCACCGACGACATCAAGCTCGCCCGCAAGGCGGCCGCGTCGCTCGGCGTCACCTTCACCGCGCTGTCCTCCGGGGACGGCGAGCCGCTGGCCACCTTCGTCATGAAGGACCCGGCGTACGCGGCGGCCGCCGGCGCCTAGGCACCACCCGTGCCGGGGCGGGGGCCCACCGCCCCCGCCCCGGCGCACCGCTCTCCCCCCGCACCACCCTTCACAGCTGCGTCCCAGAGATACGGAGACACCCATGGCATCGTTCAACGTCAACGCCGCCCGCGCCCAGCGCCTGGAGGCCCTCGGCCGGACCTGGTCGTTCGAGCTGGACGGCGACACCTTCGAGCTTCCGACCGAGCTCACCCGCGGCGCGGCCGGAGGGCTGAAGAACCTCGACGACAACGACGTCGACGGGCTGCTCCTGCTGCTGATGGGCGAGGAGCAGTTCGCGCGCTTCGAGAAGCACGAGGTCACCATGCAGGACATCGCCGCCGTCCTGGAGGCGTACGGCAAGGAGACCGGGCTCGGCCTGGGGGAAGACTGAGCCTCGACGAGTTCGTCACCGAACACGCCGAGGCCCTCGAAGCCGACCTGCTCCGGCACTACGGAGTGGACCTGCTGGACTGGCACCGCGGCCGGCTCTCCTCCCGCCGGCTCGCGATCCTCGTGAAGCACATGCCCCAGGACAGCGCCGTCTGCAGGGAACGGGACGGCGAGGCGGCGGAGTGGTCGGTCACCGACTACCTCCTGGCCGCCGTGGTCGACCACATGGCGGCGGCGAACTGGATGTTCGCCTCCGTCCATTCGGACGAGGACTCCGACCCGCCGGAGCAGCCGGTTCCGGTGCCCAGGCCGGGCGACCGCGAGCGCGAGGAGGAGGCGGAGCGGTCGGCGCCGGAGGCGGCGGGCGTCCCGGACCCGGCGGAGCTGGGGCGCTTCTTCTCGTGAGTCACGGCCGGTGCGCACCGCCGGCCCGGCGTCCCCTCCGGCCGTCGGGAGGAGCACCGGGCGACGGTGCGGCGGTCCGGGTCGGCACCGGGGCGGGCAGCCGGGTCCGTCACGGGGGCCGGCGCCCGCCCGCCGCTGCGGCGGCTTCGGCCCCCGGCGACCTTTTGTCCGCAGTGCGCGGAGCCTTCCCGACCCGCCGTGCGGCGCGCCCGGTGGCTCCGGAACACCTCGACCTCGCGGTGGGGAGCACCAGAAGAACTCGCGCCGGTTCGGAAGCCGTGCGAGCACCGTGCCGCAGCGATCCCACAGGAGACCTCGGATGGGAAACCCCAACCCCAGAAAAACCATAAAAGAAGTCGACGACGCTCTCTACGCCATGGAAGAGGCGTCCAAGGACCCCTACAAGCAATTCCGGGAATCCTTCAGCGGGATTACCAGGTCCTTCAACCAGCTCAGTACCACGCAGAACGCCATCAGCTCGACCGTCAACGGGATCAGCTCGACCGTCAACGGGATCACCGTCACCCACAACACCTTCAGCTCCACGGTCAACAAGTACAGCAAGACGGTCAACGACCTGAGCGTGACCGTCAACAACATGAGCGTCACCCTTTCCAAGATCAGCGGCACCGCCTCCTTCGCGTCGCTCACCGCGACCGGAGTCGCCGCGAGCCTCACCGCGCTGACCGTGGGCCTCTCGGTGTTCAAGGTCGACGAAAAAGGAATCACCATTCTCGGCGCCACCCGGGAATTCAAGTGGACCAACAAGCTGATCGACAAGCTGCAGAAGAAGATCGAAAGCAAGAAACAGAAGGAGGCGCGTCGGGACAAGGAGATCGACGCGGCCATTCTGGAGAACCTCAGGCGGGACGTCGACAAGATCAAGGCCGCGCTCAGGTCCGTGTCGCAGGCGACGAGCGGTCAAAGAGCGGCGGAGGCCAGGCGCCCCGGCCCCACTCCCCGCGGAATCGACGACGCAAGCCCCACCACGAGAGGCGTCTCCTCCGAGGTCCGCGTGCTGCGTGCCGCCGTCAACGAGCTCTCCGCCGCCTTCGCCTAACCGCGCACACCTCAAGGAGTCGCCATGTCGCTCGCTTCAGCGGCAACACGGGCCTCGGGCTCACTGAAACAGTTCAAGACCCAGGCGGACGCCTCGGCCCGGGCGGCCCAGAGCATCGGTCAGGGAGCCCGTACCGGGCAGAGCGGGCTCACCGGGCTGCGGTCCGCCGCCCAGGGTTCCGCCCGTGAACTCACCAACCTCAAGTCCGCCGCCGACAAGGCCGACAAGTCCCTCGCGAAGGCCGGGAAGACCGGCACGACCAGCGGCGGCCAGATCGGCAACTTCAAGAAGGGCGCCGACAACGCCTCCAAGGGCATGGGCGGCCTCAACAAGTCCATGAAGGGCAACTTCATCGCCCGGCTCATGGAACTGTTCATGCCGCTCATCGAGAAGGTGGTCGAGATGGCCACCCGCTCGAAGACCATGCAGAAGGTCCTCAAGGTCGCCTTCGACGCCATCAAGAAGGTCATCACCGCCGTCATGAAGGCCATCGGGCCGATCATGAAGGCGGCCGGCAAGCTGATCAAGACGGTCTGGGACGGCATCAAGAAGGCCGTCACGGTCGTCGTGAACGCCGTCTCCAAGGTCATCTCGACCACGTTCAACGCCATCAAGAAGGTCATCACCTCGGTGATGAACGGCGTGAAGTCGGTGATCTCCGGTGTCTGGAACGGCATCAAGAAGATCATCATGCCGATCGTCAACTGGATCAAGGACGTCGTCCCGAAGGCGTTCAGCGCCGTCAAGGAGAAGCTCTCCAGCATCTGGGGCGGCCTCAAGGACATCGCCGGCCGGGCGTTCGACAAGATCAAGGGCGCCGTGAAGGGCCCCATCAACGCCGTCATCGGCCTGATCAACGGCGCGATCGGCAAGCTCAACGGCATCAAGGTCTCGATCCCGGGCTGGGTCCCCTTCGTCGGCGGCAAGACCTTCGGCGTCAGCATCCCGAAGATCCCGCAGCTCGCCCAGGGCGGCGTCGTCCAGCCGCGTCGCGGCGGCGTCCACGCCATCGTCGCCGAGGCCGGCGAGGCCGAGGCCGTCCTGCCGCTGTCCAAGCTCGACCGGCTGCTGCGCCACACCGCCCGGGCGGCCAGGGCCCGGTCGGTCAACTCCGGCGCGGGCGCCGCGCACGGCTTCCAGATCGAGAACTACTACGAGGCGTCCTCCAGCGACCTGCGGGAGACCGCCTCCGCGCTGCTGTTCCTGTCGAAGGCGCGCGGATGAGTGCCGCGCCCGCCCTTCCCGCGAACGCCCTCTCCGCGGACGTCCTCCGGACCGAGCTGCGGAACCTCACCCGCGCGCTCACGTCGTTCCGCGCCCAGGTCACACCGGCCGTCCGGGCGGCACGCGCCCTGCGCGGCGTCCCGGCCCGGATCACCGGCGCGCTCGACGGCGTCCGTTCCGACGCCTCCTCCGCCACCGCCCAGCTGCGGCAGATCCGCGGCCGTGCCGACGGCGCGGGCACGTCCCTCACCAGGACCGGCCGCACGGCCGGCACCGCCGCGAACGGCATCAGGAACGGCGGCTCGAAGACCAGGGGCGTGGTGGGAGGGCTCGTCACGCTCGTGGCGGGTGCCGCCGGATTCGACAGCATCGCCGGTCTCCTCGGCCAGTTCATCGGCCCCGTGTCCCAGGTCATGACCGTGCTCGGCATCGGCCTCGGTGCCGCCGCGGCCGCCATGACCGCCGCCAACGTCGCCATGCGGGCCAACCCGCTCGGCTTCCTGGCCGGGATCATCGTGCCGGTCGTGGCCGCCCTCGTCGAGTACGCCATGAACACCGAGACCGGCCAGAAGATCATGAAACAGGTCTTCGACCACGTCCTGAAGGTCTTCCAGCAGATCCTGAAGTTCCTCGGCCCCGTCGTCACCTTCTACGGCACGATCATCGGCACCTACTTCAAGGCCATGGGCGTCGTCATGACGACCGTCGTCGAGGTCGTGGGCGCCGCCGTCTCCGGGGACTTCGGCAAGGCCAAGGGATCGATCACCCGGGCCACCGAGGCGCTCAGCGCCCTCGTCCGGCGGCCCTGGAACGCGTTCAGGACCGTCATCCAGCCCGTCCTGGACTGGATCACCGGCAAGATCCCCGGCATGTTCACCCGGGTGAAGGACGCCACCGCCGGGACCCTCGGCGGCATGGGCGACTTCGTCTCCACCGGCCTGCAGATGCTCGCCGGGGTCATCACCGGCCCCGTCAAGGGCCTGATCGCCTTCGCCAACTGGGTCATCGACGGACTCAACAGCCTCAGCGGCGAGTTCCTGGGCAAGAAGTTCGGCGTCAAGCTCGACAAGATCCCGCAGCTCGCCGAGGGCGGTGTCGTCGATCCCTCGCGGGACGGCGCCTCCGCCGTACGGCCCCTGTCCTCCCTCGACCGGCTCCGGCCCGCCGAAGCGGGACGGCGCACCGGCGGCACCCCCGACCCCTCGGACCGCGCCCGCCTGCGCGCCTACCACGAGCCGGAGGGGCGCAGCCCCCTCGCGGTCGCCGAGGACCTGCTGTTCCTGCACCGGACCGCGGCCTGAGCCCGGACCGGTCCGGCCCGGAACACCACCGCACACCCCCGCCCCCGCACCGGACCACGCCACACCACCGCGGACCCCCGCCCCCGCACCGGACCGCGGCCCGCGCCCGGCCTGGACGCGGCCTGACGAAAGTGAGGTGACGGCCCGTCATGGCCGAGACCACCACCGCGTACACCGACGAGACCGCACCCGGCTCACTGATCACCCGCGACGGGCAGATCCAGTGGGCCGGCCTGCTGATGGGTCCGGGCACGCCGTACCAGATCGACCGCACCGGCATCACCGGCTGGGACGACCTGCCCACCCTCGACACCGGCGACGTGCCCCGCCCCGACCAGCACGGCGCCTGGCCCGGCGCCGTCTGGGCGCAGCCGCGGCTCGTCACCGCCACCGTCTGGCTGGTGCCGCCCACCGCGGCACGGGCGCTGGACACCGGCCTCGCCTTCCGCGCCGCGACCGGCCCCGAGGGCGGCGAGCGCTGGCTGGCCGTGCGGCTGCACGGCGAGACCCTCGCCGTACGGGCCCGGGTCAGCCGCCGCGTCGTCCCCCAGGACCGCGCCTTCGTCCGCCAGGGCCTGGGCAAGGCGAGCCTGCAGTGGACGGCGACCGACCCGCGGCGCCTGAGCCCCGCCCTGCGCGAGGGCCGGGCGACCCTGCCGGTCAGCGAACCCGGGCTCGTCTGGCAGGACGAGACCGGCGGCGGACTCACCTGGCCGCTGAGCTGGGGCGGCGACGCCGAGTCCGGCAGCTTCAGCGCGGTCAACGAGGGCGGTGCCGCCGCCCACCCCGTGATCGAGTTCCGGGGCCCCGTCCGCCGCCCGTCGCTGACCCGGCTCGGCGACGGACGCCAGCTCCAGTACGACATCGTCCTCGGCGCGGGCGACGTCCTCACCGTCGACACCGAGGCGGGGACCGTGCTGCTCAACGGCACCGCGTCCCGGCTCTACACGGCGACGCCCGCGTCCGCCCCGGAGCAGCTGTTCCGGCTGGAGCCCGGCCGGACCGCGCTCGCCTTCCGCTCCGACGACGCCACCCCCGACCCGAGGGCCTCGGTGACCGTGCGCTGGCGCGACTCCCACTGGTGACCGGTCCCGGCGCCTGCTCCCCTCCCCCGACTTCCCACCACGCATCTCCCAGGAGGACCTCATGCCCGTGCGCAGCGCATGGCTGATCAACCGCACCGAGACCGAGTCCGGCCAGTCCCGCGCCGACACCCGGCTCGCCCCCATCGGCACCATGGCCCCCACCGGCGCGCTGACCAGCGCCACCGGCATCCTGCCGGGGTCGAAGGACGGCACGTACATCATGGACGCGCTGTACGTCTACGGGGACACCGCCGGCATGACGGCGAACGTCGCTCCGGGCCGGGCCGTCGTCCAGGGCTCCGCCGCCGCCGGCGCCTACCCGGTCGTGCTCACCGACTACACCCAGATCACCTTCGAGGACGGCGACGCCAACAACGACCGGGTCGACCTGGTCCTGCTGCGGGTGTACGACGCCCAGTTCGACACGATCAACAACCGCACCGAGGCCGTCCTGGAGATCCTCAAGGGCACGCCCGGCCAGCCGGACCCGCAGTCGGTGCCGGAGGGCGCGCTGCCGCTGGCCAAGGTCGTCGTCCCGGCGGGCGCGTCCGTCGGCACGGGCGGCCTGGACTGGTCCAAGGCCGTCTACGACCTGCGGCACACCACCGTCGCCGTCGGCGGCATCCTGGCGGAGTCGTGGAACCGGGACATGAAGGGCGGCTACTCCGGCCAGTACCGGGACAACGCCACCCAGCTCCAGCGCTGGGACGGCAACCGCTGGATCTCCTACCCCAAGCACATCGGCGGCATCGCCCCGCAGGGCGCGCTGGCGGCCGGCGAGTACGTGGGCCAGTACCGCGACGAGGGCGGCAGGCTCCAGCGCTGGGACGGCACGGTCTGGCGCCCGATCGCGCCGGCGAACGGCTGGAACCACAACAACGACGGCGGCTACTGCAAGTCCGTGACCTGGGTCGAGACCATCACCGACACCGGCGTCCCGGGCATCTCCGCCTCGTTCACCACGCCCGTCTCGGGCGCGGTGCTGGTGACCGTCGGCTACCGGGGCAACAACCCGGTCGACGCCGGCTGGTCCCAGATGTCGGCGAACATCCGCCTCGCCGGTGCCGTCGTCGTGCCCGCCGACGACGCGCGCGCCGCGCAGCTGACGGGCAGGGCGGTCCTGTCGGTCTCGCACACCTTCCGGGTGACCGGCCTCAAGCCGCACACCGTGTACGACGCGGTCGCCGCGTACGTCTCGTCGGCGACCAGCAACAACGCCTGGATCGACAACCGGTTCATCCGCGTCGACCCGGTGCTGTGAGCCGGCCGATGGGCAAGGACGTGATCACGCCCGTCTACCGGGCGCTCTTCTGCGACCTGCGCACGGACCAGGTCCTCGACATCCTGCCGCTCACCGAGGCCAAGTTCGACGACTTCATCGGCAAGTCGGGGTCGCTGTCCGCGACCGTGCCCCTGCCCGGACCGGGCCTGGCGGCACGGGCCAAGGAGGCCCTCCGGCCCGGCCGCACCGCGGTGTGGCTGGAGCGGGACGGGGACATCTGGTGGGGCGGGGTGCTGTGGACCTGCACCCCCGCCTCCGACGAGCAGGGCCGGATGACGGTGCAGTTCCAGGCGGGCACCTTCGACTCCTACCTGGACCACCGCATCCTCTCCGACAGCATCGCGGGCACCGCGACCGACCAGTTCGACATCGCGCGGGCCCTGGTCGAACACGCCCAGGCGCAGGCCGGCGGCGACATCGGGATCAGCCTCGGCGCGGAGATGTCCGGTGTCCACCGGGACTTCGCGTACGGCTACTCGGCCCTGGCCCGCGTCCGCGAACTGCTCGACAAGCTGGCCCAGCTCGCCGACGGCTTCGAATGGCGCGTCCACTGCTACCGCGACGGCCAGGGCCGCCGCGTCAAGCGGCTCCAGCTGGGGTACCCGGTCATCCGCGGCGGCCGTTCGGACATCGTCCTGGACCATCCGGGTCCCGTCCTGTCGTACAGCCTGCCCACGGACTCGACCGTGCAGGCGAACGTCTGGGTCGCCCGTGGCGACTCGGACAACACCGACCAGGCCCAGGAATCCGAGCCGCTGACGGTGAAGGAGTCCGAGCCCGGCGACCTCGTGGCCGGCTGGCCGCGCCTGGAGCGCACCTCCGACCACAGCGGGGTGAAGGACCCGGAGGTGCTGCGGTCGCTGGCCCGGGCCGAGCTCGCCCGGCAGCGCCGGCCCGAGCAGATCCCCGAGCTGACGGTCGTCCTGGACGGCCGGATCACCCCCGCCCTGCTGGGTTCCCTGATCCGGCTGCGCGTCCGTGACCTGTGGCACCCGGACGGGCTCGACGCCCACTACCGGGTCGTCGGCCTGGCCGTGAACCCGCCCCAGCGCACCAAGCCGGAGACGGCCACGCTCTATCTGGAAGGGGTGTAACCCTTGGCGATCATTCCCACCGACCTGCTGGACCGCATCCGCGACCTGGAACGGCAGATCCGGGAGCTGATGGGCAGCGCCAACACCACTCCGGCGCTGAACCAGATCAACAACGGCGAGGTCGTCATCGGCGACGGCGGCCGGCTGCGGGTCCGTTCCGCCGAGGGCGAGGACCTGATCCACATGGGCAGGGTCCAGCCGGACCGCGGCCCGGACAAACCCCAGCAGGGTCTGATGGTCCGCCGCGACGACGGCTCCCTGGCGCTGACGGTGCGGACCCCCGCGCCGGACCAGCTGAGCACCCAGCCGGTGCAGATCTTCGACCGGTGGGGCAACGTCGTCGTCGCCGACGACGCCGCGCAGCGCGGGCTCGCCCGCCCGTACATCCCGTACGCGCTGCCCCGGCCGGTCGACACGGCCCGCTGGGAGTCCACCGGAAGCGTCGAGTGGACCACGCTCTACAGCGGTCCGGGCATCGTGCAGCACCCGCGCCTGTACGCGCGGATCGCGGTCCGGGGCGCGGCCGGCGCGGAGGTCCGCCTCCTCGTGGACGGCGTCCCGGTGGGCCCCGTCGGCACGCCGGACGCGGGCCTGGAGTTCACCGAGCCGCTGTCGGCCGCGTTCAGCGCGACGGTCACCTTCGAGATCCAGGCGAAGGTCGCCGCGGCGGGCGACACGGTCCGCTGCAGCCCGCTCGCGCTGTACGGCGTGCAGTCCTGACGCACGGCACCCGTGCCGGCGGCCGTCGCCCTCCTCCGGGCGGGCGGCGGCCGCCGGCCGGCACCGCGCCGCCCCGTCCGGCGCCCGCGCTCCCCCGCCACCGGCCCGCCGCCGGCCCCGTACCCGCCCAACCGAAGGAGAACGCCCCGTGCTCCCCGCGTCCATCCCGACCGTCCGCGTCACCGCCCGCTACCTGACCCCGGACGGCAGCCCCATGAGCGGTTCCGTCGAGTTCCGCCCGCCGTCCCTGCTGACCCACACCGACGCCGACGTGTTCGTCGGCGGTCCGACCGTCGCCCGGCTGGACGGCGAGGGGCGGATCAACGTCGTCCTGCCCGCCACCGACGCCCCCGGCTGGAACCCGGTCGACTGGACCTACCAGGTGACCGAGAAGCTCGGCGGCCTCGGCCGGCTCCGTGCGTACCAGATCGCCCTCCCGGCCTCCCGTCCCGCGGTCGACCTCGCCGACACGGCCCCCGCCGACCCGAACACCCCGCACTACGTGGCCGTGCCCGGCCCGCCCGGACCCGCCGGGCAGATGGGGCCGGTGGGTCCGGCGGGCCCGGTCCGCTCGGTCAACGGCCGCACCACCCCCGACATCACCCTGACCGCCGCCGACCTGTCGGCCGTCGCCGTCTCCACGGTGGGCACGGCGGGCGGCGTGGCGGCGCTCGGCCCCGACGGCAAGGTCCCCCTCGCCCAGCTGCCGGCCACCGGGGGCGCGGTCTCCTCCGTGAACGGGCAGACCGGCGCGGTCACCCTCACCGCCGCCGAACTCGGCGCGCTGACCCAGGCGACGGGGGACATCCGCTACCTGGGCATCAACGCCGCCCCGGTGAAGTCGGTCAACGGCCAGGCGGGCGCGGTCCAGCTGAAGGCGTCCGACGTCGCGGCGGTCGCCGCCGGGGACGCGGTGCTCCTGACCGGCGACCAGACGGTGAACGGCGCCAAGACCTTCGCCGCTCCCCCGTCGACCGCGGTCAACCCCACCACCGCCCACCACCTGGTCCGGCGCGGCTACGTCGACGCGGTCTCGGCGGCCGGCACCTGGTCGCCCGCGTCGATGGGCTTCGCCGGCTGGGCGTTCGACCCGGCGGCCTCCTCGGCCAACTCCGTGCAGTACTGCATCAACGGCTGGGTGTACCTGATCGGCATCCCGCTGCACGCGGCCACCACCGTGAAGAACGTCGTCTTCTACGTGCCCGGGTACGTGGGCGGCACGCTCGGCGCCGCCTCCCTCGCCGGCCTCTACACCGCCGCCGGCGCGAAGGTCGGCCAGACGGCCACGCTGAACACGACGATCACCGCGACCGAGGGCAAGACGTTCGTCCTGCCGCTGACCGCCCAGTACAACGCCGCCCCCGGCAACTACTGGGTGGCGCTGCTGATCAACGGCCCGAGCCCGTCCAACAGCGGCCCGGCCTTCATGCGCGGCGCCTCCATGGGCGAGACCCCGGGCGGCAGCGCCCGCATGCCGGGGTCGTTCGTCCGCCACGGCCGGCTGCCCACCACCGGTCAGACCTCCCTGCCCGCGTCGTTCACCCCCTCCACCGTGCTCGCCGACTCCAACGCGATCTGGGCCGCCCTGTCCTGACCGGGCCCCCTCCGCACCACCCGCCCCGTGCCGTCCGAACGGCACGGGGCGTTCTCCTCTCCGAAAGGAGCCCTCGTATGGCCACTCCCCTCACCGCCGACCAGCTGCTCGCCGCGCTGCGCGCCGAAGGCGTCACCGTCGTCGAGCACCGCGAATGGCGCACCCACAACCGCAATCACGTCGGTGCCTGGGGCCCGGTCAACGGCGTGATGATCCACCACACCGTCTCCAGTGGCAGCGCGGCCTCCGTCGAGCTCTGCTACAACGGCTACGCCGAACTGCCCGGCCCCCTGTGCCACGGCGTCATCGACAAGGAGGGCGTCGTCCACCTGGTCGGCAACGGCCGCGCCAACCACGCGGGCGGCGGCGACCCCGACGTCCTGAAGGCGGTCATCGCCGAGAACTACGGGGACCGCCCGCCCGCCACCGACGAGCACCAGGGCAGCGCGGGCGCCGTCGACGGCAACGCCCGCTTCTACGGCTTCGAGTGCGTCAACCTCGGGGACGGCGCCGACCCCTGGCCGGCCGCCCAGCTCGACGCCATCGAGCGCGCCTCCGCCGCGATCTGCCGCGCCCACGCCTGGGGCGCCAAGTCCGTCATCGGGCACCTGGAGTGGTCGGACCACAAGAGCGATCCGCGCGGCTTCACCATGCCGGACCTGCGCGGCCGGATCGCCGCCCGGCTCGCCGCCGCCCCGTCGAAGGCGCCCGCCACGAGCCCGGCCGGGCCGTCCGGCGGCGCCCCCTCGGGCGCCCCGCGCCTCCAGCCGTTTCCCGGAAGCGAGTTCTTCACCGGCTCCACCAGCTCCCCGGTGATCACCGCGATGGGCCGCCGGCTCGTCGCCGAGGGCTGCTCCGCGTACGGCGTGGGCCCCGGCCCCCGCTGGACGGAGGCCGACCGGCGCAGCTACGCGAAGTGGCAGCGCAAGCTCGGGTTCCGCGGCGCCGACGCCGACGGCGTGCCCGGCCGCGCCTCCTGGAACGCCCTGAAGGTCCCGTACACCCGGTGAGGAGCCCGCAGATGTCCGATGCCGCCAAGCGCACGGCCCGCACGATCGTCCAGACCGCCGTGGCCCTCGCCGTCGTCCTGCCCGCCGTCGTCGACGCCTCCGGCATCCCGGCCACCCTTCCCTGGGCCGCCGGGGCGCTCGCCGTCGCGGGCGCGCTGACCCGCGTGATGGCCCTGCCGGGGGTGCAGCGGCTGCTGCCGTCCTGGCTGCGGAGCGGGGAACCGGACGCCGCCGTCCTCCCGGGGGCCGCCGATGACCGACTCTGACACGTCCCACTCGGGCGACCCGGTGGCGGTCGCCCTGGAACTGGAGCGGCTGCGCGGCACGCTGGAGGCCGGCTTCGCCCGCGTCGACGGGTCGCTGGCCCTGCTGGTCCAGCGCCACGACCAGACGGACAAGCAGCTCGCCGACCACGAGCTCCGGCTCGACTCCCTGGAACGCTCGCGCTGGCCGGTGGCCAGCGTCACCGTCCTGGTGGCGAGCGCCGGCCTGATGCTCACCACCTGGCAGGCCCTCGGCCGCTGAACACGCCGCAGGGCGGCCACCCCGTCGTACACGGGGTGACCGCCCTGCGGTTCAGGCGACTCGCTTACTGGTTGTACGGACCGTAGTCGTAGTCCTCCAGCGGAACGGCCTGGCCGGAGCCCGAACCGAACGGCGAGTAGTCGATGTCGTCGTAGCCGACGGCCGAGTACATCGCGGCCTTGGCCTCCTCGGTCGGCTCGACCCGGATGTTGCGGTAGCGGGACAGACCCGTACCGGCCGGGATGAGCTTACCGATGATGACGTTCTCCTTGAGGCCGATGAGGCTGTCGGACTTGGCGTTGATCGCCGCGTCCGTCAGGACTCGGGTCGTCTCCTGGAAGGAGGCGGCCGACAGCCAGGACTCCGTCGCGAGCGAGGCCTTGGTGATACCCATCAGCTGCGGACGGCCGGAGGCGGGGTGACCGCCCTCGGTGACCACACGACGGTTCTCGGTCTCGAACTTCGACCGCTCGACCAGCTCGCCCGGAAGGAGCTCCGCGTCGCCGGACTCGATGATCGTCACGCGGCGCAGCATCTGCCGGATGATGATCTCGATGTGCTTGTCGTGGATCGACACGCCCTGCGAGTTGTAGACCTTCTGGACCTCGCCGACCAGGTGGACCTGGACCGCGCGCTGACCGAGGATCCGGAGCACGTCGTGCGGGTTGGTGGCACCCACGGTGAGCTTCTGGCCCACCTCGACGTGGTCGCCCTCGCCCACGAGCAGACGGGCACGCTTCGAGATCGGGAACGCCGTCTCGTCGGTGCCGTCGTCCGGGGTGACGACGATCTTCTTGGTCTTCTCGGTCTCCTCGATGCGGACGCGGCCGGCCGCCTCCGAGATCGGGGCGACACCCTTCGGCTGCCGGGCCTCGAAGAGCTCGACGACACGGGGCAGACCCTGGGTGATGTCGTCACCGGCCACACCACCGGTGTGGAAGGTACGCATCGTCAGCTGGGTGCCGGGCTCACCGATGGACTGGGCGGCGATGATGCCGACCGCCTCACCGATGTCGACCAGCTTGCCGGTGGCGAGCGAACGGCCGTAGCAGAACGCACACGTACCGACCGCGGACTCACAGGTCAGGACCGAACGGGTCTTGACCTCCTCGACGCCCGCGTTGACCAGGGCGTCGATGAGCACGTCGCCCAGGTCGACGTTGGCCGGCGCGATGACCTTGCCGTCCACGACGACGTCCTCGGCGAGCATCCGCGCGTACACGGAGGTCTCGACGTCCTCGGTCTTGCGCAGGACACCCGTCTCGTCCTTCGCCGCGATCCGCAGCTTCAGACCGCGCTCGGTGCCGCAGTCCTCCTCGCGGATGATCACGTCCTGCGAGACGTCCACCAGACGACGGGTCAGGTAACCCGAGTCGGCGGTACGCAGGGCGGTGTCGGCGAGACCCTTACGGGCACCGTGCGTCGAGATGAAGTACTCGAGGACGGAGAGGCCCTCACGGAAGGACGCCTTGATCGGACGCGGGATGGTCTCGTTCTTCGCGTTCGACACCAGACCACGCATACCGGCGATCTGCCGCATCTGCATCATGTTTCCTCGGGCACCCGAGTCAACCATCATGAAGATGGGGTTCGTCTTGGGGAAGTTCGCGTTCATCGCGTCGGCGACCTTGTTGGTGGCCTCCGTCCAGATCGCGATGAGCTCCTGCGTGCGCTCGTCCTTGGTGATCAGACCGCGCTCGTACTGACGCTGGACCTTCTCGTCGCGCGCCTCGTAGTCGCGGACGATCTCCTTCTTCGCCTCGGGGACGACGACGTCGGAGATGGCCACGGTGACACCGGAACGGGTCGCCCAGTAGAAGCCCGCCGCCTTCAGGTTGTCGAGCGTCGCCGCCACGATGACCTTGGGGTAGCGCTCCGCCAGGTCGTTGACGATCTCGGAGAGCTGCTTCTTGCCCACCGAGTAGTCGACGAACGGGTAGTCCTCGGGCAGCAGCTCGTTGAAGAGCGCGCGGCCCAGGGTGGTGCGCAGGCGGAACGAGTCCCCCTGCTGCCACTCGGGCTCGCCCTCCTCGCGGGCCGGCGGGGTCCAGCCGCGCGGCGGGATGGTGCCCACCGGGAAGCGGATGTCCACCGGCGACTGCAGCGCCAGCTCGCCGGCGTCGAACGCCATGATCGCCTCGGCCGTGGAGCCGAACGCGCGGCCCTCGCCCTTGGTGTCGCGCAGCTCGCCGTCGGTGGTCAGGAAGAACAGACCGAGGACCATGTCCTGGGTCGGCATCGTGACCGGGCGGCCGTCGGCCGGCTTGAGGATGTTGTTCGAGGACAGCATCAGGATGCGGGCCTCGGCCTGCGCCTCCGCGGAGAGCGGCAGGTGGACGGCCATCTGGTCACCGTCGAAGTCCGCGTTGAACGCGGTGCAGACGAGCGGGTGGATCTGGATGGCCTTGCCCTCGACCAGCTGCGGCTCGAACGCCTGGATGCCGAGGCGGTGCAGCGTGGGCGCACGGTTCAGGAGGACCGGGTGCTCCGCGATGACCTCTTCGAGGACGTCGTACACGACCGTGCGGCCGCGCTCGACCATCCGCTTGGCCGACTTGATGTTCTGCGCGTGGTTCAGGTCCACCAGGCGCTTCATCACGAACGGCTTGAAGAGCTCGAGCGCCATGGCCTTCGGCAGACCGCACTGGTGCAGCTTGAGCTGCGGGCCGACGACGATGACGGAACGCGCCGAGTAGTCGACTCGCTTGCCGAGCAGGTTCTGGCGGAAACGGCCCTGCTTGCCCTTCAGCATGTCGCTGAGGGACTTCAGCGGGCGGTTGCCGGGACCGGTGACCGGGCGACCGCGACGACCGTTGTCGAAGAGGGCGTCCACGGCCTCCTGGAGCATGCGCTTCTCGTTGTTCACGATGATCTCGGGCGCGCCGAGGTCGAGAAGCCGCTTCAGGCGGTTGTTGCGGTTGATCACGCGGCGGTACAGGTCGTTCAGGTCGGAGGTCGCGAAGCGGCCACCGTCCAGCTGCACCATCGGACGCAGGTCCGGCGGGATGACCGGCACGCAGTCGAGAACCATGCCCTTGGGGCTGTTCGCGGTCTGCAGGAACGCGGAGACGACCTTGAGGCGCTTGAGCGCGCGGGTCTTCTTCTGGCCCTTGCCGGTGCGGATGATCTCGCGGAGGCGCTCGGCCTCCTCCTCCAGGTCGAAGGACTCCAGGCGCTTCTGCAGCGCCGCGGCGCCCATCGAGCCGTCGAAGTACGTGCCGAAGCGGTCACGCAGCTCGCGGTAGAGGAGCTCGTCGCCCTCCAGGTCCTGGACCTTGAGGTTCTTGAAGCGGGACCAGACCTCGTCCAGGCGGTCGATCTCGCGCTGCGCGCGGTCGCGCAGCTGCTTCATCTCGCGCTCGGCACCCTCGCGCACCTTGCGGCGCACGTCGGCCTTGGCGCCCTCGGCCTCCAGCTCGGCGAGGTCGTTCTCGAGCTTCTTGGCGCGGGCCTCCAGGTCGGAGTCGCGACGGTTCTCGATCTGCTGACGCTCGACGGAGACGTGCGCCTCCAGGGAGGGCAGGTCACGCGTACGGCGCTCGTCGTCGACGTACGTGATCATGTACGCCGCGAAGTAGATGACCTTCTCCAGGTCCTTCGGGGCGAGGTCGAGCAGGTACCCGAGGCGCGACGGGACGCCCTTGAAGTACCAGATGTGGGTGACGGGAGCGGCCAGCTCGATGTGGCCCATCCGCTCGCGGCGCACCTTGGCGCGGGTGACCTCGACGCCACACCGCTCACAGATGATGCCCTTGAAGCGGACGCGCTTGTACTTGCCGCAGTAGCACTCCCAGTCCCGGGTCGGACCGAAGATCTTCTCGCAGAAGAGTCCGTCCTTCTCGGGCTTGAGCGTGCGGTAGTTGATGGTCTCCGGCTTCTTGACCTCGCCGTGGCTCCACTGACGGATGTCGTCAGCGGTGGCCAGACCGATCCGGAGCTCGTCGAAGAAGTTGACGTCGAGCACTATGCGTCAATCCCTCTCAGGGTTGTAAGGCTTGGGGTCTGATACGGGGGTCCTGGGGCCGGCGGGCCTTGATCGCTCAAGGCCCGCCGAAACTCCCGTCAGACCTCTTCGACGCTGCTCGGCTCGCGCCGGGACAGGTCGATGCCGAGCTCCTCCGCTGCGCGGAAGACGTCCTCGTCGGTGTCGCGCATCTCGATGGACATGCCGTCCGAGGACAGCACCTCCACGTTGAGGCACAGGGACTGCATCTCCTTGATGAGCACCTTGAAGGACTCGGGGATGCCGGGCTCAGGGATGTTCTCGCCCTTGACGATGGCCTCGTAGACCTTCACGCGGCCGGTCACGTCGTCGGACTTGATCGTCAGCAGCTCCTGGAGGGCGTACGCGGCGCCATAAGCCTCCAGCGCCCACACCTCCATCTCACCGAAGCGCTGGCCACCGAACTGGGCCTTACCACCCAGCGGCTGCTGGGTGATCATCGAGTACGGGCCGGTCGAACGCGCGTGGAGCTTGTCGTCGACCAGGTGGTGGAGCTTGAGGATGTACATGTACCCGACGGAGATCGGGTCCGGGAACGGCTCGCCGGAGCGGCCGTCGAACAGCCTCGCCTTGCCGGTCGGGAGCACCATGCGCTCGCCGTCGCGGTTCGGGATGGTGTGCTGGAGCAGGCCGGCCAGCTCGTCCTCGCGCGCGCCGTCGAAGACGGGGGTGGCGACGTTGGTGCCGGGGGCGACCTTGTCGGCGCCGATCGCCTGGAGGCGCTGCGCCCACTCGTCCGCGAGCCCGGAGACGTCCCAGCCGCGGCTGGCGAGCCAGCCGAGGTGGATCTCCAGGACCTGTCCCGGGTTCATTCGGGACGGGACGCCCAGCGGGTTGAGGATGATGTCGACCGGGGTGCCGTCCTCCAGGAACGGCATGTCCTCGATCGGCAGGATCTTCGAGATGACGCCCTTGTTGCCGTGACGGCCGGCGAGCTTGTCACCGTCGGTGATCTTGCGCTTCTGGGCGACGTAGACGCGGACCAGCTGGTTCACGCCCGGGGGAAGCTCGTCGCCCTCCTCGCGGTCGAAGACGCGCACGCCGATGATCTTGCCGATCTCGCCGTGCGGCACCTTCAGGGAGGTGTCACGGACCTCGCGGGCCTTCTCGCCGAAGATCGCGCGGAGCAGGCGCTCCTCCGGGGTCAGCTCGGTCTCGCCCTTGGGCGTGACCTTGCCGACCAGGATGTCGCCGGCGACGACCTCGGCACCGATGCGGATGATGCCGCGCTCGTCGAGGTCGGCGAGGACCTCCTCGGAGACGTTCGGGATGTCCCGGGTGATCTCCTCGGGGCCCAGCTTGGTGTCACGGGCGTCGACCTCGTGCTCCTCGATGTGGATCGAGGAGAGGACGTCGTCCTGCACGAGGCGCTGCGACAGGATGATCGCGTCCTCGTAGTTGTGGCCCTCCCACGGCATGAACGCCACGAGCAGGTTCTTGCCGAGCGCCATCTCGCCGTCTTCGGTGGCGGGGCCGTCGGCGAGGACCTGGCCCTCGACGACGCGGTCGCCCTCGTCCACGACGACCTTCTGGTTCACCGAGGTGCCCTGGTTGGACCGGGAGAACTTGTGCAGGCGGTACGTGATGTACGTGCCGTCGTCGTTGGCGACCGTGATGTAGTCGGCCGACAGCTCCTGGACGACACCGTCCTTCTCGGCCTTGAGCACGTCGCCGGCGTCGGTGGCGCAGCGGTACTCCATGCCGGTGCCGACGAGCGGGGCCTCCGACTTGATGAGGGGCACCGCCTGACGCATCATGTTCGCGCCCATGAGGGCGCGGTTGGCGTCGTCGTGCTCCAGGAAGGGGATCATGGCGGTCGCGACCGACACCATCTGGCGCGGCGAGACGTCCATGTAGTCCACGTCCGACGGCTCGACGTAGTCGACCTCGCCGCCGCGCTTGCGGACCAGGACGCGGTTCTCGGAGAAGCGCAGATCGTCGTCGAGCGCGGCGTTGGCCTGCGCGATGACGAAGCGGTCCTCCTCGTCGGCGGTGACGTAGTCGACCTCGTCGGTGACCTGGCCGTCGACGACCTTGCGGTACGGCGTCTCGATGAAGCCGAACGCGTTGACGCGGCCGTACGAGGCGAGCGAACCGATCAGACCGATGTTCGGGCCTTCGGGGGTCTCGATCGGGCACATGCGTCCGTAGTGGGACGGGTGCACGTCTCGGACCTCGAAGCCGGCCCGCTCGCGGGACAGACCACCGGGACCCAGCGCCGAGAGACGACGCTTGTGCGTCAGACCCGACAGCGGGTTGTTCTGGTCCATGAACTGCGACAGCTGGCTGGTGCCGAAGAACTCCTTGATGGAGGCGACGACCGGCCGGATGTTGATCAGGGTCTGCGGCGTGATCGCCTCGACGTCCTGCGTGGTCATGCGCTCGCGGACGACGCGCTCCATCCGGGCCAGACCCGTGCGGACCTGGTTCTGGATGAGCTCGCCGACGTTGCGCAGACGGCGGTTGCCGAAGTGGTCGATGTCGTCGGTCTCGACGACGATCTCGTTGCCGTTCTCACCGATCGTCTCGGTCTCGCCCGCGTGGAGCTTCACGAGGTACTTGATCGTGGCGATGATGTCGTCCGTGGTGAGGACGCCGGCGTCCAGCGGCTCGTCCGCGCCGAGCTTCTTGTTCACCTTGTAGCGGCCGACCTTCGCGAGGTCGTAGCGCTTCGGGTTGAAGTAGAGGTTCTCGAGCAGCGTCTGGGCGGCCTCGCGGGTCGGCGGCTCGCCCGGGCGCAGCTTGCGGTAGATGTCGAGCAGCGCGTCGTCCTGGCCCTGGGTGTGGTCCTTCTCCAGGGTGGCGCGCATGGACTCGTACTCGCCGAACTCCTGGAGGATCTGCTCGGTGGTCCAGCCGAGGGCCTTCAGGAGGACGGTGACGGACTGCTTGCGCTTGCGGTCGATGCGGACACCGACCAGGTCGCGCTTGTCGATCTCCATCTCCAGCCAGGCACCCCGGGAGGGGATGATCTTGGCGGAGAAGATGTCCTTGTCGGACGTCTTGTCGATCGAGGAGTCGAAGTAGACGCCGGGCGAGCGGACCAGCTGCGACACCACGACACGCTCGGTGCCGTTGATGACGAAGGTGCCCTTGTTGGTCATGAGCGGGAAGTCGCCCATGAAGACCGTCTGGGACTTGATCTCGCCGGTCTCGTTGTTGGTGAACTCGGCGGTGACGAAGAGCGGGGCGCCGTACGTGAAGTCACGGTCCTTGCACTCGTCGATCGAGTTCTTCGGCGGCTCGAAGCGGTGGTCGCGGAAGGTCAGCGACATCGACCCGGAGAAGTCCTCGATCGGGGAGATCTCCTCGAAGATCTCCTCCAGGCCGGACTTCGTGGGGACGTCCTGTCCCGACTCAAGGGCAGCCTCGACGCGAGCCTTCCAGGCGGCGTTGCCGAGCAGCCAGTCAAAACTCTCGGTCTGCAGCGCGAGGAGGTTCGGAACCTCGAGGGGCTCCTTGATCTTTGCAAAGGAGATGCGCAGCGGGGCGGTGCTTGCGCCGTTGTTCGTATTGGTCGAGGCGTTGCGCGAGGCGGCCAAGAGGGGGTCCTTCCGAGGGCTCGGACTCACTACGCGCGTACCGGTCCCCAGCAGTGCTTCACGGCAGACGTTTCCTGATGTGGCCGAAAGGCCAGGTCAGACGGGGTCGGACGGTGAAGCGGATGCGAAGGTATGCCCCTGGTGACGGGCAGGGGGCAGCTAACAGGCAGCGCAAAGGGTCAGTGTAGCCACTTGGCTCACTGATGTCCAGGGCGAGATCTTCGCGACCCTCGTTGCACTCAACTCCGCTGCACCTCGCGCCGTGTGGCGCACCTCGATACTGCCCGTTCCGCCGTCGATCCATGCCTCGGATACGGATCGTTGTGACGACGCGTCCTGAGAATTGCGCGCTGCGTGCGGTTCGTCAAGGGCTCCCGCTCCGCGAGGCGCACGGCGAAGATCACCATACTCCGCTTCCGGCGGCCCCCAGGACCCCCGCCGCGCCCGTCGCCGGGAACGCCGAAAGGCGACCACCCATGTGGATGATCGCCCTTCGGTGCTCCCGCGTTACACGGGAGCGTGAGTCTGCTTCAGCGACTCGAAACGGTCTTACTTGACCGTGACGGAGGCGCCAGCGGCCTTGAGGGCCTCGGCGGCCTTGTCAGCGGCCTCCTTCGCGACCTTCTCGAGGACCGGCTTCGGGGTGCCGTCGACGAGGTCCTTGGCCTCCTTGAGGCCCAGGGAGGTGAGCTCGCGCACGACCTTGATGACCTGGATCTTCTTGTCGCCGGCACCCTCGAGGATGACGTCGAACTCGTCCTGCTCGGCCTCGGCCTCGGCCGGGGCACCGGCAGCGGCGGGACCGGCGACGGCGACGGCCGCGGCGGCGGTGACGTCGAACTTCTCCTCGAAGGCCTTCACGAACTCGGAGAGCTCGATGAGGGTCATCTCCTCGAACTGGGCGAGGAGGTCGTCCTGAGAGAGCTTCGCCATGATGGGCGATCCTTCCAACTAATTCGGCAGGTGCCGGATGTGTGTAGAGGCGGGCGTAGCGGCCCGCTGCGACCCGCGCGCTAGGCGGCGCGGATCAATGCGCGAGCCGAATTACTCGGCACCGCCCTGCTCGGCGAGCTTGACGCGAAGCGCCTCCGCGGTGCGGACGAACTTCGACGGCAGCGCCTGGAAGAGCGAGGCAGCCTGGGACTGCTTGCCCTTGAACGCGCCGGCCAGCTTGCTGAGCAGAACCTCGCGGGACTCGAGGTCCGCGAGCTTCTTGATCTCATCGGCGGAGAGCGCCTTGCCATCAAGGACACCGCCCTTGATGATGAGATTCGGGTTCTCCTTGGCGAAGTCACGCAGGCTCTTCGCCGACTCCACCGGGTCACCGGTGATGAAGGCGACCGCGGTCGGACCAGCGAAGTGCTCGTCCAGCGCGGTGATCCCGGCCTGGTTGGCCGCAATCTTGGTCAGCGTGTTCTTCACCACGGCGTACTGGGCGTTCTCACCGAGCGAACGACGCAGCGTCTTGAGCTGCGACACGGTGAGACCCCGGTACTCGGTCAGCACGGCGGCGTTCGAGCTGCGGAACTGGTCCTCAAGCTCGGCCACCGCGGCAGCCTTGTCGGGCCTTGCCATAGAGCGTCGGCCTCCTTCCGGGTGATGAGGACCGCTCAGAAGGGGCTGACAAAACAAAACGCCCCGGCGCAGGCGCTCGGGGCTCAGCTCCACCGCATCACGAGGATCCGGGAACTCTTCCACAATCACCTGCGCGGGTCGTTCGCGTCTCAGCGAATCCTTCGGCCACCACGCCTTGACGGCACAGCGACGACCAGCGGTCTTTGGCTTCTGTGGAAGAGTACGCGACCGGGTCGGCCAGGGGCAAATCAGCCCTGACCGCGGCTTCCGCCGATCTTCTTCAGGAGCTCCGCGAAGCCGAACGTGTCGCCGGCGGCCGGGGCCCGGACGCCGGTCCGGGCGCCGTAGCCGGTGTAGGTCGTGGTGAGCTTCGTCAGCGCCCCGTCGGCCTCGGTCCGGACGCTCGTCCGCACGGGCCGGCCGTCCGCGCCGATCCAGACCTCCATCTCCCTGCCTCCCGGGAGCTCCCCCTCGTACGCCTGTGCCGCGACGGCGGAGCCCTTGACGGGGCCGAGGTGCTTCAGCGTCGGGGAGGCGGCGAGGAGGCCGAGCTCTCCGGCCGGGTCCTGGTTCACGCCGTTCAGGCCGGCGGTCAGCTGGGTCGCGAGGCCGTCCTCCGCGCCCACTTCCGCCGGATCGACCTTCATCCAGCGCTTGCCGCCCGTCTGCGCGGTCTGCGCGGCGCCCACGTCCACGTAGGTCACCCCGCCGACCGCGAGCACGCGCGTCTCGGCCGGGGCGCCGGGCACGTCGGCCAGGTAGGTCGAGTCGGTGACCTTCAGGTCCGCGGTCGCGGGCTTCCAGCTCCGGACGCCGGTGAACGTGCTGCTGCCGGGCGCCCGGCCGCCGCTCACCGAGAGGCGCATCTCGACCCTGGCGCCTCCGGCCCCCGCGGTCTTCTCGGAGGCGGCCCGTACGGCCTTCGCCGCCTCCTCGTGGCTCTGCGTGCCCGGCGCCGCCGTCGCGGACGCGGAGCCCGCCGCCTTCTTCGTACCGCCGCCGTCCTCGCACCCCGCGACGCCCGTCGCGACGGCCAGGACCGCCAGGACGGCGGTCGCGCGCTTCCGTACGGACCCGTTCATGCGTCCCCCCACTTCTCGTTCCCCCTTGACCGGGGGCCTGCGGCCCCGAACGTAACAAAGAACCGGCCCCCGCCCCTCCGAGGAGGGGCGGGGGCCGGTGACCACTCAGTGAACCCGGGGGGTTCAGACCGCGGCCGGGTCCTCCTCGACGAGGAGGTTGCGGGTGCGGTTGGAGTCCAGCGGGATGCCGGGGCCCATCGTCGTCGTCAGGGTCGCCTTCTTGATGTAGCGGCCCTTGGCGGCGGACGGCTTCAGACGGAGGATCTCCTCCAGGGCCGCGGCGTAGTTCTCGACCAGCTTCGTCTCGTCGAAGGAGACCTTGCCGATGATGAAGTGCAGGTTCGAGTGCTTGTCGACGCGGAACTCGATCTTGCCGCCCTTGATGTCGTTGACGGCCTTGGCGACATCGGGGGTGACGGTGCCGACCTTGGGGTTCGGCATGAGACCACGCGGGCCGAGGACGCGGCCGAGGCGGCCGACCTTGCCCATGAGGTCCGGGGTGGCCACCACGGCGTCGAACTCGTTCAGGCGGTTGCCCTTGGAGATCTCGTCGATGAGCTCGTCGGAGCCGACGATGTCGGCGCCCGCGGCGATCGCGGCCTCGGCACGGTCACCGGCCGCGAAGACCAGGACCCGGGCGGTCTTGCCGGTGCCGTGCGGAAGGTTCACGGTGCCACGGACCATCTGGTCGGCCTTGCGCGGGTCGACACCCAGGCGGAAGGCGACCTCGACGGTGCCGTCGAACTTCGTGGTGGCGGTGTCCTTGGCGAGACGGACGGCCTCGAGGGGAGCGTAGTTCCGCTCGCGGTCGACCTTGGCGTCCGCGCCGCGGAGAGCCTTGCTGCGCTTCACTTCTTCTCCTGTGGAGTTGCGCCACACGGCTCGGCCGCGTGGCAGGTGTGGAGTCGTGGTGGGGGCCAGCGCTCGGCCCTCCCACTGGTCACGAGGGGGGTGATCAGCCCTCGACCGTGATGCCCATGGAACGGGCGGTGCCGGCGATGATCTTCGACGCGGCGTCCAGGTCGTTGGCGTTCAGGTCGGGCAGCTTGACCGAGGCGATCTCGCGGACCTGGGCGGCCGTGAGCTTGGCGACCTTGGTCTTGTGCGGCTCGCCGGATCCCTTGTCCACACCAGCGGCCTTGAGGATCAGCTTCGCGGCCGGCGGAGTCTTGGTGATGAAGGTGAAGGAACGGTCCTCGTAGACCGTGATCTCCACCGGCACGACCATGCCACGCTGCGACTCGGTCGCGGCGTTGTAGGCCTTGCAGAACTCCATGATGTTGACGCCGTGCTGACCGAGCGCGGGGCCGACCGGCGGGGCCGGGTTGGCCGCGCCGGCGTTGATCTGGAGCTTGATAAGCCCCGTGACCTTCTTCTTCTTGGGAGGCATTGCTCTCTCCGGGTCCTAGTGAGAGTGTTCAGCCCGCCGTCCGGTCATCCGGATGGAGGCATACCGCACAACGATAACGGGTATAGAAGCGCGGCTAAAAACCGAGCAGGTCAGAGCGTCCCCCGCGAGCGGGGATACCCCCAGCGAGAGCCGCTCTGACCTGGACGGAAAACCGTGGGATCAGTTCTTCTGGATCTGGTCGAAGCTGAGCTCGACCGGGGTCTCGCGACCGAAGATCTCGACGAGGCCCTTGACCTTCTTCGAGTCGGCGTTGATCTCGTTGATCGTGGCCTGGAGGGTCGCGAAGGGGCCGTCGGTGACGGTGACCGAGTCGCCGACCTCGAAGTCCAGGACCTGGACCTCCAGCTTGCGGGCCGGAGCCGGCTTGCCCTCGGCCTCGGCGGCCTCGCGGGCGGCCTTCTCCTCGGCCTCCGGGGCGAGCATCTTGACGATCTCGTCCAGGGTCAGCGGGTACGGGTCGTAGGCGTTGCCCACGAAGCCGGTGACGCCGGGGGTGTTGCGGACGACGCCCCAGGACTCGTTCGTCAGGTCCATGCGGACGAGCACGTAACCCGGGAGCTTGTTCTGCTTGACGTTCTTCCGCTCGCCGCCCTTGATCTGGACGATCTCTTCCTCGGGGACCTCGGCCTGGTAGATGAAGTCCTCGACGTTGAGCGAGACGGCGCGCTGCTCCAGGTTGGCCTTCACGCGCTTCTCGTAACCCGCGTAGGTGTGGATGACGTACCACTCGCCGGGAAGGGTCCGCAGCTCCTCGCGGAGCGCGGCGACGGGGTCGACCGGCTCGGTCTCCTCCGCGGCTTCCTCGACCTCGGCCCCGGCGTCCCCGTCGGTCTCGACGGCCTCCGGGGCTTCGGCGTCCTCGGCCTCGTCGGACTCGGCGTCGTCACCGGACTCGTCGGCCGCGGCGGTCTCGACGGCGCTCGCCTCGTCGTCGCCGGACTCGTCGTCCTCGGCCTCGGGAGCGGTCTCCTCGGCGGCCTCGCCCGCGATGTCGTCAGCAGCGTCGGCCTGGTCCTCGTCGGCGGCCTCGACGATGTCCAGCTCGTCCTCGACGGACTCGGACTCGAAGGCGTCGTTCAGGTTCGCGTCAGACACGGTGGCTGCTTCTTCCTGCGATACAGATGGGGTGGAACAAAAAGTCAGCCGAAGACGTACTTGACTGCTTCCTGGAAGCCATAGTCAATCACGGTGACAAGGCCGATCATGATGACGACGAAGAGGATCACCACAGTGGTGTACGTCGACAGCTGGCTGCGCGTGGGCCAGACGACCTTGCGGAGCTCCGCGATGATCTGGCGGTAGAAAAGCGCGAGACGGCCCAGAGGGCCCTTCTTGCCGCGCTTTCCGCCCTTACGGGACTTCTTCTTCGACTCTGCGGCCTCGTCGTCGGCATCAGGCATGTCGATGGAGCCTACGGCGTCCGTCACGATCTCTCACCTGATTCCGGGTCGGCCGTGCCGCGCCCGGGTGGAGCCGCACGGCGGTGCAATGAAGTACGTACATGCGCACAACACCTGGCGGTGTGTGTAGCAGGGCCGGAGGGACTTGAACCCCCAACCGCCGGTTTTGGAGACCGGTGCTCTACCAATTGAGCTACGACCCTTTGTCGGTACCCACCAACCTACCGCATCGTGCGACGTGGTTCGGCGCGGGCCAACGAGCAGTGAGCATACGTGGTGATGGGCCCCCACGTCGAACAGAAAGCGCCCGGAAGGCGCGTCGACCCGCTCGGGAACGCGCGTACGACCGGGAATGACCGTTCCTGTCCGGTCCGTGAAACCTGTGTGTCCGGCCCCGAAGCGGTCTGGGACGATGGGCCGCATGAGCGCTGCTACCCCTCCCACCGAGCGTCGGGTCTCCGCCCGGATCGGTGCGATCTCCGAGTCCGCCACCCTCGCCGTCGACGCCAAGGCCAAGGCCCTCAAGGCCGCCGGCCGTCCGGTGATCGGTTTCGGCGCGGGCGAGCCCGACTTCCCGACCCCGGACTACATCGTCGAGGCGGCCGTCGAGGCGTGCAAGAACCCGAAGTACCACCGCTACACCCCGGCCGGCGGCCTGCCCGAGCTGAAGGCCGCCATCGCCGCCAAGACGCTGCGCGACTCCGGCTACGAGGTCGACGCCTCCCAGGTCCTGGTGACCAACGGCGGCAAGCAGGCGATCTACGAGGCGTTCGCCGCGATCCTCGACCCGGGCGACGAGGTCATCGTCCCGGCTCCGTACTGGACGACGTACCCCGAGTCGATCCGGCTCGCGGGCGGCGTCCCGGTGGAGGTCGTGGCCGACGAGACGACCGGCTACCGGGTCTCGGTGGAGCAGCTGGAGGCGGCCCGCACGGAGAAGACCAAGGTCGTCCTCTTCGTGTCGCCGTCCAACCCGACCGGCGCGGTCTACAGCGAGGCGGACGCCGAGGCGATCGGCCGCTGGGCCGTCGAGCACGGCCTGTGGGTCCTGACGGACGAGATCTACGAGCACCTGGTCTACGGCGACGCGAAGTTCACCTCGCTGCCGGCGATCGTGCCCGAGCTGCGCGACAAGTGCGTCGTGGTCAACGGCGTGGCGAAGACGTACGCGATGACGGGGTGGCGCGTCGGGTGGATCGTGGGCCCGAAGGACGTCGTGAAGGCCGCCACGAACCTGCAGTCGCACGCCACGTCCAATGTGAGCAACGTCGCGCAGATCGCGGCCCTCGCCGCCGTCTCCGGGAACCTGGACGCGGTCGCGGAGATGCGCACCGCCTTCGACCGGCGCCGCCGGACCATCGTGCGGATGCTCAACGAGATCGAGGGCGTGTACTGCCCGACGCCCGAGGGCGCGTTCTACGCGTACCCGTCGGTGAAGGCGCTCCTCGGCAAGGAGATCCGCGGCAAGCGCCCGCGGACCTCGGTCGAACTGGCCGCCCTGATCCTGGACGAGGCCGAGGTCGCGGTCGTGCCGGGCGAGGCGTTCGGCACCCCGGGCTACCTGCGCCTCTCGTACGCGCTCGGTGACGAGGACCTGGCGGAGGGCGTGTCCCGGATCCAGAAGCTGCTCGCGGAGGCGACGGACTAGAAGACCGATCGCCGAATTCGGTGATCGCCCGGGCCCCGGTTCTTCGGAACCGGGGCCCGTTTCTGCGTTCGGACGGGCCACGATCGGGGAAAGCGGGTGTTCCCGGTCATTCGCGTACGGCAGGATCGATCGATGCTGGCCTTTTCCGAGGGACACCCCCCGAACTCCCCGAACGACTCCCGCGACCTCACCCTGTTGCCCAAGGCCCACCTGCACCTGCACTTCACCGGTTCGATGCGGCCCACGACGCTGATCGAGCTGGCCGACAAGTACGGCGTGCACCTCCCCGAGGCGCTGAGCGGCGGCACGCCCCCCGAACTGCGGGCGACCGACGAGCGCGGCTGGTTCCGCTTCCAGCGGCTCTACGACATCGCCCGCTCCTGCCTGCGCTCCCCCGAGGACATCCGGCGGCTGGTCCGCGAGGCGGCCGAGGAGGACGTCAGGGACGGGTCGGGGTGGCTGGAGATCCAGGTCGACCCCACCTCGTACGCGCCGCACCTCGGCGGGCTCATCCCGGCGCTCGAGGTCATCCTGGACGCGGTCGAGTCGGCGTCCCGCGACACCGGCCTGGGGATGCGGGTGCTGGTGGCCGCGAACCGGATGAAGCACCCCCTGGACGCCCGCACCCTGGCCCGGCTCGCGGTGCGGTTCGCGGACCGGGGCGTGGTGGGCTTCGGCCTCTCCAACGACGAACGGCGCGGCCTGGCCAGGGACTTCGACCGGGCGTTCGCGATCGCCCGGGACGGCGGCCTCCTCGCCGCCCCGCACGGCGGCGAGCTGGCGGGGCCGGCGTCGGTGCGGGACTGCCTGGACGACCTGCGGGCGGCGCGGATCGGCCACGGGGTGCGGGCGGCGGAGGACCCGCGACTGCTGCGGAGGCTCGCGGAGCGCGGGGTGACCTGCGAGGTCTGCCCGGCGTCGAACGTGGCCCTCGGGGTGTACGAGAGGCACGAGGACGTCCCCCTGCGGACCCTCTTCGAGGCGGGCGTGCCGATGGCGCTCGGCGCCGACGACCCGCTGCTCTTCGGGTCGCGGCTCGCGGCCCAGTACGAGATCGCCCGCCGGCACCACGGGTTCACGGACGCGGAGCTGGCGGAGCTGGCCCGGCAGTCGGTGCGGGCCTCGGCGGCGCCGGAGGGCGTCCGGGCGAAGCTGCTGGCGGGGATCGACGACTGGATCGGCGGCTGACCCCCCCTCGGCGGGACGCGGGCGAGGCCGGCGACGAGGGACGGTCCGGCGACGGTCGGCCGGGGCGTCGGCGGGGCGCACCGGGTGCCGTCTCCCCGGCCGACGCCCGCCGCCCGCCGGCGGGGACCGGGGCGCGAACCGGAAGCGGCGCCGCCCGCCGAGGCGCGGGACGCTGCCGAAGCGCGCCCTAGAGGTCGTACGAACGCACGAGGCGGGCGAGCTGCCGGCCCGTCGTCCACAGCGGTTCCTCGCTGCGGTTGACCTGGGCGGTGACTTCGGCGCCCTCCAGGGCGGAGATGACGGTGACCGCCACTTCCCGGGCGTCCTGGGAGGGGAAGCCGCAGCGCAGCAGCTTGTCGCGGACCAGCTGCTCCCAGCCGCGCAGCGCGTCGGCGCACGCCCGCTGGATCTCCGAGTCGGTCCCGAGCGTCTCCAGAGCCGCCGCCGTGACGGGACAGCCGTCGGTCCAGCCCGACGCGCGCAGCTCGACGGCGAGCTGCCGGGCACAGGCCGTCACGGCGTCCGCCGGGTCCTCCTCGCTCTCCAGCGTCTCCCGCAGGAGCGTCGCGAACTCCTCGGCGCCGTGCTTGATCGCGGCGACGGCGACGGCCTCCTTGCCGCCCGGGAAGAAGTGGTAGACGGAGCCGAGAGTGGCCTGCGCCTCCTGGGCGATCTGCTTGATGCCCGTGCCGACGTAGCCCTGCCGCTGCAGGAGGCGTGAGGCGGCGACGACGATCCGGTCCCGTGTGCTGGTCTGCATGGGACCACCGTATCGACCCCTTGGGTAGAGCGATCGCTCCAGAGCTGTGGTACGTTTTCGCCGCATCCTAAATAGAGCGCTCGTTTTAGCGAGGAGTGGAGATCCCGTCATGAGCAACAAGAAATCGGTCACCGTCATCGGCCTCGGCCCCATGGGGCAGGCCATGGCCGGCGCCTTCCTCGACCACGGCTACGACGTCACCGTCTGGAACCGCACCGCCTCCCGCGCGGACGCCGCGGTCGCACGCGGGGCGACGCTCGCACCGGACGTGGAGGGGGCCCTCGCGGCCAACGAGCTGGTGATCCTCAGCCTCACGGACTACGACGCCGTGTACGCCACGCTCGGGCCCGCCGAGGCCGCGCTGACCGGACGGGTGCTGGTGAACCTCAGTTCGGACACGCCCGAGAGGGCCCGGGCCGCGGCCCACTGGGCGGCCGAGCGGGGCGCCGTCCAGCTGACCGGCGGCGTCACCGTGCCGCCCTCCGGGATCGGCCGGGCCGAGTCGTCGACCTTCTACAGCGGCCCGCGCGAGGTCTTCGACCGGCACCGGCCCGCCCTCGAAGTCGTCACGGGGCGGACCGACCACCGGGGAGAGGACCCCGGGCTCGCCGCGCTCATGTACCAGATCGGCATGGTCATGTTCTGGTCCTCCATAGTGAGCTACTGGCAGGCCGTCGCCCTCGCCAACGCCAACGGCATGAAGGCGGCGGACATCCTTCCGCACGCCGTGGAGACCGCGAACTCACTGGCGGGGTTCTTCTCCTTCTACGCCGAGCGCGTCGACGCCGGCCTGCACACCGGCGACGTGGACCGCCTCGCCATGGGGATGGCGAGCGTCGAGCACGTCCTGCACACCAACGCCGACGCGGGGGTCGACACCACGCTTCCGGGCGCGGTCGTCGAGCTCTTCCGCCGCGGCATGGACGCCGGCCACGCCGCGGACAGCTCCTCCGTCCTGGTGGAGCTGCTGAACAAGGGGGCATGACCGCGTCCGCCCGGTGAACGACGCGTCCCGCCACCGGCCGGCGGAGGCGGTCCGCCCGGCGGGGAGCGCGGGTCGCGCCGGGCGGGCGGAACTCCCGGAACACGCGCCGGAGGCGTCACGACCGGCGGTGGGCCGGTCGCGCGTCAGAGGGTGACGCCCACCGTCACCGGTTCGTTGACGAGGGTGATCCCGAACGCCTCGCGCACGCCCGCGACGACCTCGCGGGCGAGGGCCAGCAGGTCCTCGGTGGTCGCCCCGCCCCGGTTGGTGAGGGCGAGGGTGTGCTTGGTGGAGATCCGGGCGGGCCCGGAGCCGTACCCCTTGGTGAACCCCGCCTTGTCGATCAGCCAGGCCGCCGAGGTCTTGAAGCCCTCGCCGGCGGGGAAGGCCGGCGGGGCGACGTCCGCGCCGAGCCGCTCGGCCACGCGCGCGAGGAACGCCTCGTACTCGTCCGCCGTGAGGACCGGGTTGGTGAAGAAGGAGCCGGCCGACCAGGTGTCGTGGTCCTCCGGGTCCAGGACCATGCCCTTGCCCGCGCGCAGCTTCAGGACGGTCTCGCGGGCCCGGCCGGCCGGGACGCGGTCGCCGACCCCGACGCCGAGGGCGCGGGCGGTCTCGGCGTACTTGACCGGTGCGGAGAGCCCGCCGGCGTCCTCCAGGCCGAAGCGGACCCGCAGCACGACGTACCGCTCGGGGTGCTCCTTGAAGAGGCTGTGCCGGTACGAGAAGGCGCACTCGGCGTTGGTGAGCGTGACCGTCTCGCGCGCGGTCCTGTCGTACGCGACGACCTCGGTGACGGTGGCGGAGACGTCCTGCCCGTACGCGCCGACGTTCTGGATCGGGGTGGCACCGGCCGAACCGGGGATGCCGGCCAGGCACTCGATCCCGGCGAGCCCGGCCTCGACGGTCCGCGCGACGGCGTCCGTCCAGACCTCTCCGGCGGCCAGCTCCAGACGGGTCCCGTCGAGGGAGAAGCCGGTGGTGGCGATCCGGAGCGCGGTGCCGTCGAAACCCTTGTCCCCGATGACCAGGTTGGAACCGCCGCCGATGATCAGCAGCGGCGTCCCGGCGTCGTCGGCCTCGCGGACGGCCGCGACCACCTCGTCGTCGGTGGTGGCGGTGACGAGACGGGTGGCGGGACCGCCGAGACGGAAGGTGGTGAGGGGGGCGAGGGGGGCGTCGTTGAGGAGCTGCACGGGCCTAAGAGTACGTTTTTCCACTGCCACAGTAGAAAAGTGGAAACCCCGGCGCCGTCGGGCACCGGGGCTCTCGTACGCACTTTTCAGGCGAGCCGCACCACGGCCCGGCTCATCCCCAGCACCTTCTGGCCGGCACTGGTCGCGGTGAGGTCCACCCGCACCAGGCCGTCGTCCAGCTTGGCGGCCACCTTGGCGCCGACCTCGATCAGCGCGCCGGTGTCGTCGTTGGGGACAACGACCGGCTTGGTGAAGCGGACGCCGTACTCGACGACGGCGGCGGGGTCGCCGGCCCAGTCGGTGACGACGCGGATCGCCTCGGCCATGGTGAACATGCCGTGGGCGATGACGTCGGGAAGGCCGACCCCGACCGCGAACTTCTCGTTCCAGTGGATGGGGTTGAAGTCCCCGGAGGCCCCGGCGTACCGGACGAGGTCGGCGCGGGTCACGGGGAAGGTCTGCGCGGGCAGCTCGGTGCCGACCTCGACCTCGTCGTAGGCGATCTTCGCGGTCATGGTCAGACCCCCTCGGGCGCGCGGGAGACGAGCTTGGTCCAGGCGGTCACGACGTGCTCGCCGGTCTCGTCGTGGACCTCGCCGCGGATGTCCAGGACGTCGTTGCCGGCGAGGGACTTGATCCCCTCGATGGTCGAGGTGACCGAGAGCCGGTCCCCGGCCCGTACGGGGCGGGTGTACGCGAACTTCTGGTCACCGTGCACGACCCGGCTGTAGTCGAGGCCGAGCTGCGGGTCCTCGACGACCTGTCCGGCCGCCTTGAACGTGATGGCGAACACGAAGGTGGGCGGGGCGATCACGTCGGGGTGGCCCAGCGCCTTCGCCGCCTCCTGGTCGGTGTAGGCGGGGTTGGCGTCCCCGATCGCCTCGGCGAATTCGCGGATCTTCTCGCGGCCGACCTCGTAGGGCGGGGTGGGCGGATAGGTCCGGCCCACGAAGGACTGGTCGAGCGCCATGGACTCGCTACCTCCTGCTGGATCTCTGGAACTGTTGCCGATGAAACCACGGTGGACAAACGACACGAGGCCGCCCCCTGGTGGGGACGGCCTCGTGTACGAGCCTGAATCAGCGCGTCTCGCGGTGCGCGGTGTGCGAGTTGCAGCGGGGGCAGTGCTTCTTCATCTCAAGACGGTCCGGGTTGTTACGCCGGTTCTTCTTGGTGATGTAGTTCCGCTCCTTGCACTCCACGCAGGCCAGCGTGATCTTCGGGCGGACGTCGGTGGCAGCCACGTGAGTGCTCCTTGGACGGACGGTGGGACGGGTGAACGCATAAAAGGGTAGCCGATCGAAGGACCGACCCCACAATCGGCTACCGTGTGTAGCGGTGACCGGACTTGAACCGGTGACACAGCGATTATGAGCCGCTTGCTCTACCGACTGAGCTACACCGCTTTGATGATCCGGAGCCCGTCCGAAGACGGGTCCTTCTCACCAGAGCCCCAATACGGAATCGAACCGTAGACCTTCTCCTTACCATGGAGACGCTCTACCGACTGAGCTATTGGGGCGAGCGAGGAAGACATTACACGCTCCCCGGCCCATCCCCCAAATCCGTTTCCCCGGGCCCGCCCGGGTGCCCCCACCAGGCGTCCCGTACGCCACACGTGCCCTCATCGGGACGTCCGTCGCGCTTCTCCGCGAAGGCCGTTCCGGGCGCCCCTAGGCTCGGCCCACGCCGCGTGATCTTGATGCCGAGGAGCGCCGAGGAGCCCGATGCCGGCCGACAGCAAGCAGTCCCCGCCGCCCGGGGAGGGGCCCGGAGCCCCCGGCGGCCCGGTCCCGCTCCTGCTCTCGCACGCGCGCCTCACGGACGGGCGGACCGTGGACGTACGGCTCGCCGGCGGGCGGATCGAGGCGGTCGGCACCGCCGGCAGCCTCGCCCCCGCCGGTCCGGGCGCCCGGGTCGACCTCAGCGGCTATCTGCTGCTGCCCGCCCCGGCGGAGCCCCACGCCCACGCCGACACCGCGCTCTCCGCCGACTCCCCCGGCCCCCTCTCGTACGCCTCCGACGAGGTGCGGCGCCGGGCCACGGAGGCCGCGCTGCTCCAGCTCGGGCACGGCGCGACCGCGCTCCGCGCGCACGTGGGGATCGGGGGCGCCCACGGGCTCGGCCCCCTGGAAGGGGTGCTCGGGGCCCGGCGTTCGCTGCGCGGGCTCTGCGAGCTGACCACCGTCGCCGTGCCCGGTCCGCTCACCGGGGCGGCGGGCGCGGACGGGCGCGCGCTGCTGCGGGACGCGGTGCGGACGGGCGCGGACGCGGTCGGCGGCCGTCCGGACCTCGATCCGGACCCGGTGGGGTACGCGGAGGCGGTCCTGGAGGTGGCGGCGGAACACGGCGTACCGGTGGACCTGCACACCGACGGGGACGATCCGGCGTGGCTCACCCGGTTCGCGGCGATGGCCGGGGGGTTGCGGGCCGGGGTGACGGTCGGGCCGTGCGCGGGGCTCGGGCGGCTCCCTCCCGAGGTGGCGGGCCGGGCGGCGGACCGGCTGGCGGCGGCCGGGGTGGCGGTGGTGTGCCTGCCGCAGGGCGGCTGCGCGGGGGCGGGGACGCGGGGCGGGGCGCCGGCGCGGCTGTTGCGGTCGGCCGGGGTGCGGCTCGCGGCCGGGAGCGGGGCGCTGCGGGACGCGGCCAACCCGGTGGGGCGCGGGGACCCGCTGGAGGCGGCGTACCTCCTCGCCTCCCTGGGCGGCTTCTCCCCGGGGGAGGCGTACGGGGCGGTGGGCGCGGGGGCGCGGGCGGTGCTCGGGCTGCCGGAGGTACGGGTGGAGGCGGGCTTCCCGGCGGAGCTGCTGGCGGTGCGGGGCACGCGTCTCGCGGGCGTGCTGTCCCTCGCGTACAGCCGGATCGTGGTGCACCGGGGGCGGGTGGTGGCGCGGACGAGCGCGGTGCGGGAGTACTGCGACTCGGCGGCGGCGCCCGGCCTGCCGCGGCAGGCGCGCCCGGGGCGGCCGTCCGGACCGGGAAGCCCTCCGGCCGGTCCCGTCGTACGGTCGTGAGTATGCGCATCGTCATCGCTGGAGGACACGGACAGATCGCCCTGCGCCTGGAGAGGCTGCTCTCGGCGGGCGGACACGAACCGGCGGGGATCGTCCGCCGGCCGGAACAGGCGGACGACCTGCGGGAGGCGGGTGCCGAGCCCGTCGTCCTGGACCTGGAGTCGGCGTCGGCCGAGGAGGTCGCGGACGTCCTGCGGGGCGCCGACGCGACCGTCTTCGCCGCGGGCGCGGGCGCGGGGAGCGGCGCGGACCGCAAGGAGACGGTGGACCGGGGGGCCGCGGTGCTCCTGGCGGACGCGGCGGAGCTGGCGGGGGTGCGGCGGTACGTCGTCGTCTCCTCGATGGGCGCGGACGCGTCGCACCCGGGCGACGGGGTCTTCGACGCGTACCTGCGGGCCAAGGGCGCGGCGGACGACGAGATCCGCTCCCGTACGGCCCTGGACTGGACGATCCTGCGCCCCGGCGCCCTCACGGACGACGCGGGCACGGGCCTGGTCCGCCTGGAGGCCCGCACCGGCCGGGGTCAGGTCCCCCGGGACGACGTGGCCGCGGTCCTCGCGGAACTCCTGGAGACCCCGGCGACCGCCGGCCTCACCCTGGAACTGGTCACGGGGCCGGTCCCGGTCGCGGTCGCGGTGCGGACGGTGGCCGGGAACTGACCCCGGCGGGAGCCGCAGGACCGGAGAGGGAAGAACGAAGAAGGTCCCCGGTGCGAACACCGGGGACCTTCGACATCGCGTGGCGGCGCCAGGATTCGAACCTGGGTAGGCTAAGCCGACGGATTTACAGTCCGCTCCCATTGGCCACTCGGGCACACCGCCATGGGATCGTCGCCCGTCGGACCCGCCTTCCGGCGTTTCTCCCTGGCAACGACGTAAACAATACCCGATCCCCGGGGGTGGTCCGCCACCGGGTTGATCAGCGGTTCGGGCCCTGACTCACCCCCTAGGCTTTGCGCTGTACCCCACAGCATCCGAGCAAGGAGCCACGAGTCATGGCCGACTCCAGTTTCGACATCGTCTCCAAGGTCGAGCGGCAGGAGGTCGACAACGCCCTCAACCAGGCCGTCAAGGAGATCTCGCAGCGCTACGACTTCAAGGGAACCAACGCCTCGATCTCCTGGTCGGGCGAGAAGATCCTCATGCAGGCGAACGGCGAGGAGCGCGTCCTGGCGATCCTCGACATCTTCCAGTCCAAGCTGATCAAGCGCGGGATCTCGCTCAAGTCGCTGGACGTCGAGGGCGAGCCGCAGCTGTCCGGCAAGGAGTACAAGCTCTTCGCGTCGGTCACCGAGGGCATCTCGCAGGAGAACGCCAAGAAGGTCGCGAAGACCATCCGGGACGAGGGCCCCAAGGGCGTCAAGGCCCAGGTGCAGGGCGACGAGCTGCGGGTCAGCTCGAAGAGCCGGGACGACCTCCAGGCCGTGCAGGCGCTCCTCAAGGGCAAGGACTTCGACTTCGCGATCCAGTTCGTGAACTACCGCTAGACGTCGAGGGCTGTGTCCGAATCCCGCCAGCCTCCGGTTCGGCGGCCCCGCACACTGGGTCGTGGAAGACCCGTACGGGGAGAGGAACCAGTCATGACCGTGTACGCGTACGTCGACGGCCCCCTGGGCAAGATGCTGCTCGTCGGGCAGCTCGTCCCCGGGGGCCGTACCGTGTTGCGCTCGCTGTCCCTGCCGGGGCAGAAGGGCGCCGTCGTGGTCGGGGACGGCTGGACGCGCGCGCCCGGCGCCTTCGAGGAGGCCGCCGGGCAGTTGCGCGAGTACTTCGCCGGTGAACGGGACCGGTTCGACCTCCCGTACGCCGCGAGCGGTACGGAGTTCCAGCGGCGCGTCTGGGCGGCCCTGGAGGAGATCCCGTACGGGACGACCGTCTCGTACGGGGAGATCGCCCGGCGGGTCGGGTCCCCCGGCGCCGGGGTGCGGGCCGTGGGCACCGCGATCGGGCGCAACCCGCTGCTCGTGGTGCGGCCCTGTCACCGGGTGATCGGGGCCGACGGGGCCCTGCGCGGGTACGCGGCCGGGCTCGACCGCAAGGAGCGGCTGCTGGGCCTGGAGGGGGTCCTCGTGTGAGCGAGGGGCTGTTTCCGCGCGAGCGGACCGAGGTGGCGCCCGGTGCCGTGCACGTGCCCGGGTGGCTGCCGCCCGGGCGGCGGCGGGAGCTGGTGGACGCCTGCCGGGAGTGGGGGCGCGGCCCCCTCCCGTACCGGCACACCGTGCTGCCGGGCGGGGGCGTCATGTCGGTGCGGTCGCTGTGCCTGGGGCGGCGGTGGGTGCCGTACCGGTACCTCGACGCCGTGGGGGTTCCGCTGCCGGACTGGCTGGTCGCGCTCGGGCGGGAGGCCGTCGCCGACGCCTACGGGGAGCACGGCGGCTTCGCGCCGGACACCGCCCTGGTGAACTTCTACGCGCCCGGGGCGCACATGGGGATGCACCAGGACCGGGAGGAGCGCTCCGGGGCGCCGGTGGTGTCGCTGAGCCTCGGGGACCGGTGCGTGTTCCGCTTCGGGAACGGGGAGAACCGGGGGCGGCCCTACCGGGACGTCGAGCTGGCCTCCGGGGACCTGTTCGTCTTCGGCGGTCCGTCGCGGTGGGCGCACCACGGGGTGCCCCGGGTCTTTCCCGGGACCGCCGAGCCCGGACTCGGCCTGAAGGGGCGGTTGAACATCACGCTGCGGGAGACGGGGCTCCCCTGATGCCCCTACTGCCCCTGGTACCCCTGGGGGACGTGGACGCCCGTGGCGCGGTCCGTGGAGACGATCTCCTTGCCCAGGGGCAGCAGCGAGACCGGGATCAGCTTGAAGTTCGCGATGCCGAGCGGGATGCCGATGATCGTGAGGCAGAGGGCGATGCCGGTGGTGATGTGGCCGAGCGCCAGCCACCAGCCGGCGAGGACCAGCCACAGGACGTTGCCCACGCAGGAGGGGGCGCCCGCGTCGCGGCGGTCGACGACCGTCTTGCCGAAGGGCCACAGGGCGTAGACCCCGATGCGGAAGGCGGCGAGCCCGAAGGGGATGCCGATGACCGTGACGCAGAGCAGGACGCCCGCGAGCAGGTAGCCGAGGAACATCCAGAAGCCGCACAGGACCAGCCATATGACGTTCAGGATCGTTTTCACGGGCGTCGGCCTGCCATCTCTTCGAGCCGGGCGATGCGCTCGGCCATCGGCGGGTGGGTGGAGAACATCCGGGAGAGGCCCCGGCCGGGACGGAACGGGTTCGCGATCATCATGTGGCTCGCGGTCTCGATCCGGGGCTCGGGCGGCAGCGGGAGCTGCTTGGTGCCCGCCTCCAGCTTCCGCAGGGCGCCCGCCAGGGCGAGCGGGTCGCCGGTGAGCTGGGCGCCGGAGGCGTCGGCCTCGTACTCGCGGGAGCGGGAGACGGCGAGCTGGATGACCGAGGCGGCGATCGGGCCGAGGATCATGATCAGCAGCATGCCGAGCAGTCCGGGGCCCTCGTCGTCGTTGGAGCGGCCGACCGGGATCAGCCAGGCGAAGTTGACCAGGAACATGATCACGGAGGCGAGCGCGCCCGCGACCGAGGAGATGAGGATGTCCCGGTTGTAGACGTGGCTCAGTTCGTGGCCGATGACTCCGCGCAGCTCCCGCTCGTCCAGCAGGGCGAGGATGCCCTCGGTGCAGCACACGGCGGCGTTGCGCGGGTTGCGGCCGGTCGCGAAGGCGTTGGGCGCCCGGGTCGGCGAGATGTAGAGCCGGGGCATGGGCCGGCGCGCCTGCGTGGAGAGCTCGCGCACCATCCGGTAGAGCGCGGGCGCCTCGAACTCGCTGACCGGGCGGGCGCGCATGGCCCGCAGCGCCAGCTTGTCGCTGTTCCAGTACGCGTACGCGTTGCTGCCGAGCGCCACGACGAGCGCGACGAGCAGCCCCGTACGGCCGAAGAAGCTGCCGATGACGATGATGAGGGCCGAGAGCCCTCCGAGGAGTACGGCGGTCCTCAGCCCGTTGTGCCGGCGGTGCACGGTACGCCCTCCAGGTGGTGCGGCAGGGGAACCCTTCTCTTCGCGGTGGTCCTCCCCCGGATTTCGTCCGGGAGGGACCCCCACGTCCAGTGGACCCTCCCGTACTGGTCAACGCCAGGCGGGGGGCCCGGGTTCCCCGGCCGCGCCGGGGCCGGCCGTGGGCCGTTCGGGTGGTCCGGGCCGGACCGGCGGTCGCTGCCGGGTCGCGGGTACGGGGCCGGGTCAGGCCGACCGGCCGGGGCGGGCCAGGGTGCGGCGGGGCGCCGGGACCTCTGTCTTCTCCGGCTTCTCCGGGAGGGTGGCGACGGGCTCGACCTCGCTGGTGCAGTGGGCGCAGCGGGAGGCGATGGCCGGGATCTCCGTGTAGCAGCGCGGGCAGTCGCGCTTCTCCGCCTTGGGGTCGGCGGCCTCCTGCCGGGCGAACCTGAGCTGGATCTTCGTCATGGGGACCAGGATGAGGAAGTAGAGGACGACGGCGGTGATGACGAAGGCGATGGTCGCGGAAATGGCCAGGCCGTAGGGGAAGACGGTCCTGCCGACGCTGAACGTCGCGTCGTTGAAGTTGCCGACGGAGCCGGTGGCGAGGCCGATGAGCGGGGTGATGAACGCCTTGCTGAAGCCGGTGACCACGGAGGTGAAGGCCGATCCCACGGCCAGGCCGATGGCCATCGAGACGACGTTGCCTCGGAGTACGAAGTCCTTGAATCCGGTCAGCACGGGGTCCTGCTCCTCGATGGCTCTCTGTGCGGGTGCGTTCGGAACAGCGGGCGTGTTCGGAACAGCGGGCGTGTTCAGAACAAGGGTGTGGTCGCGAAGCGGAGCGCGAACTGCGGGTAGGCCGACAGGACGGCTCCGGCGACGACGGCCAGCGCGATCGCCAGGACGATCGGCGCGGGGGTCCCCCGGAGCGCGGCGGCCTCCTCCGGCACCGCTGCCGGCACCTCCGCCGATGCCCCCGCGGGTGTACCCGTCGACGCCGCTGCGGGCGACTCCGCCGGTGATCCCTCCGGCGCTTCTTCCGGGGTGCGGAAGAGCAGGGCCGTCCAGCGCAGGTAGTAGTACAGCGCGATCACGACGTTGAGCGCCATGACCACGGCCAGCCAGCCCAGGCCCGCGTCGACGGCCGACGAGAAGACGGTCACCTTGGCGAAGAGGCCGATGAGGCCCGGGGGCAGACCGGCCAGGTTCAGGAGGAAGAACCCGAGCGCGAGGGCCGCCGCGGGGCGCGTGGCGTACAGGCCCCGGTAGTCCTCGATCCGGTTCCGGGGCCGCCCGCGCGCGACGAGCACGACGACCGCGAAGGCGCCGAGGTTCACGACGGCGTACATCAGGGCGTACGCGACGGTGGCGCCGATCTGGTCGTCGCTGGAGTACGCGGCGGCGGCGATCGGCACCAGGAGGTAGCCGGCCTGGGCGACGGAGGACCAGGCGAGGAGCCGGACCGCGCTCCACGCGCGCGTGGTGGCCTGGCGGAGGGCCGCGACGTTCCCGGCGGTCATGGTGAGCGCGGCGAGGACGGCGAGCGCCGGGCCCCACACGTCCGCGTACGACGGGAAGGCGACGACCGTCACCAGGATCAGCCCGGTGAAGCCGACGGCCTTGCCGACCACGGAGAGGTAGGCGGCGACGGGCAGCGGGGCGCCGACGTAGGTGTCGGGGACCCAGAAGTGGAAGGGCACGGCGGCCGTCTTGAAGGCGAAGCCGACGAGGGTGAGGGCGACGCCCGCCTCGGCGAGGGTCTGGAGCTGCCCGGGGACGTCACCGAGGCGGTGGGCGATCTCCGTGAGGTGGAGGGTGCCGGTCGCCGCGTACACGAAGCTCGCGCCGAGCAGGGTGACGGCGGTCGCGGTGACGGAGGAGAGGAAGAACTTGAGGGCGGCCTCGCCGGACATGCGGTCGCCGCGCTTGAGGCCGACGAGCGCGAAGGCGGGCAGGGAGGCCACCTCCAGGGCGACGACGAGGGTGGCGAGGTCCCGGGAGGCGGGCAGCAGGGCCGCGCCGGCGGCCGAGGAGAGCAGCAGGAACCAGTACTCGCCGGCCGGGAGCCTCTCGCGGGTCGCGTCCAGGGAGAGCAGCGCGGTGAGGAGCGCGCCGCCGAGGACGAGGAGCTGGACGACGAGGGTGAAGTGGTCGGCGGTGTAGCTGCACGCCTCGACCCGCGTGTCGGGGGTGAGGCAGAAGGTGGAGCGGTCGCCGGACCGCAGCGGCAGGAGGAGGGCGAGGGCGGCGGCGAGGCCGGCGGTCGCGGTTAGGCCCAGGAACCGCTTGCGCTCCTCGGGGACGAAGAGGTCGGCGACGAGGACGGCGAGCGCGACCGCGGCGGTGAGGGTCGGGGGCGCGATCGTGAGCCAGTCGACGGACTGGACGAGCGGCGACGTCACTGGGTGCCTCCGGCGAGGAGCTTCTGGACGGCCGGGTCGGTGAGGCCGAGGAGGACGGCGGGCCAGAGTCCGGCGAGGACGGTGAGGGCGACGAGCGGGGTCCAGGCGGCGAACTCGTACCCCTGGACGTCGGCGATCGCCGTCTCCCCGGCGGGGCGGGGGCCGCCCATGCAGACGCGGCGGACGACGATCAGGAGGTAGGCGGCGGTGAGCAGGGTGCCGAGGGCGCCGATCGCCGTGAAGGTGAGGAAGGCGGGGCGGCTGAGGCCCGGGGCCGGGTCGAAGGAGCCGAAGAGGGCGAGCATCTCGCCCCAGAAGCCGGCGAGGCCGGGCAGGCCGAGGGAGGCGACGGCGGCGAAGGCGAGGAGGGCGCCGAGGCGCGGGGCGCGGCCGTAGAGGGCGGCTCCGGTGGCGCCGGCGAGGGTGTCGAGGTCGGCGGTGCCGTACCGGTCCTTGATCGCGCCGGCCAGGAAGAAGAGCAGTCCGGTGACGAGGCCGTGGGCGATGTTGGCGAAGAGGGCGCCGTTGACGCCGGTGGGGGTCATGGTGGCGATGCCGAGGAGCACGAAGCCCATGTGGCCGACGGAGGAGTACGCGATGAGGCGCTTGAGGTCGCCCTTGTTGCCGGGCCTCGCGAGGGCGAGGCAGGCGAGCGATCCGTAGATGATCCCGGCGACGGCGAAGGCGGCGAGGTACGGGGCGAAGGTCCGCATGCCGTCGGGGGCGATCGGCAGGACGATCCGGACGAAGCCGTAGGTGCCCATCTTGAGCAGGACGCCGGCGAGGAGGACGGAGCCGACGGTCGGGGCGGCGGTGTGGGCGTCCGGGAGCCAGCTGTGCAGGGGCCACATCGGGGTCTTCACCGCGAGCCCGATCCCGATCGCGAGAACGGCGGTGACCTGCACGGACGTGCTCAGTCCACGGCTGTTGTCCGTGGCGAGCGCCACCATGTCGAACGTGCCCGCCTTCACGCCGACGAGGAGGAGTCCGAGCAGCATGACGACGGAGCCGAGGAGCGTGTAGAGGACGAACTTCGTGGCGGCGGCGCGCCTGCCCTCGCCGCCCCAGCGGGCGATGAGGAAGTACATCGGGACGAGGACCGTCTCGAAGGCCAGGAAGAAGAGGACGAGGTCGAGGACGGCGAAGGTGGCGAGGGTGCCGGACTCCAGGACGAGGAGCAGGGCGACGAAGGCCCGGGGAGAGGGCCCGTCCGGCATCGTGAAGTAGCTGTACAGGGCGCAGAGGAAGCTCAGGAGCGCGGTCAGGACCAGGAGGGGCAGCGAGATGCCGTCGACACCGAGGTGGACGCGCACGCCCAGTGCCTTGATCCAGCTGACGTCCGTCGTGGCCTGCACCGTCGACGGGTGGTCGTGGTCGAAGCCGGCCGCGAGGACGATCGCGGCGAGCAGGATCACGCCGGTGACGGTGACGCCGTGGCGCAGGACGGCCTGGTCGGGTGACTTCCCGCGCAGTCCGGGCGGGGCGGGGAGGAAAGCGGCGGCGGCGCCGGCCAGCGGGCCGGCGACGACCAGCAGGAGGAGGAACTGCATCGCGGATTCACTGATGTCGATCACGGCTCACGCTCCGGCGGCGTTGGCGAGGGCGACGGCGACGATCGCCAGGACGACGGAGCCGGCGAGCAGGGCGCTCAGGTAGGTCTGGACGTTGCCGGTCTGGGCGCGGCGGACGAGCCACCCCAGGCCCCTGGCGGAGCCCGCGGCGCCCCGGACGTACGTCTCGACGACCTCGCGGTCCAGGAAGCGGACCAGGGAGGCGGCGGCGAGGACGGGACGGACGAAGGCGGCCCGGTGAACGGCGTCCAGGTGGAAGCCGTCGGCGGCCGGCCGGTACAGCGGCCCGAGGAGGGCGCGGCCGGGGTCGGCCGGGTCCTCGGCGGGGTGCGGCAGGTGCAGCGCCTCGGCCTCGACCAGGCCCGCGTCGGCGTCCGGGTGGGCGACGTGCGGGGCGGGGACGGCGGGGGCCCGGACGGCGAGCGTGCGCCAGACCGCGTAGGTGACGGCGGCTCCGGCGACGGCGAGACCGGTGCCGAGGACGGCGGTGGTGGGGGTCGGGGTCAGCCCGTGCCCGTCGAACCAGTCGGGGAGGTACCGGACGGCCAGGCCGAAGCCGAGGGAGGGGACCGCGAGGACCCACAGGACGCTCGTCATGGCGATCGGCTGACGGGTGTGGCGGGGGGCGGGGGCGCCCCGGCCCCGGAAGGTCCGCAGCCAGAGGCGGAGCGCGTAGGCGGCGGTGAGCAGGGCGGTCAGGAGGCCCGCGACGAGGACGGTCCAGCCGGCCCCGGCGGGAGCGGCGGTCCGGTCGCCGAGCGCGGTGTGCTCGGCGGCCACCAGGACGGCCTCCTTGGAGAAGAAGCCGGCGAAGGGCGGGATCGCGGCGAGCGCGAGGAGGGCGACGGTCATCGTCCAGTACGCGTCCGGGACCCGCCGGGCGAGGCCGCTCACCCGGGACATGGCGGTGAGCGAGTTCGTGCCGGCGGCGTGGATGACCACGCCGGCGGCGAGGAAGAGGAGCGCCTTGAAGGCGGCGTGCGAGAGGAGGTGGAAGACGGCGGCCCCCCGGTCGCCGACGGCGAGGGCGCCGGCCATGTAGCCGAGCTGGCCGATCGTCGAGTAGGCGAGGACCCGCTTGATGTCGTCCTGGGCGAGCGCGGCGAGCGCCGAGCCGACCATGGTGATCGCGGCCATCGCGGCGAGGACGGTCATCGCGGCGGCGGAGGCGGCGAAGACGGGCAGCAGCCGGGCCGTGAGGTAGATGCCGGCGGCGACCATCGTCGCGGCGTGGATGAGCGCGGAGACGGGGGTGGGGCCGGCCATGGCGTCCGGGAGCCAGGTGTGCAGCGGGAACTGGGCGGACTTGCCCGCGACGCCGGCGAGCAGCAGCAGCGCGATCACGGTGGGGTGGTCGAGGCCGCCGGTCGCGACGGCGCCGAGGACGCCGGTGATCCGGAAGGTGCCGGCGTCGGTGGCGAGCGCGAAGAGCCCGATGAGGAAGGGGACGTCGCCGAGTTTGGTGACGAGGAACGCCTTGAGGGAGGCGGACCGGGCCTCGGGGGTCTCCCAGTAGTGGCCGACGAGGAAGTACGAGCAGATGCCCATGACCTCCCAGCCGACCAGGAGCACCATCAGGTCGCCGGAGTAGACGACGAGGAGCATCGCGGCGGTGAAGAGGGAGACGAGCGCGGCGTACGAGGGGTAGCGGGGGTCCTCGCGGAGGTAGCCGGTCGAGTAGATCTGCACGCAGGTCGCGACCACGCCGACGAGGACGGCGACGAGGGCGGCGAAGCCGTCGACGTGCAGGGCCAGGTCGATCGGGACCGAGCCGGTGGGGGTGAGCGGGGTGGCGGCGTCGATCGCCCTCCCGCCGCCCTGGCGGACCGCCACGAGGACGGCCAGGGCGGCGGCGGCGAGGGTCGGGAGGACGGCGAGCGGGCGGACGAAGCCGGGCGCGGCGCGGCCGAGGAGGAGTCCGGCGGCGGAGCCGAGGAAGGGCAGGAGGGGGACGAGGACGGCGAGGGTGGTGGTGGTCACGCGGCGGCCTCGGCCTTCTCGTCGTGCGGGCCCGCGTGCGGGGCCGTGTCCTGGTCCTGGTCCGCGTGCTCCGCCGTGTCGCGGAGGCGGTCGACGTCCGCGGTGCCGCGGTTGCGGTGGACCATCAGGACGATCGCGAGGCCGATGCCGATCTCCGCGGCGGCGACGGCGATGGTGAAGAGGGTGAGGGCCTGGCCGGCGTGGAGGGCGTCGCGGAGCCAGACGTCGAAGGCGACCAGGTTGAGGTTGACGGCGTTGAGCATCAGCTCGACGGACATCAGGACCAGGATCGCGTTGCGGCGGGCGAGGACGCCGTAGAGGCCGGTGCAGAAGAGGAGGGCGGCGAGGACGGCGGGGTAGGCGAGGTGCATCAGCGCGCGGCTCCGTCCTTCGTCGCGGTCTTCCCGGTGTCCTTCTTGCGGGAGAGGACGATCGCGCCGACCAGCGCGGCGAGCAGCAGCACCGACAGCGCCTCGAAGGGCAGGACCCAGTGCCGGAAGAGGACCGAGCCGGTGACCTCGGTGGAGCCCTGGACGGCACCGTCCAGGTCGATCCAGGTCGTGCGGAACGCGTCCACGACGACCCAGACGAGCGCGGCCGCGGCGGTCGCGGCGACGGCGAGGGCGACCGGCCGGTTGCCGGAGTCGGTGTCCGGGGAGCGGCCGATGGGGGCCTTGGTGAGCATGAGGCCGAAGAGGAGGAGGACGACGACGGAACCGACGTAGATCAGGACCTGGACCCAGGCGATGAACTCGGCGGTCAGGAGCAGGTACTCGACGGCGAGCCCGCCGAGGGCCACGACCAGCCAGAGGGCGGCGTGCACCAGTTGGCGGGTGGTGACGGTGACGACGGCGGCCCCGAGGGTGACGAGGCCGACGAGGAGGAAGGCGATCTCGACGCCGGTGGGCGAGAGGAAGCCGTTCCCCTGGGCGGCCTGCTGGGCCGCCCGCGCTGCTGTCAGGATCACCGCTGCTCCCCCTCGGCGGCCGCTGCCGCCGCCTTCTCCGCCGCCTTGCGCGCGGCGGCGATCTCCTTCGGTTCCTCCGCGCGCGGGTCGAGCGCGGGCGGTTCCGGGACCGTCCACATCCACGCGCGGAGCTTGTCGCGCTCGTGCGTCAGCTCGTGGATGTCGGTCTCCGCGTACTCGAACTCGGGCGACCAGAACAGCGCGTCGAAGGGGCACACCTCGATGCAGATGCCGCAGTACATGCAGAGGGCGAAGTCGATGGCGAACCGGTCGAGGACGTTCCGGCTGCGCTCGCGGCCGCCGGGGGCGGCGGGCGGCACGGTCTCCTTGTGGGAGTCGATGTAGATGCACCAGTCGGGGCACTCGCGCGCGCAGAGCATGCAGACCGTGCAGTTCTCCTCGAACAGGCCGATGACGCCCCGGGTGCGGGGCGGGAGTTCGGGCTGCGCGTCCGGGTACTGCGCGGTGACGGTCTTCCGCGTCATCGTGCGGAGGGTGACGGCGAGGCCCTTGGCGAGGCCGGAGCCGGGAATGCCGGGCCGGGAGGGCGGGAGAAGAGGGGGCATGGTTACTGGATCGCCACCTTCACGATGCCGGTGAGCGCGATCTGCGCGAGGGCGAGCGGGACGAGCGCCGTCCAGGCGAGCTTCTGGAGCTGGTCCTCGCGCAGGCGCGGGTAGCTGACCCGGAGCCAGATGACGACGAAGGCGAGGACGGCGGTCTTCAGGAGGGTCCAGACCCAGCCGAGGCCGTCGGCGCCGAGGGGGCCGTGCCAGCCGCCGAGGAAGAGGACGGTGGTGAGGCCGCAGAGGACGACGATGCCCGCGTACTCCGCGAGCAGGAAGAGCGCGAAACGGAGGCCGGTGTACTCGGTGTACGCGCCGAAGATGATCTCCGAGTCCGCGACCGGCATGTCGAACGGCGGCCGCTGGAGCTCCGCGAGGCCGGCCACGAAGAAGACGAGCGCGCCGGTGATCTGCCAGGGCACCCACCACCACTCGAAGGCGTTCAGGATGCCGGGGAGGGAGACGGTGCCGGCGGCCATCGCGACGGAGGCGGCGGCGAGCAGCATCGGCAGCTCGTACGCGAGGAGCTGGGCGGCCGTCCGCAGACCGCCGAGCAGCGAGAACTTGTTCGCGGACGCCCAGCCGGCCATGAGGCTGCCGAGGACGCCGACGCCCATGACGGCGAGCACGAAGAAGACGCCGGCGTCGACGACCAGGCCGACGGCCCCCTCGCCCGGGCCGATCGGGATCGCGACGAGGACGAGGAGGTACGGGAGGAGGGCGACGGCCGGCGCGAGCTGGAAGACCCGCCGGTCGGCGTCCTTGGGGACCACGTCCTCCTTCTGCGCGAACTTCACGCCGTCCGCGACGAGCTGGGCCCAGCCGTGGAAACCGCCGGCGTACATGGGGCCGAGGCGGCCCTGCATGTGGGCCATGACCTTGTGCTCGGCCTGTCCGACGACGAGGGGCAGCACGAGGAAGACGGCGAAGACGACGAGCAGCCGGAGGGCGACGTCGAGTACGTCGTTCACGCGGGATCGCCTCCGGCGGGGTGGGTGGGGTCGGTCGGCGGTTCTTCTTCGGGACGGGGAGCGTCGGGGGCGGGGGTGTCCGGTCCCGGGGCGTCGGGCTCGGGGACGTCGGGCCCCGGGGCGTCGGGGGTGGGGGCGTCGGGGGTGGGGGCGTCCGGCCCCGGGGCGTCGGGCTCGGGGGCCGTGTCGGCTTCCGGAGCCGTACCGGCCTCGGGAGCGGTGCCGGTACCGGCCCCAGGAGCAGTGCCGGCCTCGGGAGCGGCACCGGCATCGGTACCGGCCTCGGGAGCCGGTTCCTCGTCGAAGGCCGGACGGGCGTGGTGCCAGGGGGCGTCCGCGCTGCGGGGGCGCCGGGAAGCCGGAGGGACCGGCCGCGAGGACGCGGGTTCCGTACGCGCCGGCTCCGAGGGCGCCGGTTCCGCACGCGTCGGTTCCTGGGACGCCTGACTCGCCGAACCCTCCGACGCGGAGCGGTTGCGACGCGGCGGGCGGGCCGCCGGGGGCGCGGCGGCGGCGTCCGGGGACACCGGCGCCTGACTCGCGGAACCCTCCGACGCGGAACGGTTGCGACGCGGCGGGCGGGCCGTCTCGGGCGCGGGACCCGCCGGAGCGTCCGGCGTCCCCGCGACCCGGCTCGCCGATCCGTCGGCCGCCGGGCGGGAACGGCGCACCGGAGCCGCCGCCTCCCCCGCCGCCTGGCTCGCCGAGCCCTCCGACACCGAACGGGAACGGCGCACCGGGGCCGCCGCCGGGTCCTGGGACGCCGTCCCCTCCGACGCCGTGCGGGTGCGGCGCGCCGGGCGTTCGGCGCGGGCCGGAGCCGGGGGGAGCAGGCCCTTGAGGGGGCCCCACTCGTTGGGGTCCGGGACGCCCGGGGGAAGCATCTGGCGGCGCTTGGGGCCGCCGTCGTGGGACTCGCCCGGCTCCTTCGCGCCCGGCCACGCCTTGGCCACCCGGGCCGCGAGGACGAAGTCCTTGCGCAGCGGGTGGCCCTCGAAGTTCTCGGGGAGGAGCAGCGGGACCAGGTTCGGGTGGCCCGTGAAGTCCACGCCGAACATCTCGTGGGTCTCGCGCTCGTGCCAGCCCGCGCCCGCGTACACCTCCACCGCCGTGGGGAGGACGGGCGCGGAGTGCGGGACCGTCGTGCGGACGAGGAGGCGGCGCGGGCGGCCCCCGCCGAGGGCCACCACGTGCGCGCAGACCCGGAAGCCCGTGCCCGGCTCGTCCACCGCGCTCAGCCAGTCGAAGTAGGTGCAGCCCAGCGTGGTGCGGGCCGTGGTCAGGGCCGCGATCCAGGAGGACGGCGGGACGTCGACCGTCAGCAGGTCGTACGCCCGTTCCGCCGTCGCCTCCGCGCCGAAGACCTCCGTCACGGAGTCCGGGAGGGAGTCGTACGCGTGCGCGTGCGTGCTCATGCCGTGCCTCCCGGCGGGGGAGTCAGGGGGCTCGTCAGCTCGGCCACCGACGCCTGCGGCGGTGCCGCGGTCGCGTACCGCTCCGCCAGGTTCTCCCGGGCGATCTTCTCCTGGAGTTTGAGGATGCCCTGGAGCAGCGCCTCGGGCCGGGGCGGGCAGCCCGGTACGTACACGTCCACCGGGATGATCTGGTCGACGCCCTTCGTCACCGCGTACGAGTCCCAGTACGGGCCGCCGCAGTTGGAGCAGGCGCCGAAGGAGATGACGTACTTCGGCTCGGGCATCTGCTCGTACAGGCGCTTCACGGCCGGTGCCATCTTGTCCGTCACCGTGCCCGAGACGATCATCAGGTCGGCCTGGCGCGGGCCGGGCGCGAAGGGGATCACGCCGAGCCGGATGAAGTCGTGCCGGGCCATCGACGCGGCGATGAACTCGATCGCGCAGCAGGCGAGGCCGAAGTTGAAGACCCACAGGCTGTAGCGGCGGCCCCAGTTGAGGACCACCTTCATCGGCTCGGGGGCCAGCCGGGCGAGCGTGCCCAGCTTCGGGGCGGGGAGGGGCACGGGGCCGGTTCCGGGTGTTACGTCCATGCCAGGACGCCCTTCTTGTACGCGTAGAGCAGCCCCACGGCCAGGAAGCCGAGGAAGACGAACATCTCGGCCAGGGTCGTGGCGCCGTAGCCGGGCGCGGCGAAGACCGTCGCCCAGGGGAAGAGGAAGATCGAGTCGACGGCGAAGATCACGTAGAGGAAGGCGTACACGTAGTAGCGGACCTGGGTGTGCGCCCAGCCCTCCCCCACGGGATCGACGCCGCACTCGTACGTGAGGAGCTTCTCGGGCGTCGGCACGACGGGCCGCAGCAGCCGTCCGGCGCCGAACGCCACGGCGACGAAGAGCACGCCGACGACGGCGAGCAGGCCGACGGCGGAGTACGTCTGGAAGTAGTCCGCCGCGTCGGCCGCGACAACGGTCGGTTCCCGCACGTCCGCCCCTCGGTCCGGGTGCCCCATGGGTCACTTCTGTTCTGTACGCATCTGTACGCACGCGAGTCTAGGCCCTGTCAAAGGGGCCGTAAGCAGGTGCGGGCACCCTCTCCGCCGGGGCGGCGGCGGAGTCCCGGCGGCGGGCCGGCCGCGCTCCGGGGGCACCCCGGCCACGTCCCCGCCGCGCCCCGGTGGGGATATCCCCCCTCCCACCGGCCCACCTCCCCCATGGTGCCGCGCGCCCCCGACCCGGCACCCTGAGGTCCATGACCACCGATCACGATCCCGCCGTCACGCCCGCCGCCTCCCCGGCGCGTCCGCGTCCCGCCTACGGGAAGGAGACCTGGAAGGAGATCGTCTTCCTCCTCTCCAACCTCCTCACGACGCTGGTGGGCTTCGTGTACGCGGTGGTGAGCGTCCTGCTCGGCGTGGGCCTCTCGGTCACCGTGGTCGGCCTGCCGCTGCTCGCCCTCGGGCTCGGCGGCGCCCGGCTGCTCGGCCGGTCGGAGCGGGCGCGGGGCCGGGCGCTGCTCGGCGTCGCGGTGCCCGAGCCGTCCCCGCTGCCCCGGCACGACGGCTTCCTGCCCTGGCTGTGGACCGCCCTGAAGGACCCGGTGGCCTGGCGGACCCAGCTGTACGGGCTGATCCGGCTGCCCTGGGGCATCCTGACGTTCACGGTCACGCTGGTCTCGCTGGTCGTCCTCTGGCCGGTCCTGCCCTTCGTGTCCCGCTGGCTGGCCAACGCCGACCGGGGCATGGTCCGGGGGCTGCTCGCGCCCTCCGACGAGCTGGAGCGGCGGATCGCGGAGCTGGAGTCGGACCGGGGCGTGGTCGTGGACACCGCCGCCGCCGACCTGCGGCGCATCGAGCGCGACCTGCACGACGGCGCGCAGGCCCGGCTCGTGGCCCTCGCGATGGGGCTCGGTCTGGCCAAGGAGAAGCTGCACGACGACCCGGAGGCCGCCGCCGCGATGGTCGACGAGGCCCACGGCGAGGTGAAGCTCGCCCTCCAGGAGCTGCGGGACCTGGCCCGGGGCATCCATCCGGCCGTCCTCACCGACCGGGGGCTCGGCCCCGCCCTGTCCTCCGTCTCCGCGCGCTGCACGGTGCCGGTGACGGTCCACGCCGACCTCCGGGAACGTCCGGCGGAGGCGATCGAGGGCATCGCGTACTTCACGGTCTCGGAGCTGCTCCAGAACGTCTCCAAGCACTCCCGCGCCCGGTCGGCCTCCGTGGAGGTGTGGCGGGCGGGGGACCGGCTGATGCTCCAGGTCCGGGACGACGGGGCCGGCGGGGCGCGCCTCGACGGCGGTACGGGGCTCGCCGGGCTCGCGGAACGGCTCGGCGCGGTCGACGGCGTCCTCGTCGTGGACTCCCCCGAGGGCGGCCCGACGACGGTCACGGCGGAACTGCCGTGGCGGGGGCGGCCGTCGGCCCGCTGACCGACCGGACGGACCCGCGACCCGGCCGGACGGACCCGCGGCCCGGCCGACCGGTCCCGTGCCCCGGCCGGACGGGGCCCGCCGACCGCCCGGGGTGGGGAAAACCCCCGTCCGCAGACGCCGACTCCCCTCATGGTCCGGCGCCCGCCGGGACGGAACCCTGGAACACATGCTCCCCGCCCACCAGCAGAGAAGGACGTCCGTCATGGCCTCTCCCCGTCTCCCCGCCGCGATCCGCGCGCCGTTCGAGGGCCGCACCTGGCGCGCCCTCGGGTACGTGCTGATCGGGCTGCCCCTGAGCGTCTGCTGGTTCTCGCTCTCCGTCTCCCTCGTCTCGGCCGGCGCCGGTCTGCTGATCACCTTCCTCGGGGTGCCGGTCCTGGCCGGGGCGCTCGCCCTGTGCCGGGGCTTCGGGGTCGTGGAGCGGGCACGGGCGCGGGCGCTGCTCGGCCTGGACGTGGCGGCGCCGGAGCCGGTGCGCGGCCGGACCGGCGGGGCGTTCTCGTGGATGGGGGCCGTGCTGAAGAGCGGGGCGTCCTGGCGGCACCTGCTGTACGCGGTCGTGCACCTGCCCTGGGCGGTGTTCACCTTCTCGGTGACGACGGCGCTCTGGGCGTGGGGCTGGGCCTTCTTCACCTATCCGCTGTGGCGGTGGGTGTTCCCCGCGTACACCGGACAGGAGGGCCTCCAGCTGTACGGCGACGGGACGCACGACTTCTTCCTCGACTCGCCCTTCGAGGTCACGGCGACCTGCCTGGTCGGCCTGGCGGTCGTGCTGGTGGGGCCGTGGGTGCTGCGCGGGTTCGTCGCCGTGGACCGGTTCCTGGTCTCCGGGCTGCTCGGCCCGTCCCGGCCGGCCTCGCGCGTGACGGAGCTGGAGTCGGACCGGGGCGTCCTGGTGGACACCGCCGCCGCCGACCTGCGGCGCATCGAGCGCGCCCTGCACGACGGCGCGCAGGCCCGGCTCTCGGCGCTCGCCACGGACCTGGGGCGCGCGAAGGAGAGGCTGGCGGAGGACCCGGGGGCGGCGGCGGTCCTGGTCGAGGAGGCGCACGGCGAGGTGAAGCTCGCCCTCCGGGAGCTGCGGGACCTGGCCCGGGGCATCCACCCGGCCGTCCTCACCGACCGGGGCCTGGACGCGGCGCTCTCGGCGGTGGCCGCGCGCTGCGCGGTCCCGGTGTCGGTGAACGTGGACATGCCGCAGCGGCCGGCCGCGGCCATCGAGGGCCTCGCGTACTTCACGGTCTCGGAGCTCCTGCGGAACGTCACCGACCACGCGCGGGCCCGGAGCGCCCGGGTGGACGTGTGGCGCGTGGACGACCGGCTGATGCTCCAGGTCCGGGACGACGGGACCGGCGGGGCGGAGCGGGCGGCCGGGCGGAGCCTGGAGGCGCTCTCCGAGCGGGTCGGGGCGGTGGACGGCGTACTGGTGGTGGACTCCCCGGCGGGCGGGCCGACCACGGCGACCGTCGAACTGCCCTGGCGGACACGCGCGTGACGGCGGGCCCCGGATGGGATGCTGGGGGCCTCATCCGAGGACCGGAACGTAAGGGCTGTGGGGCGTGGGAGAGCGGGACGTGGCGGGGCGGGTACGCGTGGTCATCGCCGAGGATTCGGTGCTGCTGAGGGAGGGGCTGACCCGGCTCCTGACCGACCTGGGGCACGAGGTCGTCGCCAAGGTGGGCGACGGCGAGGCCCTAGTGGAGACGGTGGCGGAGCTGGCCGCCGCGGGCGCGCTGCCGGACGTGGTGGTGGCGGACGTGCGGATGCCGCCGACGCACACGGACGAGGGCGTGCGGGCGGCGGTGCGGCTGCGCGGGGAGCACCCCGGGCTCGGGGTGCTGGTCCTCTCGCAGTACGTGGAGGAGCAGTACGCCACCGAGCTGCTCGCCGGTTCCAGCCGGGGCGTGGGGTACCTCCTGAAGGACCGGGTGGCGGAGGTCCGCGAGTTCGTGGACGCGGTCGTCCGGGTCGCCGGGGGCGGTACGGCCCTGGACCCGGAGGTCGTGCAGCAACTGCTCGGCCGGAGCCGCCGGCAGGACGTCCTGGCGAACCTGACCCCGCGCGAGCGGGAGGTCCTGGGCCTGATGGCGGAGGGGCGGACGAACTCGGCGATCGCGAAGGCGCTGGTGGTGAGCGACGGCGCGGTGGAGAAGCACATCAGCAACATCTTCCTGAAGCTGGGGCTCTCGCCGAGCGAGGGCGACCACCGGCGGGTGCTGGCGGTGCTGACGTACCTGAGGTCCTGAAGTCCTGAGTTCCTGAGGTCCTGAGGTCCTGAAGGACCGGGCGGCGCGGCCCCGGGCGCCCGCCGCACACCCCCGGGAATGAAACGGAACGCGATCTTCCAAATGCGCCCGGTGACGGCACAACGGGACGTCACCGGGCAAAAGGGCGTCCCGAAACCGGATCCGCGATGCGAGAAGTCCCGGGCGGTTCCCCCTTCCCGTCGTAGGGTGGGCGACGGGACGGACGGTGATCGGCCGGCCGCTCCCCGAGCCGCTCCCCGCCTCCGGCGGAGAGCCCCCCTGCGACGAGGGAGGTCCAGTTCAGTGACCAGCCAGGTCAGCAGCGAGGCCGGTGAGGCCCTGCTCGGGGAGCAGCGCGGTGCCCCGGCGACGTCCCCGCACGGCACCGGGAAGGAAGTCCGCCGGCTCGACCGGGTGGTCATCCGCTTCGCGGGCGACTCGGGCGACGGCATGCAGCTCACGGGCGACCGCTTCACCTCGGAGACGGCGTCCTTCGGGAACGACCTCTCCACGCTGCCGAACTTCCCGGCCGAGATCCGGGCCCCCGCCGGGACGCTGCCGGGCGTGTCGTCCTTCCAGCTCCACTTCGCGGACCACGACATCCTGACCCCGGGCGACGCGCCGGACGTGCTGGTCGCGATGAACCCCGCCGCGCTGAGGGCGAACATCGGGGACGTGCCGCGCGGCGGCGAGATCATCGTCAACACCGACGAGTTCGCCAAGCGCGCCATGGCCAAGGTCGGCTACGCGGTCTCGCCCCTGGAGGACGGCTCGCTGGACGGCTACCGGGTCCACCCGGTGCCGCTGACCACGCTGACCCTGGAGGCCCTGAAGGAGTTCGGCCTGCCCAGGAAGGAGGCCGAGCGGTCGAAGAACATGTTCGCGCTCGGGCTGCTGTCGTGGATGTACCACCGGCCGACCGAGGGCACCGAGGCGTTCCTGCGCCGGAAGTTCGCCGGGAAGCCGCAGATCGCCGAGGCCAACGTGGCCGCCTTCCGGGCCGGATGGAACTTCGGCGAGACGACCGAGGACTTCGCCGTCTCCTACGAGGTCGCCCCGGCCGCGCGGGCGTTCCCGGCCGGCACGTACCGCAACATCTCCGGGAACCTGGCGCTGTCGTACGGGCTGATCGCCGCCGCCGACCGGGCGGAGCTGCCGCTCTACCTCGGCTCGTACCCGATCACCCCGGCCTCGGACATCCTGCACGAGCTGAGCCGCCACAAGAACTTCGGCGTGCGGACCTTCCAGGCCGAGGACGAGATCGCCGGGATCGGCGCCGCCCTCGGCGCGGCCTTCGGCGGCTCCCTCGCCGTGACGACCACCTCCGGCCCCGGCGTGGCGCTGAAGTCGGAGACGATCGGCCTGGCCGTCTCCCTCGAACTGCCGCTGCTGGTGGTGGACATCCAGCGCGGCGGCCCGTCGACCGGCCTGCCGACCAAGACCGAGCAGGCCGACCTCCTCCAGGCGATGTACGGCCGCAACGGCGAGGCGCCGGTCCCGGTGGTCGCGCCGAGGACGCCCGCCGACTGCTTCGACGCGGCCCTGGAGGCGGCCCGGATCGCGCTCGCGTACCGGACCCCGGTCTTCCTGCTCTCCGACGGCTACCTGGCCAACGGCTCCGAGCCCTGGCGCGTCCCGGACACGGCCGAGCTGCCCGACCTGAGGACCCCCTTCGCCACCGGCCCCAACCACGCCCTGGAGGACGGCACCGAGGTCTTCCGGCCGTACAAGCGTGACCCGGAGACCCTCGCCCGCCCGTGGGCCGTGCCCGGCACCCCCGGCCTGGAGCACCGCATCGGCGGCATCGAGAAGCAGGACGGCACCGGCGACATCTCGTACGACCCCGCCAACCACGACTTCATGGTCCGCGTCCGCCAGGCCAAGATCGACGGCATCGAGGTCCCGGACCTGGAGGTGGACGACCCGGACGGCGCGTCCACCCTGGTCGTGGGCTGGGGTTCCACCTACGGGCCGATCACGGCGGCCGTCCGCCGCCTCAGGGCCGCCGGGCTGCCCGTCGCCCAGGCCCACCTGCGCCACCTCAACCCCTTCCCGAAGAACCTCGGGGAGGTGCTGGAGCGGTACGAGAAGGTCGTGGTCCCGGAGATGAACCTCGGTCAGCTCGCGACCCTGATCCGGGCGAAGTACCTGGTCGACGCCCGCAGTCACACCCAGGTCAACGGCATGCCGTTCAAGGCCGAACGGCTCGCCGCCGTCCTCAAGGAGGCCATCGATGGCTGAGCCGCGCAGTGACTCGCTCCTGAACCTGGTGCCGAAGGCCGGGGCCCCGCAGTCCATGAAGGACTTCAAGTCGGACCAGGAGGTCCGCTGGTGCCCCGGCTGCGGCGACTACGCCGTCCTCGCCGCCGTGCAGGGCTTCCTGCCGGAGCTGGGCCTGGCGAAGGAGAACATCGTCTTCGTCTCCGGCATCGGCTGCTCCTCCCGCTTCCCGTACTACCTGAACACCTACGGGATGCACTCCATCCACGGCCGCGCCCCGGCCATCGCCACCGGTCTGGCCACCTCGCGCCGCGACCTGTCCGTCTGGGTCGTGACCGGCGACGGCGACGCGCTCTCCATCGGCGGCAACCACCTGATCCACGCCCTGCGCCGCAACGTGAACCTCAAGATCCTGCTCTTCAACAACCGGATCTACGGGCTGACCAAGGGCCAGTACTCCCCCACCTCCGAGGTCGGCAAGGTCACCAAGTCGACGCCGATGGGCTCGCTCGACGCGCCCTTCAACCCCGTCTCGCTCGCGCTGGGCGCGGAAGCCTCCTTCGTGGCCCGTACGGTCGACTCCGACCGCAAGCACCTGACCGGGGTGCTGCGGCAGGCCGCCGAGCACGACGGCACCGCGCTCGTGGAGATCTACCAGAACTGCAACATCTTCAACGACGGCGCCTTCGAGGTCCTGAAGGACAAGGACCGGGCGCGGGAGGCGGTGATCCGGCTCGAACACGGGCAGCCGATCCGCTTCGGCGCGGAGAACGAGAAGGGCGTCGTGCGGGACCCCGACACCGGCGACCTCCACGTGGTCACGGTCACCCCGGAGAACGAGGCGCGCGTCCTCGTCCACGACGCCCGCGCCGCCTCCCCCACCACCGCCTTCGCGCTCTCCCGGCTCGCGGACCCCGACACCCTCCACCGGACCCCCGTCGGGGTGTTCCGGTCGGTGGAGCGGCCGGTCTACGACGCCCTGATGGCCGAGCAGCTCGACGCGGCCGTGGAGCGGCACGGCAGGGGCGACCTGGGACGGCTCCTCGCCGGGAACGACACCTGGACGGTCGTCGGCTGACGTCCGTCCGCGCGGTCAGTCGCGCTTCGCCGCCTCGGCGTACGGGCCGAGGCAGCGGGGCCTCCCGGAGCGGATCCGCCAGAGGAACAGCCCTTCGAGGGCGGACGCGGAGTTCTCGTTGGCCCGGGAACCGTAGGACCTCACCAGCCCCCGGTACGCCTTGTGCTCCTTCATGAACGCGTACGACAACGCCGCTGCCGGGGACCTCGCGTTCCTCCCGGCGGCGGTGCGCAGCGCCCGCGCCGTCCAGGACAGGGCGTCGTACGACTCCACCGCGAACCGGTCGACCGGATCCGTGGCCGCGAGCCCCCAGCGCTCGCGGTACGCGGCCGCGAACCCCTTCGCGGCCGGAATCGTGTCCGGATCGGTGTAGCCCGCCCCGAAGTACCAGCCCTCGGCGGCCGACCCCGCCACGGCGAGGAACTCCGGCCGGAGCACGGACTCGACGCTTCCGCACGGGCCCCGGTACCCCCGCTGTCGCAGGGCCCTGGCGCACAGGGCGGCCCGGCGCGGCGACCTCCCCAGGTACGCCACGCCCGTCGGGGAAGTGGCGAGCGCGTCCCGGACCGCCGGGCCGAAGTCCTCGCCGTCCGCCGCGACCCGGTGCACGGTGGTCGTACCGCCGGCGGGGGGCGATCCCTTCAGGTTCCGGGCGACGAGCCAGCTGTAGGTTCCGGCCGCCCGGTCCTCGATGACGGCGGTGCGGCCGAGACCGTGCTCGGTGAGGTAGCGACCGAAGGGCGCGATCATCAACTCGGGATAGGGCCGCAGTTCGAAGTACGTGCGCATCTCCGGCGACTGGCCCCGGATCACCCCCTCCGCGACCGTCGCCACCACGCTCAGCACCGGCACCTTCGGATCGACGAGCACGTTCGCCGCCGCGATCGCCGTCTCGGTGGTCGTCGGGCCGAGGACGGCGACGAGGGCGGGCTCCTCGAGGAGGGCGCGGGCCCCGGCGGTGGCCCGCCCGGGCTCTCCTCCGTCGTCCGCCACCCTGAGGACCAGGTCGAAGGGCCGGTCCGCGCGGGCGTTGAAGGTCTCCGCGGCGAGGCGCAGCCCGCGTTCCTGGGCGCGTCCGTCCGCCTTGCCGGGGCCGCTGAGGTCGGTGAGGACGCCGAGCGTGTACGCCGCCCTCGGCGCTCCCGTACCGCCGCCGCCCGTGCGGGTGTCCGGGTCGCGGCCGAGCAGCCAGGCGGTGAGGCCGCTCGTGGCCGCGACGGCCCCGGCCGCGCCGAGGGCCAGGAAGCGCCGGCGCGGGGGCTCCTCCGGTCCCTCCGGTTCGAGCACGGTCGGGTCGGCGACCGGCAGGTCCAGGATCCGCGAGGAGCGCCGGGCGATCAGCGCGGGCAGGCCGGGCGGCAGCCAGTCGCCCGCCGCCGGGCCTTCGTGCGGGCCGAGGGCGTCCCGCACCTCGGTGGTGCTCGGCCGGTCGGCGCCGTCCTTGGCGAGGCAGGCCGTGACCAGGGGCAGCAGCGTCTCGGGCAGGCCGTCGAGGTCGGGTTCCTCGTGGACGGTGCGGTAGACGACCGCGGCCACCGCGCCCGTGCCGAAGGGGCGCTCCCCGGTCAGCGCGTACGCGAGGACGCAGCCGAGCGAGAAGACGTCACTGGCCGGTCCGACCTCGCCGGCGCCCAGGAAGCGGGCCTGCTCGGGGGCGAGGAAGCCGGGGGTGCCAATCATCGCGTCGGTGGCCGTGAGCGCGGTCGCCCCGGCGGTCCTGGCGATGCCGAAGTCGATGAGCCGGGGCCCGTCGAGGGCGAGCAGCACGTTGCCGGGCTTGACGTCCCGGTGCACGAGTCCGGCCGCGTGCACGCCGGCGAGGGCGTCCGCGAGCCGCGCGCCGAGCGCCCGTACGGCCGGTTCGGGCAGCGGGCCGTGCAGGGCGACGGCCTCGGCGAGCGAGGGGCCGGGCACGTACTCGGTGGCGAGCCACGGTTCCCGGGCCTCCGGGTCGGCGCCGAGGACGCGGACGACCCAGCGGCCGGTGATCCGCTCGGCGGCGCGGGCCTCGCGGCGGAACCGCTCCCGGAAGCCGGGGTCGGCGGCGTGCTCGGCGCGGATGAGCTTGAGGGCGGCGAGCGCGCCGCCGGCGGACCGGGCGAGGTAGACCACGCCCATGCCGCCGGCGCCGAGCCGGCCGAGGAGGCGGTGACCGGCGATCGAGGAGGGGTCGGTCTTCCTGAGCGGCTGCACGGTCATGCCTTCTCGGGCTTGCGGGGCTCCGCGGGCGCGGGGCCGAGGAACGTGTAGGCCCCCTTCCGCACGCCGTAGAGGAAGGTGCCGATGCCGATGAGTTCGCCGTTGTCGGCGAAGGAGTAACCGCCCATGGCCCCGGTGTGCTTCCGCTTGCGCAGGGCCTCCCACAGGCCCTTGCGGGCGGGCGGGCCCTTGGCGGCGTTCGAGGAGAGCCAGGACGTGACCAGGTTGACCGCGTCGAAGGACTCGCCGGTGTAGAAGGCCGGGGCGGTGCCGTAGCGCTCGCGGTGGGCGTCGAGGAAGTCCTGGGCGAGTTCGCGGTCGGCGGCCTTCTGCTTCGTGTCGGCGGCCCGCTGGACGGGGTCGACGACGGGCGCGCAGACGTACCAGCCCTCGGCGTCCTCGCCGGCCTCCTGGAGGAACGCGGACCCGAGGACGTGCTGGCCGGTGAACCGGGGCCCGGTGAAGCCCAGCTGGTTCAGGGCGCGGGCGGCGAGGACGGCCGTGGAGCGGTCGCCGCAGTGGACGTAGGCGTCGATGCCGGCGTCGATCATCTCGCCGACGATCCGGCGGTAGTCGGTGGCCCGGCCCGGGACCACCCGGAAGTGTGGCGCGACGCCGGCCTGTTTGAAGCCGAAGCCGACTCCTCTGACGTACTGCCAGCTGTACTGGTCGTCGGTGCGTTCCTGGAGGACGCCGGGGCGGCGGATCCGCGACGGCAGCGTGGCGGCCCAGGCGAGGTAGGTGCCCGCGATGATGTGGTTCGGGATCGCGCGCAGCACGGTCGTGTTCGGCGCTCCGGACGCGCCGCGCAGGGTGAAGAGGTGGTAGCCCGCCGAGACGGTGAGGAGCGGCACGCCGGCCTCCTCGAAGGCGGGGAGCGCGGCGACGCCCGTGTCGTCGGAGGTGGGGCCGAGGACGGCGAGCACGGAGGGGTCGGAGGTGAGCCGGCGGGCGGCGGCGAGGGCGCCGGCACGGTCCCCGCGGTCGTCGGAGACCTTGAGTTCGAGGGTGAAGGGCTTGCCCCCGTGCACGGCGTTGAACCGCTCGACGGCGAGCCGGGCGCCGCGCTCCTGGGCCCTGCCGATCTCCTGCGCGGGTCCGGACAGGTCGGCGAGGACGCCGATGGCCCAGGTGTTCCGGGGCTTCGGCGCGGAGGGCTTCCCGTCGCCGGTGCCGTCGCGCCCGGAGTTCCACAGGGCGTACGCGCCGCCCGCCGCGAGCACCGCGGCACCGGCGCCGAGCAGCAGGAAGCCGCGTCGGCCGGGCCCGGCCGGGGCGGCGGGGACCGTGCCGGGCGCGGTCGGGTCGATGTCGGGGAGCGCCAGCATGGCCGCCGAGCGGGCGGCGACGTCCGCGACGACGGGGGCGGGCAGCCAGCCGGCGGGGGTGTCGGAGGTGTCCTCGGTGAGCCGGAGGGCGACCTCGTCGGCGGTGGGGCGGGCCGCCGGCTCCTTGGCGAGGCACTGCCGTACGAGGTCGAGCAGCGGCTCCGGCACGCCGTCGAGGTCGGGCTCGTCGTGCACGGTCCGGTAGAGGAGCGCGTCCGGGGCGCCCGCGCCGAACGGGGGGCGGCCGGTCGCCGCGAAGGCGAGGAGGCAGCCGAGGGCGAAGACGTCGGCGGCGGGGCCGATCTCGGCGGCGCGGGCCTCGGCCTGCTCGGGGGCGAGGAAGCCGGGCGTGCCGACGACCATGTCGGTCGAGGTCAGCCCGGTCTCTCCGGTGGCGCGGGCGATGCCGAAGTCGATGAGCCGGGGGCCGTCGACGGCGAGCAGGACGTTGCCGGGCTTCACGTCCCGGTGGACGAGCCCGGCCGTGTGGACGGCGGCCAGGGCGCGGGCGACGGCTCCGCCGAGGATCCGTACGCTCCGTCCGGGCAGCGGCCCGTGCGCGCGGACGGCCTCGCCGAGGGACGGTCCCGGCACGAAGGCGGTGGCCATCCACGGCTCGGGGGCGTCGGGGTCGGCGCCGGTCACGGGCACGGCCCAGGGGCTGGCGACCCGGCGGGCCGCCTCGACCTCGCGGCGGAAGCGGGCCCGGAAGTCGGCCCGGTCGGCCCGGTCGGCGTGGGTGACCTTCACGGCGGCGAGTTCGCCGGTGCCGGTGCGGCCGAGGTAGACGACGCCCATGCCGCCGGCGCCGAGGCGGCCGAGGAGCCGGTAGCCGGCGATCGTGGAGGGGTCGGCGGGGAGGAGGGGATCAAGTGCGCCGGGCCGGGGAACGGGCCTCGGGTCGGGCTGGGCCATCGGGCTCATGACGGGGCTCCCAACTGCTTCTTGACCCGGTCCTGCATGACGACATTGGCCCGGACCTGGGCGGCGGTGGTCTCCTCCTCGGTGTAGCCGGGGGCTCCCTTGACGACGGTGGCGACACTGACCTGCCCGACCCGGCTCTGGAACCAGCTGTAGAACTGCGGCTTCTCGAAGGCGTCGTTGAGGTACGAGCCGCGTTCGGTGATGAAGTCGGTCGTGGCGGTGCTTTCGCCGACGGTGTAGGGGGCGAGCGAGATGAGGCGGCTGATGCGTTCGCCCTCGCGCAGCTGCTGGTCGGGGCAGCGCAGCGCCTCCTCCAGGGTCTCCGCCATCTCCCAGTCGGCGTCGGTCTCGGTGCGATGGACGGTGACGGTGGCGGCGACACGCAGGGGGCCCTTGCCGCCGGCGGCCGGGATCTCGCTGTGGGCGGTGACGCTGTAGAGGACGGAGACCGGGAGGCTCGCGGCCTCCCAGGCGCAGTTCGCGTCGAGGACCGGCCAGGAGCCGGGGGCGCTGAGGAACGAACTGCGCTTGACGTACTCGGGCCCCCAGTCGTCCGGCCCCGCCACGAAGGCGAGCGCCATCCGCCGGGCGTCGGCCTCGGTGCGCGGGGCCTTCTTCGGGTCCGCGGCGAAGGGGGGCGCGGTCGGCGTCGGGGACGGGGCCGGGGCCCCGGACGTGCTCGCGCCCGGTGTGCTCGCGGGCGGTGTGCTCGCGGGCGGTTTCCCGCCGTCCCCGCCGCCTCCCGGCGAGCAGCCCGCCAGGAGTGCCATGCCCGCCGCCAGCACGGCACCGGTGCGCAGCGTTCTTCCGTACGCGTCCCCCACGATTCCCCCACGGTCGCTCGTACGATCCCCCGGCCGGTGCAGGAGATCGTACGGGTCCGTGGGTCAACTGCGCGGGTCTACAACGTCATTGAGACGCCTCGTGCACGGTGTCGTAACGCACGCGCGCCTCTTCGGCGGCCCGGACCCGGCATCCGGTCCAGCGGGCGAGCTCCCGGCCCGGCCGACCGGCCGCCCGACCACCCCGGTCGCCGTCTCGATCGGGGAGGCTCCGGACGCCTCCCGCGAGGCGCACCGGCCGTCATGACCGTATAGCGGTACGGGCATGACAACCCGCCCCGTGCGGAGCTACCGTCGGCAGAGCGGCCGGCAGGGCGGCACGGTACGGGGCGGGAGGTCCGGTGAAGAAGGACGACGAGGGACGAGCGGGACTGCTCTACGGGATCGGCGCCTACGGCATGTGGGGCCTGGTCCCGCTCTTCTGGCCGCTCCTCAAGCCCGCCGGGGCGATCGAGATCCTCGCCCACCGCATGGCGTGGTCCCTGGTCTTCGTCGCCCTCGCCCTCCTCGCGCTGCGCCGCTGGGGCTGGATACGGGAGCTGGCGCGCAGCCCGCGCAAGCTCGGCCTGGTCACCGTCGCCGCCGCCGTCATCACGGTGAACTGGGGCCTGTACATCTGGTCCGTCAACAGCGGCCACGTCGTCGAGGCGTCCCTCGGCTACTTCATCAACCCGCTCGTCACCATCGCCCTCGGCGTCCTCGTCCTCCAGGAACGGCTGCGCCCGGCGCAGTGGGCGGCGGTCGGGATCGGTTTCGCCGCCGTGCTCGTCCTCGCGATCGGATACGGGCAGCCGCCCTGGATCTCGCTCGTCCTCGCCTTCTCCTTCGCTCTCTACGGCCTGGTGAAGAAGAAGGTCAACCTCGGCGGCCTGGAGTCGCTGGCCGCCGAGACCGCCGTCCAGTTCCTGCCCGCCCTCGCCTACCTGGTCTGGCTCGGGACCCGGGGCACCCTGGCCTTCGGCGCGCACGGCGCCGGCCACACCGCGCTGCTCGCCGCCACCGGCCTGGTCACGGCGGTCCCGCTGGTCTGCTTCGGCGCGGCGGCGATCCGCGTACCGCTGTCGACGCTCGGGCTCCTCCAGTACCTCGCGCCGACCTTCCAGTTCCTCCTGGGCGTCCTCTACTTCCACGAGGCGATGCCCCCGGAGCGGTGGGCGGGCTTCTCCCTCGTCTGGCTGGCCCTGACGATCCTCACCTGGGACGCGCTGCGCACGGGCCGCCGCAGCAGGGCGGCGGCCGAGGCCGCGGCGGTCCAGGCGGCCGCGGCCGGGGCGACGGGGGTGGGGACGCCGACGGGGGCCGAGACGGGGGCCGGAACTCCGGCGGAGGCCGAGGCGCCGACGGGGGCCGGGACTCCGGCGGCCCCGACGGACCGGGGGTGACGGCGGTACGGCTCCGGGCGCGGGCGGCCCTGGGCACGGGCGGTCCCGGCCGGACGGTTCCGGTACGGGCGGTCCCGGCACGGGCGGCCCTGGCCGCCGTCGGCCGGAACGGCTCCCGGCCGGAATAATCGATGGCCCCGCCCGGGGACTTCGCCCACCCTGAGGCGCATGGAAGAACCGGAAGAGCCGGAAGAGCCGAGGTGCCGCGTGCGCGCGGTCCACACCGCCCGTACCGTCACCGTCCACCAGGCGTACCCGCCCGCGATCGGGCTGCCGACGGCGCGGGAGGGGCGGTTTCCGGCCCTCTGGAAGCGGGACCGCATGACGTGGATCAAGCCGTCGTTCCTGTGGATGATGTACCGCTCGGGCTGGGGCACGAAGGAGGGCCAGGAGACGGTCCTCGCCGTGGAGATCACCCGCGAGGGCTTCGAGTGGGCCCTGCGGAACGCCTGCCTCTCCCACCACGACCGCGGCCTCCACCCCGACCGGGACGCGTGGCGGCGGGAGCTGCGGAGCGCCCCGGCCCGCGTGCAGTGGGACCCGGAGCGGGACCTGCGCCTCCGTCCGCTCCCGTACCGCTCGCTCCAGCTCGGCCTGTCGGGCGAGGCGGTCCGGCGGTACGCGGACGAGTGGACGGTGTCCGTCACCGACGTGACCCCGCTCGCCCACCGCGTCCACGCGCTGGTCCGGGCCGGTGACCTCGACGGGGCCCGCGCGCTGCTCCCCCGCGAGGAGCCGTACCCGGAGCCGGAGGGGTTGCTGGACCACCTGCGGGTCCCCGCCCCCTAGGGGGCGAGGGTCCGCGCGATCTCCGCCGTCACGGCCTTCCAGTGGGCGCGCCGGCGCTCGCGTTCCTCCGCGTCGGCCAGGTGTTCCTGGTGGAAGCGGAGGACGGTCCGGCCGTCGCCCGCCGGGGAGACCGTGACCTGGAGGACGGTCCCGCCGTACGAGAGGCGGACCCGGTCGCGGGGCCGGAGGCTCCGGAGGGCGGGGTCGCCCGCCGGGGGCAGCGAGGCGCCCGGCCCGAGCCACAGGGCCAGGCCCCCGGGAGAGACCAGGAAGTCCCAGACGGCCGCCACGGGCAGGGGCAGGGTCTTCGAGACGCCGATCTCCCAGCCGGCGTCCCGCGTCAGTCCCACGGGCATCACGTTTCTCCTTCCGAAGGGGTGCGGGACCGGTGGGCCCGCACCTTGTGGCGGTTGCCGCACCGGTCCATCGAGCACCAGCGGCGGTGCCCGGGACGCGAGGTGTCGGCGAAGAGCAGGGAGCAGTCGGCGGCGCCGCAGACCCGGATCCGGTCGGCGTACGGCCCGGTCAGGAGGTCCACCGCGTCGCGGGCGAGCGTCGCCAGGAGCCCGGCCCCGGTGGCGCCGGGGGCCCACGCGCGCGTGCCGTCGGCGGAGATCAGGGAGGCGAGGGGCGCGCCGGTGGCGGCGGCGTTGACCACCGCCAGTTCCCGGGGGGCGTACGGCCTCCCCTCGGCCCGCGCGAGGGCGAGGCCCCAGAGGGCGTCCCTCGTTTCCCGTACCGCCGCCAGCTCCGCGCCGGTGACGGTCAGGTCCGGGCCGGGGGCCAGCCGGCAGTTCCGCACCCAGGCGAGCAGGCCCTCGGCGCGGTCGAGGACTTCGTACCGGGAGGCGACCGGGCCGGGACCGCCGGTGAGGAGCAGTTCGAGGCAGAGGGCGCCCGCGTCGAAGCGGAAGGTCTGCCCGTCGTGGTGCGAGAGGGTCATTCCGGTGGCGGTCCGAGGCATGTAACCACTATAACTGGTTACATGAACGCACTGCACTGGAAGCTCGTCCTCGACGCCGCCGACCCGCACGCCCAGGCCACCTTCTGGGCGGGCGCCCTCCGCTACCGGGAGGAGGACCACAGCGGCCTCGTCCGCCGCCTCCTCGACCTGGGCGCCGCCCCCCTGGAGGCCACGGCCACCGTCCACGGGGGCACGGAGCGCGAACGCCTCGGCTGGCGCGACCTCGCCGCCGTGCGCCACCCGGACGACCCCTACGACGAGGCCACCGACACGGGCCGGGGCCGTCGCATCCTCTTCCAGCGCGTCCCGGAGCCGAAGACCGCCAAGAACCGCCTCCACCTGGACCTCCACACGGAGGAGGGCACCCGCGACGAGGAGGTCGCCCGCCTGCGCGGCCTCGGCGCGACGGTCCTGCGGGAGGTGGACGAGCCGTCGGGGTCGTGGGTGGTCCTGGCGGACCCGGAGGGGAACGAGTTCTGCGTCCAGTAGGGGGCGGGGGGGCCACTGGTGCGCTGTGTTCAGCGGGCCGGGATCGCGGTCGCTCTCCTTCGCCCCGGCGTCCCGCACGGCAGTCAGCAGCTCCACGCGGGGAAGCCGACGCGTGTTGCCGCAGAGGCGCACGGCCGCTCCCCGGGCCCGGAGACGCGGGAGCCCCGCCCGTGCGTCGCGGGGGCGACGCGCGGACGGGGCAGCAGGGGTGTGCGGTGTGGCGAGGGCCGGTCTACCCCATGCCGTACGGGCACACGTCACCCGCCCCGCGCGGGCAGGCGATCACCGCGCGGGACACGTACTGGCCGGTTTTCGACCAGTAGCCGTACACGGCGTCCCTCGCCCGCTGCACGGTCGGCGTGTCCCCGGTGGCGAGGATGGTGGTCGTGGCCATGAGACTTCGCCGGCCACCTTCCAGACGCTCGAAAACGGGGTGGTGCTCTTCATCCAGAGGCGGGTTCTGCGTCAGCTCGCCTTCCAGCCACGCCACCGCCCTGTCCACCCCCTCGGGGCCGTACGCGAACGTGTCGGCCACGTGTGTGGCCGGACGCCGCAGCCAATGCGCGATCTCGATGGGCGGATAGTTGACCGGCGCCGTTCCACGGCGGATGTCCGCGTCCGAATGCTTCCGCCCCGTGTACGCGTACGCGTGCCAGTGAGCTGTCACGCTCGGAGCGTACGAGCCGGGGGACCCCTCTTCACGCGACACCCTTTGCCGTCCTTCGAACGAGTCCGGCCACGTCGTCGGGTGTCATCGTGAGCAGCGCTCCGAGCAGGTACGTGCGCGCCCGCTCGATGGCGGAGCCGGGGGCGTCGAGGAGTTCGGCGGGAGGGACTTCGGCCCGTAGCGCGGGGTCCACGAGCGCTTGTGCCAGGACCTCGGCCGCTACGCGCTCGGCGAGCCAGTGCCGCGTCCGTTCCTTGAGCGCGACGGTCAAGTGGAGCGAAGTCTCCTCGCCCACCGTGTACGGCGCGTGGATGTAGCCGCGAGGGAGCCACAGGACACGGCCCGGCTCAAGGGTGATGGTCTGCGCCGGCGGAGTCGTGGCGAGCCACTGCCATTCCTCGCGCGTGAACCCCCGCTCCTCGAACGCCCCGTGCTCGCCCATGGGGTTCCGCACGACCGGCGGGTGGAGCGGCCACGCCTTCCGGCCCGCTACCTGAATGATCAGCGTTGCGTACGGGTCGTAGTGGTACGTGAGCCCGTGGCCGCCGGGCGGGGTCATGTACGCGTTGATGTGGACGCGGCAGCCGGTTTCCTGCCGGATCTCGTCACGCAGTCGGCTGACCGCCGGTTTGAGTGCTTGAAGATCCCGGAGGGTGATCGTGCCGCCCTGGTCCAGGTGCGCGCGGATGGCTCCCGGGCGGGGCATGTCGCCCGAGACGTACGTCTCCCGGCCGATGATCTCGCCGTCCTTCAGCAGCACGACGTTTCGGGCGGCGAGGCAGTGCGCGTCAACGAGCGCATTGACCTCGGCAAGGGTCAGCAGGTGCGCGAACGAGTTCGGGTCCCGCTCGGACAAGAGGGGTTTGCCCGGCCACCGGGTCAAGACCTCGGGCACATTGTCGACCAGGTCGGACAAGGGCATCGGTTGTGCTCCCTGATATCTGTGGAAGGGGCAGCGGGGCCCGCACCCGACCGGTACGGACCCCCGTGGTGCCGCGTCAGGCGGACGCGCTGCGCTTGCCGGACATCCACGCCTCGGCGAACGCGGTGATCTCCGCCTCGCTCATGCGGAGCTGCCGCCCCGCCCCCTCCGGCTTGCTGTCGCCGAGGGCGTAGCCGCCGCCGGCCAGCTCGGCGAGGGTGAGGCAGCTCTCCGCGTTGGAGGTGCCGCCGGCGCCGCCGCAGAGGGCCGCGAACTCGCCCGTGATCTCGCTCTCGTACAGGTGGGGCATTACCGTTCTCCTGTCTCTGTCACTGATAGGGACTCCGCCCCGCCCTCCGTGATGTCCGGCGAGACCGTCGGAGGGCGGGGCTCAACCGTTCTCCGGCTCGGGCCCTCCCCGTGGGCAGGGACCGGACCGAGGAACGGAGTCGGTGAGCGGGCTCCGTCCACGTCCGGGAGGGACGTAGGGGGAACCCGTGGTGCGGCCCCCGTGCCCGGTGTGGTCCGGGCGGTTCGCAGGACTGCACGGCCCCGCCCGTGTGGACGGGGAAACCTGTAGGACGGCGCGCTACCCCTACGCCATGGGCAGCAGCCGGGCCACGGTGTCGACGTCCGCCTGGTCGTCGTCCTGGTGCTCGTCGGCGTCCGGGCCGGACACCCGGTCGGTGTCGCCCGTGGTGCTGATCGTCGGCTCCTCGGGCACGGGCTCGGTGGGTGTCGAGCCGGTCCGCGGTCCGCAGGGCCTCGCCCCGGAGCCACCGCGGCGCCGGCTCCGGAGAGGGCACCCGGAAGAGCCCGAGCAGCCATGGGGCCCCGACCGGTGCCGTACACCGGGCCCTCCGCGCGGACCTCGGCCCGGTAGGCAAGAAGGCGTGCTTCCCCGGTCATGCTCGCCCCTCGCGCCACATCACATAAGGCAGCTCGACGACTCCGGCGTAACCGGTGTGCTCGGGGTGTTCACGCAGGTGCGCGAACGTCCAGTCCTGCGCCGCTCCCGGGTCTGTGACCGGCTCGCCCTCGGCCCCGCACTCGGTGTCGTCGTCGTTGAGCGTCAGGCACCGGAACCGGTACGTCACCGGCGGGGCGTCGTCGTCCCGGTCGGCCCGTAAGGTCCAGTTGACCAGCGCCAGTACTCGGCTCACGGCTGCGCACCCGGCACGGGCGTGGTGAGCATTCGGATACGGACCCACTCGGCTTCCGTGGGCGGACGTAGGTCTCCGGCCACTGCGGTCCACTCCTTGCCTCCGCCGGGGGGACGCAGACACAGACAGCCGTCGTCGTCGGCCACCACTCTTCCGAGCCGCTCCTTTCCGGTGAGGGTGTCCACCACGAACGCCCCGAGGCCGGGCCCGGACTCCGCCGGCTCGGGGCTCGGACCGGACATGCTCTCGACCACCGTCACTCCTCTCCGTAGCGCTTCCACTACTAGGGGTCATCAGCGTGGCCTAGACTCGGGGCCGTTCAACGTGGCAAGACAGGACGGCAGGTTGGGAGCACGGCCGTGAACCGTAAAGACTTGGACCCGGAGTCCTCGCCGCAAGCTGCGTTCGGGGCACGTCTGCGCAGGCTGAGGGAAGAACGGGGCTTGTCGCAGGAAGAGTTGGGCGTGCCGATGGGGTATTCAGGGACGCATATTTCGGCAGTCGAAACTGGTCGCAAGATGCCGACTCTTCGGTTCGCGCGACGTGCAGACAGCGCGCTTGAGTGCGGGGACACGTTTGAGCGCGAGTGGCGCGAGATGCGGCAAGGGGCGCTCCTGGAGGGGTTCCCCGAGTACGTCGAACACGAGGGAACAGCCGTAGAACTGCGTCTGTTCGACACCGGAATCGTGCCGGGCCTGCTCCAGACACCGGAGTACGCGCGCTGCCTGGCGGACAGCAAGGCCCGACGGGGCGCCATAACGCACGAGCAGGCTGATGAGTTGGTGGCGTTCCTCGTGGAGCGGCAAGCCACGCTCACCCGCCCTCGTCCGCCGATGCTGCTGGTCGTGATGGACGAGAGTTGCATCCGCCGCCGAGTGGGCGGCCCCGGAACGATGGGGGCGCAGCTCGACCACCTACTGGAATTCGCCCAACGCCCGAACACCGTCCTCCAGATCGCACCGTTCGAGATGGGCGAGCACCGCGCTCTCTACCTGCCGACGAACCTGTTGACCATGCCGGACATGACCGTGATCGCCTATGCGGAGTCACAGATGCGGGGGTACCTGGAGCGCGACCCGTCAACGCTGCTCCCCTTGTTGACGGCCTACCATCAGTTGCAGGCCGAAGCCCTCTCGCAGAGCGCGACGGTCGAATTGATCCGTGAGGCACGAAAGGGCTACCCGTGACCGAAACCCCGCAGTGGTTCAAGTCCTCCCACAGTGACACTGGCGGCAACTGCGTAGAGGTCGCCCGCAACCTCGTGCCAACCCTCGGCGTCATTCCTGTCCGCGACTCCAAGGTCCCGAGCGGCCCCGCTCTGTCCGTACCGGCCGCCGTGTTTTCCGCGTTCATCGAGAGCGTCAAGGACGGCCGGCTCACAGTCTGAAACAACGGATACCCCACCCCGCCACCCGACATGGGAGCAGGGCGGGGCGTCGTCGTACTCACCGCCCTGGCTCCGTGCAGCCGATGCAGCGCATGCGCGCCCCCTCGGTTTCGTCGCCCCGGCGCTCGTCGCGTCCGCCCCGGACTCGGGCCCGGAAGCCCTGCGGGCCGGGTGGGAGGCTCCCTCGCGGGGCCGGTACCGCACGCACTTCCGCCGTGGGGTCGGTGGGTGCGCACGTCCTCGCCGGGCCGGGCCGAACCGGTCCGGCGAGGGGTTTTCCCGGCCGCGCCCACGCGGCGGACGGGCCGTCCCTACAGTGGGGCGATGACCTCGGCGACCACTTCCCCGCTCGTACTCCACGGCCTCCTCGGACGGCGCGCCCGGCTGCGCTCGGGAGAGCTGTTGCTCGGGTCGAGACGCGAACTCCGGCGGATACCCGTGGCGGCGATCGAGCGCGTGGAGGTGCGCGGCCCCGGCGGGCGCACGCTCGCCGTCGTGCTGACCGGGCAGGAGCCCGAGACCGCGCGGACCCACGCGCTGACCTCCCTCGGGCCCGGCGCGGTGAGGCGTTTCGCCGCCGTCCTGCGCGAGGCGCTGCCGGTGCGCGACGGGGCCGAGCTGCACGTCTCCGGCTCCGCCCTGGTCACCACCGAGCCCCTGGACCGTCCGGGCCTTCCCGCCGTCCGGCCGGGCGTGGCCGTCGCCGCCGCGTTCTTCCTGGTGATGGCGGCGCTGCTGGTCACGGAGGACTGGACCGGGGCCTTCTGCTGGCTGTTCGTCCCGATGACGGTCGGCGGCGGAGTCGCCCTGGCCGCCCTCGGGGGGAAGCCCGTCCGCGAGGGCTGGGTCCTGGCCGTGCGGGGGATCACGGTGGACGGGCACCGGAAGAACTCCGGGTCCGTCGACCGGGGGGACCCCGACGCGCTGTACGTCTACCTGTTCACCGACGCGGAAGGGGCACCGGGCGTGTACCGGGGCTCGAACGGGGGCCGCGACGAGGAGGAGATCGTCTACGACCCGCGGAACCCGGGCGTCAACCAGCTGCGGCGCCGCAACGCCGCCCAGCTCGCCGCCGGGCTGGTCGTCCTGCTGGTCCTCGCCCTTCCCCTGCTGGCCGGCGGCACGGCCCTCGGCCTGACGGCGCTCGCCGACCTGTTCGGCCTGACCACGTACACCCTCTTCTAGTTGTGGTGTCCCGGGGCCTTGGTCACGCGAAGTCCTCGAAGGTGAGCTGCCGCGGGATGTCCGCGAGTGGTTCGGGCGGCTGGTCGAAGGCGATCCGGTAGTCGCTCCCGGCGGCCCGGCTGATGGGCGGTCGGCCACCGAGCGCGGCGTGCGGCCGCTCGTGGTTGCAGTAGTGCGCGAACTCCGCTAGTGCGACGCGGCGTTCACGCTCGGTTGTGTCGTCGCGGACGTACGCCCACTCGCGGGAGAGCGTCCCGTTGCACCTCTCCGCCTTCCCGTTCGCGCACGGCGTGTACGGCCTCGTCCGCTTGTGCTTCGTACCGGTCGCGGCGAGCGCTCCGGCCCAGGTCGTAGACCGGCAGCACGCGCCGTTGTCGGTGAGGCGGCGGCGGATCGGTGTGATGCCGCGGCGGCGAAGAAGGCAACGGCCCGGTGCCGGAAGGCGACCGCGGTGACGGCCTTCTCATCGTCCGGGGCCTCGGTGCGGGCGAGCCGGGAGTGGTCGTCGAGCGCCGCATGCGGGTACGTGTATCCGGCCTTGCCGGTGCCGGTGCGTTTGGGGGTGCGGGCGGGACTGGTGGCGCTCCTGGACTCGGCGGCCGCGTTCACCGGGAGCCCCGGGATCTCGGGGCTCCCGCACGGACGGCTGTGCGTGGCGTCAGCGTGCGAACTTTTCGATGGCCTCCGGGGTGACGGGGGTGAAGAAGTTGACGAGGTTGCCGTCGGGGTCGCGGAACAGCAGCGACCGGTTGCCCCAGGGCATCGTGGTGGGCTCGTTGACGAAGTCGGTGACGAAGCCGGTCAGGTTCTGGTGAACGCGGTCCACGTCGTCGACGAGGAACTCGGTGATCACGCTGTGGTTGTCCGCCGGGCGGGCAGAGCCCGGGGCGAACAGCGGGACGGTGCGGGTGCCGGCGATCGCGAGGGTGGCGCCCGGGGTCTTGAGTTCGGCGAAGTCCTCGGTGACCCACGTCGCCCGCATTCCTGTGGCTCGCTCGTAGAACTCGACGAGACGCGCTACGTCGCTGGTGATGATGCGGATCGAGACGAAGTCCATGGGGATCTCCTTGGCCGTGCTGGAGGCGTGCACGTCGCAGGCTAGGAGAAATAGCGGACAGAATCGGTCCTGTATTCGCGTTAGGTTGTGTACATGCCTCGACCCACTGGCCGCGTGCTGACACTCCTGGAGCTGCTGCAGTCGGGCGGCACCCGGACGGTGGCCGAACTCGCCGACCGGCTCGGCGTCGAAGGGCGCACCGTACGGCGGTACGTGGACCAGCTGATCGACCTCGACGTGCCCGTGGAATCGGTGCGCGGCCGCTACGGCGGGTACCGGCTCGCCCCCGGGTACCGCTTGCCTCCGCTCGTGCTCAGCGACGACGAGGCGCTGGCCGTGCTCCTCGGCCTGGTCGCCGGCCGCCGGGCAGGGCTGACGACGACGCAGCGCACGGCGAACGAGACGGCATCGGCGAAGATCCGGAGGGTGCTGCCCCAGCACGTCGCCCGCCGGCTCGACACACTCCTGGAATCCCTCGCCTTCACCGAACAGCCCGGAGAGTTCGACACCCCGGACGCCGGGGTCCTGCTCACCATCGCCGATGCGGTGCGCCACCGCCGACCGGTCTCGATCCGCTACACCGACCGCGACGGAGGGCGCAGCGAGCGCACCCTGCACGCGTACGGGATCGTCGCCCATGCGGGCCGGTGGTACGTCACGGGCGAGGACGCCCGGATCGGCGAGGACCGAACCTTCCGGCTCGATCGCATCGAAGACGCGCGGACCCTGCCCGGCTCATTCGAAGCACCGGCGGGTCCCGGTCCGGCACAGCGCGTGTTGTCGGGCTTCGCCACGGCCGGGTACCGGCATGAGGTGACCTTGCGGATCCACGGGACGGTCGAGCAGATCCGCGCCCGCCTTCCCGCCGGCGTCGCGAGCCTGGAGGAGCACGAGCCGGCGGCGGGCCAGGACCGGGCGACCGAGCGCTGGCTGCGCGTCGAGCTGCGGGCGGAGCGGCTCGACTGGTTGCCCCCGGTACTCGCCTCGCTCGACCGGCCGTTCGTCATCGAGCGCCCCGACGAACTGCGCGACCTCGTCACCGCGCTCGCCGATCGCCTCGCGTCCTGCGCCCGCCGGGCCTGACCGCGAGGAACCAAGGTCATGAGAGGGCACAGCCAGTCGGGCGACCGGAAGGAAAGGGACGTTCGTTTAATCGGATGTGCGTACGGCGCGGGGTTGTTAGGTTCGCCGTGTGCCCAAGCTGAATCAGATCATCGCCGTCGAAAAGGGCGTCAAGTCCAAGGCCCTCCAGGAGCTCGCCCAGGCCCACCAGGACGTGCAGAAGCCCGCCCTGCTGGCCGGCATCTCCCGGACCTACCAGCCCAAGGACGAGGAGGGCGAGCAGTTGCCGCCCGAGTCCACGCGGGTGCAGGTCAAGGCCGAGGACGCTCTGCGGGCCACCGCCGGGACGCTGACGCGGCTCTTCGACGTGACCGCGACGAAGGACTGGGCGAACCGGTCCGCGGTCGCGGACGTGGTGGTCGACGGTACGGTGCTGCTGCCCCAGGTGCCCGTCACGTACCTGCTGTTCCTGGAGAAGCAACTCACCGACCTGCACGCCTTCGTGCGCAAGCTGCCGGTGCTCGACGCCTCCGAGTCGTGGAACCTGGACCCCTCGACGGACTCGTGGAAGACGGACCCGGTGCGGACCATCCGCACGAAGAAGGTCCCGCGCAACCACGTGAAGGCCGAGGCCACGGAGAAGCACCCGGCGCAGGTCGAGGTGTACTACGAGGACGTCCCGGTCGGTTACTGGACCACGGTGAAGTTCTCCGGCGCGCTGCCCGCCCGGCGGGTCAACGAGCTCCTCGATCGCGTCGAGAAGCTCCAGCAGGCCGTCAAGTTCGCCCGCGAGGAGGCGAACAACACCGACGTCACCGACCAGCGGGTCGGCGACGCGGTATTCGGCTACCTCTTCCGGTAGCCCCCACATACGCCCTCCGTCGCGAGCGGAGGGTGCGCGATGAGCGCAAGCTGAAACTGATGTTGAAGCTGATGAAGGGGTGTCGGTTGGGGGTTCGAATCCCTCTCCCCGCACCACGTGCGGGGGTGGCCCAAGCCTGGCAGAGGCGGCCCCGTGAAACTCAGATTCTCGCTCCAGTCTCAGTATTCGCCGCCGAACACCGGATCGACCGAGCGTGGGCGAACATCCACGGATGGGGGTTCAAGTCCCCCCGGCGCCTCTCCCGTGGCGCTGTAGTTCAAAGGCAGAACACGTCGATCTCAACATGACCCACGGTTCTTAAACGCCGCCGGTGTGCGCAAATGGGTGGCAAGCTGGAGCCCGGGAGCTGGACATGCTCCCGGGCTCCGTCACGTTCCGGCGCGCGGATGAAGGGTCTACTCGGGGCGCCCGGACGGGTCCCGGGGCACCAGGCACAGTCCGGTCAGCGGGACTCCCAGGGCCGCGACCTCGCGGGGCTCCTGTCCGTCGGCGGGACCGCCCGGCAGGGGGACGGCGCGGATGTGGCCGCCCAGGTCGGACACGTAGGCGATGCCCTCCTCGCCGTCGACGGCGAGGCCGATCGCCTCCGCGAACCCGTCGGCGAGGATCTCGGGCGCCTGCCCCGCCGCGCCCGCCTCCGGGACGCGCGCGCGGTTGAGCGTGTTGCCGGCGGGCGGCGCGCCCCGGTCGGTCCAGTACAGCCAGCCGCCGTCGAGGTGCAGGTCGATCGGTTCGGGCAGGTCGCTCCAGAGCACCTCGACGTCGGAGCGGTTCGCGGCGGTCTCGCCCGCGGGGATCTCCAGGCCGGCGCGGAGGATGCGGCCCCGGCCGCCCTTGGCCGGTCCCTTCTGCGTCCAGTACAGGTGCCCTCGGGCGGGATCGACCGCCACGCCGACGCACTCGGCCATGATGCCGTCCCCGGCGGGGTTCACCACGAGGTCGGTCAGACCGCTGCCGTCCGTACGGACCCGGCTGACCCGGTGGCCCTCCCGGTCGCCCCAGTACAGCGTCCCGGCACCGTCGCCGGTCAGCTGCTTGCCGGTGGTCAGCGCCCCCTGCGGGAGCACCTCGCGCGGAGAGCCGCCGTCCAGGTCCAGGGCGTGGAGGCCGCCGTTGGGGCGGGAGAAGTCGTGCCCGGCCTCGCCCGGTGTGTCGGGGTCGCTCGTCGGGACGCCCATGGTGGTCCAGTAGACGGCGCCGGACTCCACGACGATCCCGTCCGGGGCGTCGCCCGCGTGGTCGGTCAGGGTGCGCACCCGGCCGTCCGGAAGGCTCACCCGCAGCACCTTCCCGGGGATGATCTGGAGCGCGAGCAGTTCTGTCGGCTTCGGCATGGCGGTTTCTCTTCTCGGAGTCTTCTTCGCGGAGTCTTCTTCTCGGCCCGCCGGTCCCGCGTTCCGGGCCGGTCGGGTTGGTCGGGCTGTCGGGCTGTCAGGTCGTCGGGCTGTCAGGTCGTCGGGCTGTCAGGTCGTCGGGCTGTCGGCCTGCGGAGTCGTGGCCGGTCGGGCCGTCGGGGCTTCGGACCGGCCGGACCGGCCGGACCGGCCCGTGGTCACCGCCGGTCGCCGTCCGCGGAGGCGGGTTCCGGCCAGCCCAGCGGTTCGAGGACGGCGCGGGTCCGTCCGTCGCGCAGCCGGGCGAGGCGCTCGTACGCCTCCTCGCCGGTGCCGTACGCCTCCTCGACCGCGTCGAGGACCTCGCCCATCCGGGCCGGGTCCGCCTCGCCGGGCTCGAAGGTCATCTGCGCGCCGACGTGGGAGACCAGGTGCCGCATGCCCCCCGGTCCCCCGCCGAGCACACCGCTCTCGAACGGGCCGATCGTGGCGTAGCGCAGGCCGAGCGACGCCCGGACCAGGTCGTCGAGGTCCTTCACGTCGATCACGCCCTGCTGCACCAGGTAGGCGCACTGGTCGTTGAAGACCTTCTGGAGCCGGTTGCCGACGAAGCCCGGGATCTCCTTCTTCAGCCGGACCGGCAGCTTCCCCAGCTCCCGGTAGACCTCGATCGCCCGGTCCACCGCGCGGTCGGAGGTCTCCGGTCCCGGCACCACCTCCACCAGCGGCATCAGCTCCGGCGGGTTGAAGGGATGGCCGATCACGATCCGGTCCGCCGCCGGGTTGCCCCGGGCGATCACCGAGGGCAGCAGGGACGAGGAGGACGAGGCCAGCACCACGTCCTCGCCCGTGTGCGCCGCCAGCGCGGCGAACATCCGCTCCTTGACCTCGACGCGCTCCGGCCCGGCCTCCTGTACGAAGTCCGTTCCGGCGACCGCCTCGGCCAGGTCGCCGGTCGCCGCGACCGGCACGCCCGCCAGTTCGCGGTCCACCAGTTCGCGCAGGTCGGGCCGGGGGTCGCTGACGCGCACCTCCCAGCCGGCCGCACCGAACAGACGGGCCCAGGAGACGCCGATGACGCCGGCACCGACGATCGTCACGACCGCCACGGAGATCACCCCACAGAGAGACGGAGAAGAGGGAACGGACGGGGAGCGGCCGGCCGGAGGCGGTCCGGGCCCGCTCCTCTTCCCATGGGAAGCGGCCTCCCGGAAGGAGACAACCCGGCCGGACCGAACGGGGCCGGACGGGTGCCGCGTCGGGACCGGCCGGTCCGCGCGTCGGGTTCCAGTCGACACCCCGGCACGCAGGTCTGTCCAATATATGGTGGTGTAGTGCCCCATATCCCCAGTGATATCAACCTGTCCCGCCGCCCGCTGGAACAGTTCCCGGTCGTGGTCCAGGAGGGCCACTTCGGCCGGGCCGCCGAACGGCTCGGCATGAGCCAGCCCCCGCTCAGCCAGTCGATCCAGCGGCTGGAGCGCGCGGTGGGCGCGCGCCTGCTGGACCAGGGGCCGGGCGGGGTGCGGCCGACCGCGGCCGGCAAGGCGTTCGCGGCCGACGTGCGGCGGCTGCTCGACCTGCAGTCCGCCGCGGTCGCGCGGGCCCGGCGGGTCGCCGGCGGCCTGGAGGGGGAGGTCCGGGTCGGCTACGCCAGCCTCCTCAGCCACCTCTACCTGCCCACGATGCTGCGCCGGGTGGCGGAGGGGCTGCCCGGCCTCCGGGTGCAGCTCCGGCACGGTTCCTCGGCCGAGGTCGCCGACCGGGTGCGCAGCGGGGCGCTCGACCTCGGCTTCCTGCGCGACCCGGCGCGGCTCTCCGGCGACCTGGTCGACAGGGTCGTCGCCACCGAGCGGATCGGCGCGGCGGTCCCGTGCGGCCACCGGGCCGCCGAGGCGGAGGAGATCGGCCTCGCGGAACTGCGGGACGAGGACTTCGTCCTGCCCGACCCGGCCGCGCTGCCCGTCCTCGCCGAGCAGGTCCGGTTCGCCTGCCACCAGGAGGGGTTCACCCCCAGGGGCACGGCGACCGCCGACGACCTCAGCGGCCTGTTCAGCTACGTCGCGGCGGGGCTGTGCGTGAGCCTCCTGCCCGAGGGGCTGCGGCACCTCGCCGTCACCGGCGTACGGTTCGTTCCGCTCCGGGGGAACGCCGGCTACCTCGACACCGCCGTCCACGCCGTCCACCGCCCCGACGCCGACGCGGCGGTGACGCGCCTGCTGGAACTGCTCACGGGCCCGTGAGCGCGGACCCGCGCCCCGGAGGACGCCCGGCGGAACCCCCCGCCGGACGGCGCCGCCCGGGCGCGCTCCCCCGCGCGCGAGGACTCCCGTATGTAGCGGAACCGCTACCGAGGGTGCGCGGAGTGCCCTAGAGTGGCCCTCCTTCAACTTGCCGCACCCGAAGGACGATTCGTGGTCAACCGTAAGGAACTACGGCCGGAGTCCAGCCCGCAGGCAGCCTACGGAGCGCGCCTGCGCAAGCTCCGGGAGGAGCGCGGCTGGATCCAGGAGGACCTGGCCGGTCCGATGGAATGCTCCAGCCAGCACATCTCGGCCGTGGAGACGGGCCGCAAGCCGGCGACCCTGCCGTTCTCCCGGAGGGCCGACAAGCTCTTCGGCCTCGCCGGGACCAGCCAGTCGTTCGAGCGCGAGTGGCGCGAGATGCGGCACGGCGTGCTCCTGGAGGGCTTCCCGGAGTACGTCGGGTACGAGAGCCGGGCGGTGGAGATCCGGCTGTTCGAAATCGGGATCATCCCCGGCCTGCTGCAGACCCCGGAGTACGCGCAGGCCCTGGCCGACGGCGACGTGCGGCGGGGCTCCATCACGGCCGACCAGGCGGCCGAGCGCGTCGCGTTCCTGGCGGGGCGGCAGGCCGCGCTGGCGCGCGAGCGTCCGCCCATGATGCTCGTGGTCCTGGACGAGAGCTGCGTCCGCCGTCCGGTCGGCGGACGCGCCGTGATGGAGGCCCAGTTGAGGCGGCTGACCGAGTTCGCCGAGCAGCCGAACGGCGTGCTCCAGGTGGCCCCCTTCAACATGGGGGAGCGGCGGCCGTTCAACCTCCCGGTCAACCTGCTCACCCTGGCGGACCGGTCCATGGTGGCGTACGCCGAGTCGCACGCCCAGGGGCACGTGGAGCGCGAGAGCACCGCCGTCCTGCCCCTGCTCACCGCCTACCATCAACTGCAGGCCGAATCGCTGTCGCAGGCGTATTCCGTGGCCATGATCGATGAGGTACGAAAGGGCACCCCGTGACGACCGAGTCCCCCCGCTGGTTCACCTCCTCCTACAGCTCCAACGGCGGCAACTGCGTCGAGGTCGCCGTCAATCTCGTCCCCGCGCAGGGCACCGTCCCCGTCCGCGACTCCAAGAACCCCGCCGGCCCGACCCTGAGCCTCCCCGTCACCGCCTTCACCGCCTTCGTGAACGGCGTCAAGAGCGGTCGGCTCGGCGGCAACTGACGCCGAGCCGGGTGCGGGAGCCCCGCCGCGCCCCCGGTCACGGGAGCGCGGCGGGGCTCTTCCGCGCCCCCGTCAGGGGCGGCGGACCTCGAAGTGGAAGCAGCCGTACTCGACCGCCCGGACGTGGACCAGGGCCACGGCCGGGTCCGCGAACGCCTCCGTGAGGGCCCGGTCGAAGCCCTCCGCCGGGTCGTCCGGGAGTTCCAGGAGGCGGCCTCCGGCGATCCGGCCCTCCGCGTCGTACCGGCGGAGGACCCGGAGGGCGCCGGGGCGCGCGAAGGGGTACCCCTCCGAGGGCGCCGGGCCGCCGCACTCCTCCGCGTGCACGAAGACCGGGCCCTGCTCGTCGTACGCGCCGGGCGCGGCCCCCGTCTCCGCCGCCCAGCGGCGCAGTGGCGCGTACGAGACGAGGGCGATCCGTTCGCCGGGGACGGAGAGGCGCAGACAGCAGCGGAGGGGGTCGCCGCCCTCGTCCGCCGTGCGGGGGACGCAGGGGCGCCCGGCGTCGTCGACCGACCGCAGCCGGGCGAGGACGGCGGGCGGGACGGCGCGCGCGGTGTACGTGTTCATGCGGCCAGGTTCGCGCGGGGCGGACCGTACCACCGGCGGAATTCGGACGGAGCGGTCCGTACGCGCCCGGCGCACCTGGTCCGCCCGGTGCGCCCGGCCCGCCCGGTCACCGGTCCGGCGTGCCGTCGACCACTCTGCGCAACAGGCCGAGGAGCTGTTCCCGCTCCTCCGGTGAGAACGGTTCGAGCATCCGGTCGTTGACCGCGACGACGGCGGGGGCGAGGCGGGCCGCCAGGTCCCGGCCCTCCCGGGTGAGGCGCACCAGCTTGCGCCTGCGGTCGCCCTCGTCGCGGGTGATCTCCACCAGGCCGCGCCCGCGCAGCCGTTCGAGCAGGGGCGCGGCGGTCGACTTGTCGAGGTGGGCCAGGGTGCCGAGCGTGCCCTGGTCCAGGGAGCCGTGGGCGTCCAGCAGGCTCAGCACGGTGAACTGGGGCCCCGTGAGGTCCTGGTGGACCCGCTCGTACCAGAGGCGGGTGTGCAGCTGGTTCAACCGGCGTGCCAGCGGTCCGAGTCCGCCCAGCGCGTCGATCGGCGCGACGGGTCCCGCGTCGTCTCGCGTCATCGTTCCCGCCTCCGCCGGAGTTGATAAGGACGTGTACGTACTATACCGTCCGAGAAGTAGGACGTGTACGTACTAACTATGGGTGACGAGAGGGGCGACCGATGAGACTCGTCGTCGCGATGACCGGAGCGACCGGAGCGCCCATCGGCGTGCGCCTGCTCGAAGCGCTGAGGGACCTGGACGTCGAGACGCACCTCGTGGTCAGCCGCTGGGCGCGGGCGACCCTGGCCCAGGAGACCCCGTACTCGCTGCGCGACGTGCGGGAGCTGGCCTCGGTGTGGCACGGCCCGGACGACCAGGGGGCGTCGATCGCCAGCGGGTCGTTCCGGGTCGACGGCATGGCGATCGTGCCGTGCAGCATGAAGACGCTGGCCTCCGTCCGCACCGGGTACGGCGAGGGCCTGATCGGCCGCGCCGCCGACGTGACGCTCAAGGAGCGCCGCCGCCTCGTGCTGGTGGCCCGGGAGGCCCCGCTGTCGGCCGTGCACCTGGAGAACATGCTCGAACTGACGCGGATGGGCGCCGTCGTGATGCCGCCCGTGCCCGCGTTCTACCACCGGCCCTCGACCATCGCCGACGTCGTCGACCACGTCGTCGCGCGCGTCCTCGACCAGTTCGGTCTGGACATGCCCGCCGCCCGGCGCTGGCAGGGCATGACGGCGAACCCGCGCCGGGCCACAGCCTCCTCCTCGCCCGCTGGAAAGGACCCCTCATGACACAACGCGGCAGCGCGCTCAACTTCCGGGACTTCGTGGAGGAACTGCTCGCCACCGGCGACGCGGTCGACATCGGCGTGCCGGTCAGCCCCACCCTGGAGGCCGGCGCCGTCACCCGGCGCGTCTACGACACCGGGAGCCCCGCCCCGCTGTTCGGCAACCTGACCGAGGGCGAGCCCGGGTTCCGCATCCTCGGCGCCCCCGCCGGCCTGAGCGCCCGGCCCGGCGAGACCTACGGACGGCTCGCCGCCCACTTCGGCCTGCCGCGCGGCACCACCGCGCGCGACCTCCTGGAAAAGCTCATCTCCGCCATGAACGGCGCGCCCGTGCCGCCCCGCGTCGTGGCGACCGGGCCCTGCAAGGAGAACGTCCTGACCGGCGACGACGTCGATCTGGAACGCTTCCCGGTGCCCCTCCTGCACGAGCAGGACGGCGGCCGGTACTTCGGGACCTACGGCTTCCACGTGGTGCGCACCCCGGACGGGAGCTGGACGAGCTGGTCGGTCAGCCGCACGATGCTGCACGGGCGCACCACCCTGGTCGGCCCGGCCATGCCGCAGCAGCACCTCGGCATGATCCACCGGATGTGGAGCGAGCGCGGCGAGCGCACCCCCTGGGCCATGGTGCTCGGCGCCCCGCCGGCGGCCCTGGCGGCGGCGGGCATGCCACTGCCCGCCGGGGTGGACGAGGACGGTTACGTCGGCGCCCTGACCGGCAGCCCGGTCGACGTGGTCCGTACCGAGACCAACGGCCTGTACGTGCCGGCCACCTCCGAGATCGTCCTGGAGGGCTACATCAGCCCCGACGAGACGGCGCCGGAGGGCCCGATGGGCGAGTACCACGGGTACGCCTTCGCCGAGAGCAAGCGGCAGCCCGTCTTCCACGTCGAGGCCGTGACCCACCGCGACCGGCCCGTCCTGCCCATCTGCGTGGCGGGCGTCCCCCCGGAGGAGAACCACACCATCTGGGGGACCATGATCTCGGCCGTCAGCCTCGACCTGCTGCGCTCCAGCGGCCTGCCCGTCTCGATGGCCTGGTGCTCCTACGAGGCCGCCACCTGCTGGATCGTCGTGTCCTTCGACATCCGGCGGCTCGCCGGGCTCCGCACGACCGAGAAGGAGCTGGCCGACACCGTGGCGGAGGTGCTCTTCGGCTCCCACACCGGATGGCTGGTCCCCAAGGTGATCCTGGTGGCCGACGACATCGACGTCACCGACATCGACCAGGTGGTGTGGGCGATGGCCACCCGCCACCACCCCGTCACCGGTCACCACGTCTACCCGGAGGCGCCGGGCATCCCCATGGTCCCGTACCTCACCGAGGACGAGGTGCGGGCCGGCCGGGGCGGGAAGTCCGTCGTCAGCTGCCTGCTGCCCGAGCAGTTCGAGGGCGTGACGCGGGGCGTCACCGCGTCGTTCCGGAACTCCTACCCCGAGGACGTGCGCCGTCGGGTCGTCGAGAACTGGACCGGCTACGGCTTCCCGGAGACCGGCGCGCCGACGCGCTGAACCGGACGGGGGGCGGGGGCGTCCCCGCCCCCCGCCGGGGGCGTCCCCACCCCGCTCCTCCCCCGTGATCCGGTGTCCCGGGGCCTCCCCCGGCCCTTCCCGCCGACCCCCGCCGGCCGCGTCCCGGTCAGGGCCGTCCGCTGAGCGAACGCCCCTGACCGGTTTCCGCTCTTGACGCGAAGTCAACGCGTCACTGAACATTCAGCACGCACAGAAGAACTACCGAACAACTGAACACAGCTCCTGCACGCGCACAGCTCCAACGCCTCGTGGCTCCCAGCCCGAGGCGTCTCGCACGTTCCGTCCCATCCCCGTTCGGAATCCGGAGCCCCCACATGAACCTCTCCGTGCCCAGACGCGTCACCGCGGCCGCCGCCCTCGCGGCGCTCGCCCTCGGCGGCCTCGCCGGGACCAGCGCCTCCGCCGCCCCGGCCGGAGGCGCGGGCGCCACCGCCGCGCCCGACATATCGCTCGCCAACGTCAAGCAGCACTTGACGAGCCTCCAGTCGATAGCCACCTCCAACGGCGGCAACCGCGCCCACGGGCGGGCCGGTTACAAGGCGTCCATCGACTTCGTGAAGGCGAAGCTGGACGCCGCCGGCTACACCACCACCCTCCAGACCTTCACCTCCAGCGGCGCCACCGGCTACAACCTGATCGCCGACTGGCCGGGCGGCGACCCGAACCAGGTCCTCATGGCCGGCTCGCACCTCGACTCGGTCGCCGCCGGCGCCGGCATCAACGACAACGGCTCCGGTTCCGCCGCCGTCCTGGAGACGGCGCTCACCGTTTCCCGCACCGGCTACCAGCCCTCCAAGCACCTGCGGTTCGCCTGGTGGGGCGCCGAGGAGCTGGGCCTCGTCGGGTCGAAGTACTACGTCAACAACCTGCCGACGACCGAGCGCGCGAAGCTCAAGGGCTACCTCAACTTCGACATGATCGGCTCGCCCAACCCGGGGTACTTCGTCTACGACGACGACCCGACGATCGAGCAGACCTTCAAGAGCTACTTCGCGGGCCTCGGCGTCCCGACCGAGATCGAGACCGAGGGCGACGGCCGCTCCGACCACGCCCCGTTCAAGAACGTCGGCGTTCCGGTCGGCGGCCTCTTCAGCGGCGCCGACTACGTCAAGACGGCGGCCCAGGCCCAGAAGTGGGGCGGCACCTCCGGGCAGGCGTTCGACCGCTGCTACCACTCCTCCTGCGACACCACCGCGAACATCAACGACACCGCCCTCGACCGCAACAGCGACGCCGTCGCGCACGCGGTGTGGACGCTGTCCGCCGGCAGCACCACGCCGCCCACCGGCAAGGTCTTCGAGAACACCGCCGACGTCGCCGTCCCGGACAACGGCGCCGCGGTGACCTCCTCGGTGACCGTCACCGGCGTCACCGGCAACGCCCCGGCCAACCTCGCCGTCGGCGTGGACATCGTCCACACCTACCGGGGCGACCTGATCGTGGACCTCATCGCCCCCGACGGCTCGGTCTACAGCCTGAGCAACCGCTCCGGCGGCAGCGCGGACAACATCGTCCAGACCTACACCGTCGACGCCTCCACCGAGGTCGCCAACGGCGTCTGGAAGCTCCGCGTCCAGGACAAGGCCGCCGCCGACACCGGCTACGTCAACGGCTTCAAGCTGACCTTCCCGTAACCGCCTCCGGGAAGGCGGAAAAACGCCCGGGCGGGCCGGTGACCATCGCCCCCGGCCCGCCCGGGGTCCCAACCGCCCGTCACCTGCCGGCGTTCGCCGCGTCCACCAGCGCGTCCTTCGTCACCGCGCCGGCGTAGACCCTGCCGTCGTCGGTGAGGAGCGCGTTCACCAGCTTCGTCCTGAAGAGGGTGCCCGAGCCGAACTTCCCGGTGACCTTGTCGCCGAAGGAGTCCAGGAGTCCCTGGAGCTCCTTCGGCGCCTCGCCGGCCTTCGGCGCCGGGGCCCCGGTGTCGAGCTTCAGGATGGTCGTCCAGCCCTCGCCGATGACCTCCGGGCCCTTCCCGGCCGCGCCCGCGCCCAGTCCGGGAAGACCCTTGCCGAAGCCCTCGGCGAAGCCCTTCCCGAAGTCCTCGGGCGCGTTCTTCCCGGGGAGCCCGGGGTGCCCGTCCGCCCTGCCCGCCGCGCCCTCCGTCACCTTCGCGCCCTTCGGCGCCTCGAAGGCGAAGACCGAGGCCGCGGGCCGGGAGAAGTCGACCTTGGTGAAGCCCGCGTCCACGACCGGCTTCCCGCCCTCGGCCGACACGAGGGTGAACTTCAGCGGGGTGCCGTTCGCCGCGTCCACCGCGATCCGCACCGACCCGACGGTCGAACCGCGCTGCTCGGGCCGGATCACCAGCTGGTACGCGTCCCGGCCCGCGACCCTGGCCGTGCCGTCGACCGTGACCGACGTGGTGCCGTCCGCCGCCTCCAGGATCCGGTCCGCCAGCTCCTTGGGCGTCACGGGCGGCTCCTCGTGCCTCTCCGGACCGCCGGCCGCGCCCTTCTCGTGGAAGACCTCGTTCGACTTGCCGTCGTGGGCCCAGACGTCGTCGCCGTTGTGGATCAGGCTGTACTCGTCGGAGCCGTCGAGCAGGGTGAGGCGCTGGCGCTCGGGGCCGTCCGCCGCCACGCGCAGCGTGTGGGTGCCCGTCGCCAGCTCGGTGAGCTTCGCCGAGGGGTCGGCCGTGGAGTCCCCGCCGCCGCCCGGACCCGCGAGGCCGGGCACCAGGCCGCCGAGGGCCGGCAGGCCCAGGTCGGTGGAGACCCTGAAGGTGCCGGACAGGGCCCGGGTGTCCGAGGCGGCGATCTTCTCGATGAGCTGCCGGGCCGTGATCTCCGGCAGGTCCGGGTCGCCGGACGCCGCGAGGGCCGGGACCAGACCGATGGTCGCCGCCGCCACACCGGCCACCGCGACCGGGACGGCGTACCGGCCCGCCCGGCGCCGGATCCCGCCGCGGGTCTCGCTACGGACTTCGTTCGCTGCCATGGTTTCCGCTACCTCCGTGAGCCCTGAGGTGGTCTCGAACGGCCCGATCGGCCGATGTCATCATCTGACCAGAACGGGGGCCCCGGAGGCGTCAGCCCCCGGGATCAACCTCGCGTACCCCTTCGGGATGACCCGCCCCTGAGACCGCCCCGGGCGGAACGCCCGCTTCCGCGAAGGAGGGCGGGTCCCGGGGCGCGCGCGGGGGCGGAGGCCGGCGACGCCCGCCCGAAGAACAGGCAGGGCTAGGGCGTGTTTCGAAAGTGGCGTCGTCCGCCCGGAGGGCGGGCCCGGCGGTGTCCGGTGCGTGCGATCGCAAGGCGGAGGGTCGCCCCGATACTGGATGTATCGGGGCGACCCCGACAACGCCGCTGGGGGCACCCCCGTGCCCGAAGGGCTACGGGGGAGTGCGTGCCGGGCGCCGCCGGGCAGACGGGACTTTCGAAACACGTCCTAGCCCGCCCGGTGCACCACCGCGTCGCACAGCTCCGCGAGCGCCGACTTCGCGTACCCGTCCGGCAGCGGCGCCAGCATCGCGCGCGCCTCCTCCGCGTACCGCACGGTGTCCCGGCGGGCCTGCTCCAGGGCCGGGTGGGCGCGCAGGCGGCGCAGGGCCTCGGCGTGCCGGGCGTCGTCGGTGAGGTCGCCGTCCACGAGCGCGACCAGCTCGACGTCCTCGGGGCGCCCGTGGGCGGCGGCGGCCGCGCGCAGGCGCAGGACGGGCAGGGTGGGGATGCCCTCGCGGAGGTCGGTGCCGGGGGTCTTGCCGGACTCGTGGGAGTCGGAGGCGATGTCGAGCACGTCGTCGGCGAGCTGGAAGGCGACGCCCAGCCGCTCCCCGTACTGGGTGAGGGTCTCGACCACGCTCTCGTCGGCGCCGGCCATCATCGCGCCGAAGCGGCAGGCGACGGCGACGAGGGAGCCGGTCTTGCCGCCGAGGACGTCGAGGTAGTGGTCGACGGGGTCGCGGCCGTCGGCCGGTCCTGCGGTCTCCAGGATCTGGCCGGTCACCAGGCGCTCGAACGCCTGGGACTGGATGCGCACCGCCTCCGGGCCGAGGTCCGCGAGCGTGTGGGAGGCGCGGGCGAAGAGGAAGTCCCCGGTGAGGACGGCGATCGAGTTGTCCCAGCGGCTGTTGGCGCTGGGGACGCCGCGCCGGACGTCGGCCTCGTCCATCACGTCGTCGTGGTAGAGCGTGGCGAGGTGGGTCAGCTCCACGACCACGGCGGAGGGCACGACGCCCGGCGCGTACGGGTCGCCGAACTGGGCGGCGAGCATCACGAGGAGCGGGCGGAAACGCTTCCCCCCGGCCAGGACGAGGTGCTGCGCGGCCTCCGTGATGAAGGGGACATCGCTCTTGGTGGCGTCCAGGAGGCCCGCCTCCACGGCCGCCAGACCGGTCTGGACATCGGCTTCAAGAGCCTGGTCCCGCACGCTAAGACCGAACGGCCCGACGACGGTCACGAGGGAGTCTCCTGTCTGCTGACGCCTGCCGGCGCTCACACGGTGGGTGACGAGCGCCCGGAACGATCACACGGATTGTCGATGTGTCGCCGGATTCGCTCAAGCCAGCGTATCCGGTCACCTTTCGATCACCGTGGGCGCCTTCCCGTCACCCCGGTATGTTCGGTACCGACGCATACGTCCATCGGTGAGTTTTTCGTCCCGTGCGGATATCGGCATCACCCGGACGAGGCGGTGCGCGAGGAGGGGCGGGGGCTCCGGAGAACGCCCCGCACGGGCGCGGACGCCCCCTCCCCGGAGGCCGTCCCGCCCTGTGATCCATGTCATCCGCGCCCGGCGGCCCGCCCCGTAACGTGTCCTCCACACCCGTGGAAAGCGAGGCAAGCACCGATGTCCGAGCACAGCCCGCTCGACCTGGCCGAGGGCGATCCCTTCGGTCCGCACAACCTCCCGTACGGCGTCTTCTCCACCGCCGAGGAGCCCGGCCGGCGCCGGCTCGGTGTCCGGATCGGCGGGTACGTGCTGGACGCGGGGGCCGCGGCGCACGCGCTCGGCTCCCCGCACGCGCCGCTGCTCGCGCAGCCGGGCCTCAACCCGCTGCTCGCCGCCGGGCGGAGCGTCTGGAGCGAGGTCCGCCGGGCGCTCACGGCCTGGGTGACGGAGCCCGCGCACCGGGCGGCCGTCGAGCCGCTGCTGCACCCGCTGGACGCGGTGACGCTGCACCTGCCGTACGAGGTCGCGGACTACGTCGACTTCTACGCGAGCGAGCACCACGCGACGAACGTGGGCCGGATCTTCCGCCCGGACGGCGACGCGCTCACCCCCAACTGGAAGCACCTGCCGATCGGTTACCACGGGCGCGCGGGCACGGTCGTGGTCTCCGGCACCGACGTCGTGCGCCCCTGCGGGCAGCGCAAGGCGCCCACCGACCCGGCCCCGGTCTTCGGGCCCTCGGTGAAGCTGGACATCGAGGCGGAGGTCGGCTTCCTGGTCGGCACGCCGTCGGAGCTCGGCCGGCCGGTGCCGCTGAGCGGCTTCCGGGAGCACGTCTTCGGCGTGACGCTGCTCAACGACTGGTCGGCGCGGGACGTGCAGGCGTGGGAGTACGTGCCGCTGGGCCCGTTCCTCGGCAAGTCGTTCCAGACCTCGGTCTCGGCGTGGGTGACGCCCCTGGAGGCCCTGGACGCGGCCCGGACCGCCCCGCCCGCGCGGGACCTCCCCCTCCTGCCGTACCTGGACGACGCGGACGAGGAGGAGCCGGGCGGCTTCGACCTGCGGATCTCCGTCGAGATCAACGGCGAGGTGGTGGCCGAGCCGCCGTTCTCGACGATGTACTGGACGGCGGCCCAGCAGCTCGCCCACATGACGGTGAACGGCGCCTCCCTGCGCACGGGCGACCTGTACGGCTCCGGGACGGTCTCCGGGCCGGAGGTGAACCAGCGCGGTTCGCTCCTGGAGCTGACCTGGAACGGGCGGGACGCGCTCGACCTGCCCGGCGGGAAGCGGACCTTCCTGGAGGACGGCGACGAGGTCGTCCTCACGGCGTGGGCGCCCGGCCCGGACGGCGCCCGGGTCGCCCTGGGCGAGGTCCGGGGCCGGATCGCCCCCGCCGTCACCGCCTGACCGTCAGGCGGCCCGCCAGAGGGCGGGGACGTTGGGCGGCTGCCAGCCGGGCTGGGCCGTGTGGGCCTGGAGGCACACGTAGCCCGACCCGGCGTAGGTGACGGCGTCCCCGGCCCTGTAGGCGGTGCCGACCGCCCAGCTGCCCCCCGGCGGCTGGGTGGTCGCGGTGGACGTCGGGGTGGGCGTCGGCGTGGGGCCCGGGTCCTGCGCCACGTTCAGGACGAAGTCGAAGGCGGCCTCGCGCGCCCCGCCCGCGTCCCGCACGGTCATGAGCAGCCGGGGGTCGAAGAGGCCGTCGGTGTTGTTGCGGGGCTCGTTCGGGAAGTACAGCTGCGTGGTGAGCACCGGGCGGCCGGGGGCCTGCGCCTTGACGTGGATGTGGCGGGTGCGGCCCGGGTAGAGGCCGGGCACGATCGTGGTGAGCTTGAAGGAGCCGTCGGCGCCGGTGAACTGGTGGCCGCGGAAGCGGAACCCGGTGTTGTCGTAGGCGCCGTTGGTGTCGGCCTGCCAGAAGTCGAGCAGGACGCCGGATATCGGCCGGCAGGCGAGCCCGAAGACGTACCCGCTGACGGTGAGCCGGACGCCGGGGGTGTTGGACTCCAGGAGGCTGGTCCGCAGCGGGGAGTTGGGCTTGAAGTACGGGCCCTCCATCTGCGCCGGCGTGGGGTCGTCGCCGTCGTCGCACGTGGGGGTGAGCGCGGGCGCCTCCCCGTCGTCCGTCAGGGTGCGGGCGAGCGCGGGGACGCCCATGAGCACGGCGGGGGCCGCCATGCCGGCCGCGAGCGCGGCGCGCAGGACGGTCTTGCGGCTGACGTGCCCGGTGCTGTTCTCGTGGTCCATGTGCCTGGCTCCTCGGGTGGGGGCTGGGATCGGCAACGAACCTAGGGGCCCGCGGCACCGGGTTCGATGGACGGAACACGGCGGTCGTGGTCTTTTCGGAAGCGCCCGGGGCTGCACCCGACCTCCCTCCGGAAGAACCGGCAGAAGTAGGCGGCGTCGTCGAACCCGACGCGCGCGGCCACCTGCCGCACGGAGAGCCCGGTGGCCACGAGCAGCCGCTGCGCCTCCCGCGCCCGCTCCTGGCGAAGGAGCGCGGCGGGGGTGCGGCCGGTGGCCGCCCGCACCACCTCGGTGAGGTGTCCGGGCGTCACCCCGATCCGGTCGGCGCACTCCCGTACGGAGAGCCCGGCGGCCCCGGCGGTACGGGCCAGCCGCAGGAACTCCCCGGCCGGGCCCGGCGGCGGTGGCGGGTCCCCGCCGCCGGGCAGCCGGGCGGCCCGCACCAGGAGGACGTGGAGCAGGGACCGCAGCACCCCGGCGAATCCGTCGGCCCCGTGCCGGTACTCCTCGGCCAGCTCCGCCATCAGCCGGCCCGTGCGCTCGTGCGTGGCGGCGTCGAGGTCCGCCCAGGGCCGCTCCCCCAGCCGCCGCAGCAGCTCCTCGCCGCCGGGCCCGCCGACCAGGAACTCGGGCGTGAAGAGCACGAGCGACCCTTCGAGCCCGCGCACGCCCTCCCAGTGGTGCACCTGTCCGGGCAGGATCACCCCGAGCTGGGGCGGCCGCACCTCGTACCGCTCCAGGTCGAGCACGTGGACCCCGGACCCCTCGACGACGTGGACGATCTCGTAGAAGGTGTGCCGGTGCGGGTACGCGGCCCGCGACATCGGCCCCATCGCGTCGAACCCCCCGGCGGCGAAGGGCACCCGGTCGGGGAGCCGCAGTTCGAGCCGGTGCACGGGCGGGTCGCCGTCCCTCGGGGCGGCGCAGGGCGCTCCGGGTAAGACCGTGGTGCCGCGCATGGAACCATCCCTCCACGACTGGTACAGACCATTCGGTGCGAGGTCCACGATGTCACGGCGCCCGGCGGGGGTGAAGTGCGCCGAGGGGCCCGGCTCCTCGTGCGAGCCGGGCCCCTCGTGCGCGCGCGGGCGCCTACCGGACGAACACGCTCGCCCGGTTCGCCAGGTCCAGGAAGTACTGCGGCGCGAGGCCGAGCACCAGGGTGACGGCCACGCCCGCCGTGATGGCGAGCGACGTCAGGGCCGAGGGCACGGCGACCGTGGGGCCGTCCGCCTTCGGCTCGCTGAAGAACATCAGCACGATGACCCGGATGTAGAAGAAGGCCGCGATCGCCGAGGAGATCACGCCGACCACCACGAGGGCGCCCGCGCCGCCGTCCGCCGCCGCCTTGAAGACCGCGAACTTGCCGGAGAAGCCGGAGGTCAGCGGGATGCCGGCGAAGGCGAGCAGGAAGACCGCGAAGACCGCCGCGACCAGCGGCGAACGGCGGCCCAGACCGGCCCACTTGGAGAGGTGGGTGGCCTCGCCGCCCGCGTCCCGGACCAGGGTGACGACGGCGAAGGCGCCGATCGTCACGAAGGAGTACGCCGCCAGGTAGAAGAGGACGGACGAGATGCCGCTCGGGGTGGCGGCGATGACGCCGGCGAGCAGGAACCCGGCGTGCGCGACGGAGGAGTACGCCAGGAGCCGCTTGATGTCGGTCTGGGTGATGGCGATGATCGCGCCGCCCAGCATGGTGACGATCGCGACGCCCCACATGACCGGCCGCCAGTCCCAGGTGAGGCCGGGCAGCACCACGTACAGCAGGCGGAGCAGCGCGCCGAAGGCGGCGACCTTGGTCGCGGCGGCCATGAAGCCGGTGACCGGGGTCGGGGCGCCCTGGTAGACGTCCGGGGTCCACATGTGGAACGGCACGGCGCCGACCTTGAAGAGCAGCCCCGTCAGGACCATGGCGAAGCCGATGAGGAGCAGCGCGTCGTTCCCCATGGTGCCGGCGAGCGCCGGGTTCACCGAGGCGACCGTGCCGTCGACGACGTTCGCGATGCCGGCGTACGAGACGGTGCCCGCGTAGCCGTAGAGCAGGGCGATCCCGAAGAGCAGGAAGGCCGAGGAGAAGGCGCCGAGCAGGAAGTACTTGAGGGCGGCCTCCTGCGACATCAGCCGCTTGCGGCGGGCGACGGCGCAGAGCAGGTAGAGCGGGAGGGAGAAGACCTCCAGGGCGACGAAGAGCGTCAGGAGGTCGTTGGCGGCCGGGAAGACCAGCATGCCGGCGACGGCGAAGAGCGCCAGCGGGAAGACCTCGGTGGTGGTGAAGCCGGCCCTGACGGCCGCCTTCTCGTGGTCGCTGCCGGGGACGGCGGCGGCCTCGGCGGCGAAGGAGTCCACCCGGTGGCCGTGGTCGGCCGGGTCGAGCCTGCGCTCGGCGAAGGTGAAGACCGCCACGACCGAGGCGAGGAGGATGGTCCCCTGGAGGAAGAGGGCCGGTCCGTCGACCGCGACGGCGCCCATGGCCGCGATGCGGGCCTTGGTGGTGCCGTACCCGCCGGCCGCCAGGCCGACGACGGCGGCGAAGGAGGCGGCGAGCGCGAGGACGGTCAGGAGGACCTGGACCGGATAGCGGCCCCTGCGGGGGACGAACGCCTCGACGAGGACGCCGAGGAGCGCGGCGCCGATCACGATGAGCACGGGCGCGAGCTGGGCGTACTCGATGTGGGGCGCCGGGATCTTCTCCAGCGGTCCGGCGGCGGTCGCCCACAGGGTGGGGACGGGGGTTGCGACGGCGGAAGTGCTCACTTGGCCGCCTCCACTTCGGGTGCGGGGTCCTTCTGCTGGACGTCGGACATGGTGTGCCGGACCGCCGGGTTGACGACGTCCGTCAGCGGCTTCGGGAAGACCCCGAGGAAGATCAGGGCGGCGATCAGCGGGACGGCGACGGCCAGCTCGCGCGGCCGCAGGTCCGGCATCCTCCGCACCTCCTCCTTCACCGGCCCGGTCATCGTCCGCTGGTACAGGACGAGGGTGTAGAGCGCGGCCAGGACGATGCCGGTGGTGGCGACGACGCCGGCCACCGGGTAGCGGGCGAAGGTGCCGACCAGGACCAGGAACTCGCTGACGAACGGCGCGAGTCCGGGCAGGGAGAGGGTCGCGAGCCCGCCGATCAGGAAGGTGCCGGCGAGCACGGGGGCGACCTTCTGCACTCCGCCGTAGTCCGCGACGAGCCGCGAGCCGCGCCGGGAGATCAGGAAGCCGGCGACGAGCAGCAGGGCGGCGGTCGAGAGGCCGTGGTTGACCATGTAGAGCGTGGCGCCGGACTGGCCCTGGCTGGTCATCGCGAAGATGCCCAGGACGATGAAGCCGAAGTGCGAGATCGACGCGTAGGCGATCAGGCGCTTGATGTCCCGCTGGCCGACGGCGACCAGCGCCCCGTAGACGATGCTGATCAGGGCGAGGACGACGATCACGGGCGTGGCCCACTTCGACGCCTCGGGGAAGAGCCCGAGGCAGAAGCGGAGCATCGCGAAGGTGCCGACCTTGTCGACCACGGCGGTGATGAGGACGGCGACCGGGGCGGTCGCCTCGCCCATCGCGTTCGGCAGCCAGGTGTGCAGCGGCCACAGCGGCGCCTTCACCGCGAAGGCGAGGAAGAAGCCGAGGAACAGCCACCGTTCGGTGCTGGTCGCCATCTCCAGGGAGCCGTTGGCCCGCGCCCCGGCGATCTCGGTGAGCGAGAAGTTCCCCGCGACCACGTACAGGCCGATGACGGCGGCCAGCATGACCAGGCCGCCGGCCAGGTTGTAGAGGAGGAACTTGACGGCCGCGTAGGAGCGCTGGGCCGCCGCGTTCTCGTCGGAGCCCGCGTGGGCCCGGTCGCCGAAGCCGCCGATGAGGAAGTACATCGGGATGAGCATGGCTTCGAACAGGATGTAGAAGAGGAAGACGTCGGTGGCCTCGAAGGAGAGGATCACCATCGCCTCGACCATGAGGATCAGGGCGAAGAAGCCCTGGGTGGGGCGCCAGCGCTTCGAGGACGTCTCCAGGGGGTCGGCGTCGTGCCAGCCCGCCAGGATCACGAACGGGATCAGCAGGGCGGTGAGCGCGATCAGCGCCACCCCGATGCCGTCCACGCCCAGCTCGTAGCGGACGCCGAAGTCCTTGATCCAGGCGTACGACTCGGTGAGCTGGTACCGCTCGCCGCCGGGCTCGAAGCGGGCGAAGACGATCCCGGCGAGGACGAGCGTGGCGAGCGAGACGAGCAGCGCCAGCCACTTGGCGGCGGTGCGGCGGGCGGCGGGCACGGCGGCGGTCAGGATCGCACCGACCGCCGGCACCGCTGCCGTCGCCGTAAGGAGCGGGAAGGACATGGTGATTACACCGCCCTCATCAGCAGGGTCGCGGCGATCAGCACCGCCGTACCTCCGAACATGGAGACCGCGTACGAGCGGGCGTAGCCGTTCTGGAGCTTGCGCAGCCGGCCGGAGAGGCCGCCGAAGGCCGCCGCGGTGCCGTTGACCGCGCCGTCCACCAGGGAGTGGTCGAGGTAGACGAGCGAGCGGGTGAGGTGGGTGCCGCCCGTGACGAACACGGCGTGGTTGAAGTCGTCCTGGAGCAGGTCGCGGCGGGCGGCCCGGGTGAGGAGCGAGCCGCGCGGGGCGACCACCGGGACCGGCCGGCGCCCGTACTGGAGGTAGGCGAGCCCGACGCCGATCACCATGACGGCGACGGTGGCGGCGGTGACGGCCCCGGCGCTGATCGGCGGGTGGCCGTGGGCGTAGCCGGTGACCGGCTCCAGCCACTCGACGAACCCGGCGAACTCGAAGACCGCGCCGCCGGCGACCGATCCGACGGCGAGCAGCACCATCGGGATCAGCATGGACTTCGGCGACTCGTGCGGGTGCGGCATGCGGCCCGCGGCGTGCCCGGCGGCCGGTTCGGCGTCGGGCGTCCGGTCCGGATCAAACGCGGGCTGCCAGCGCTTCTCGCCGAAGAAGGTCATCAGCATCACGCGGGTCATGTAATACGCGGTGATGGCCGCGCCGAGCAGGGTGACCGCGCCGAGGATCCAGCCCTCGGTGCCGCCCTTCGCGAAGGCCGCCTCGATGATCTTGTCCTTGGAGAAGAAGCCGGACAGGCCGGGGAAGCCGATGATCGCGAGGTAGCCGAGGCCGAAGGTGACGAAGGTGACCGGCATGTACTTCCGCAGGCCGCCGTACTTCCGCATGTCGACCTCGTCGTTCATGCCGTGCATGACCGAACCGGCGCCGAGGAAGAGCCCGGCCTTGAAGAAGCCGTGCGTCACCAGGTGCATGATCGCGAAGACGTAGCCGATCGGGCCGAGGCCGGCCGCCAGGATCATGTAGCCGATCTGCGACATCGTGGACCCGGCGAGGGCCTTCTTGATGTCGTCCTTGGCGCAACCGACGATCGCACCGAAGAGGAGCGTGACGGCGCCGACGATCGTGACGACGAGCTGCGCGTCCGGCGCCGCGTTGAAGATGTCGGCGGAGCGGACGATCAGGTAGACGCCGGCGGTCACCATCGTGGCCGCGTGGATGAGGGCGGAGACCGGGGTCGGGCCCTCCATCGCGTCCCCGAGCCAGGACTGCAGCGGCACCTGGGCCGACTTGCCGCAGGCCGCGAGGAGCAGCATCAGGCCGATCGCGGTCAGCGTGCCCTGCGACGCCTGCCCGGTCGCCTCCAGGACCGGCCCGAAGGCGAAGGTCCCGAAGGTGGTGAACATGAGCATGATGGCGACCGAGAGGCCGATGTCGCCGACCCGGTTGACCAGGAACGCCTTCTTGGCGGCGGTGGCCGCGCTGGGCTTGTGCTGCCAGAACCCGATCAGGAGGTACGAGGCGAGGCCGACGCCCTCCCAACCGAAGTACAGGAGCAGGTAGTTGTCGGCGAGGACGAGCAGGAGCATCGCCGCGACGAACAGGTTCAGGTAGCCGAAGAAGCGGCGGCGGCGCTCGTCGTGCTCCATGTACCCGATGGAGTACACGTGGATGAGCGTGCCGACCCCGCTGATCAGCAGGACGAACGTCATGGAGAGCTGGTCGAGCTGGAAGGCCATGTCCGCCTGGAAGCCCTCGACGGGGATCCAGGTGAAGAGCCGCTGGTGCAGGGCCCGGTCCTCGGCGCCCTTGCCGAGCATGTCGGCGAAGAGCGCCAGGCCGGTCGCGAAGGAGACGGCCGCGAGGAGCGTGCCGATCCAGTGGCCGGACCTGTCGAGGCGCCGGCCGCCGCAGAGCAGGACGGCCGCGCCGAGCAGGGGTGCCCCGACGAGCAGAGCGATGAGATTTTCCACGGTCAGCCCCTCACAGCTTCATCAGGCTTGCGTCGTCGACCGAGGCCGAGTGGCGGGCACGGAAGACGGACACGATGATCGCGAGCCCGACGACGACCTCCGCGGCGGCGACGACCATCGTGAAGAAGGCGATGATCTGGCCGTCCAGGTTGCCGTGCATGCGGGAGAAGGTGACGAACGCGAGGTTGCAGGCGTTGAGCATGAGCTCGACGCACATGAAGACGACGATCGCGTTGCGCCGGATCAGGACCCCCGCGGCGCCGATGGTGAACAGCAGGGCGGCGAGGTACAGGTAGTTGACGGGGTTCACCGGGTGGCCTCCTCTTCGTCCCGGTTCCGGCCGAGCCGCTCCTCGGAGCGCTGTTCCAGGGCCTTGAGGTCGGCCATGGCCTCGGCGGAAACGTCCCGGATCTGGCCCCGCTTGCGCAGGGTCCCCATGACGGTCAGCTCCGCCGGGCTGCCGTCGGGCAGCAGGCCGGCGATGTCCACGGCGTTGTGCCGGGCGTAGACGCCGGGCGCGGGCAGCGGCGGCACGTGCGTGCCCTCGCGTACGCGCTGCTCGGCCAGCTCGCGCTGGGTGCGGGCGCGCTCGGTGCGCTCCCGGTGGGTGAGCACCATCGCGCCGACGGCGGCGGTGATGAGGAGCGCGCCGGTGATCTCGAAGGCGAAGACGTACCGGGTGAAGATCAGGGCGGCGAGGCCCTCGACGTTCCCGCCGCGCGCGCCGTTGGCGGCGCCGAGTCCGGTGAACTCGGTGAGCGAGGCGTTGCCGATGCCGGCGGCGAGCAGGATGCCGAAGCCGAGGCCGCAGGCGGCGGCCCACCAGCGCTGCCCCTTCAGGGTCTCCTTCAGCGAGTCCGCGGCCGTGACGCCGACGAGCATGACGACGAAGAGGAAGAGCATCATGATCGCGCCGGTGTAGACGACGATCTGGACGATGCCGAGGAAGTACGCGCCGTTGGCCAGGTAGAAGACCGCGAGGACGATCATCGTGCCGGCGAGGCAGAGGGCGGAGTGGACGGCCCTGCGCATGAGGATCGTGCAGAGGGCGCCGGCGACGGCGACGGTGCCGAGGACCCAGAACTGCACGGCCTCGCCCGTGGAGGTCGCGTACGCCGCGAGGGTGGTGCTCACGCGTCCACCTCCTCGTGGTCGTCCTTCTCCCCCTGGGACACGGCGGCCTGGCGGACGGTCCCGGGCGCCGCCTCGGTGACGAGGCCCCGGTAGTAGTCCTGTTCGGTCATGCCGGGGAAGATCGCGTGCGGGGTGTCGACCATGGTCTCCTCCAGGCCCGCGAGGAGCTGTTCCTTGGTGTAGATCAGGTTCGCGCGGGAGGAGTCGGCGAGTTCGAACTCGTTGGTCATCGTCAGCGCGCGGGTGGGGCACGCCTCGATGCACAGGCCGCACAGGATGCAGCGGGCGTAGTTGATCTGGTAGACGCGGCCGTAGCGCTCGCCGGGCGAGTAGCGCTCCTCGTCCGTGTTGTCCGCGCCCTCCACGTAGATGGCGTCGGCGGGACAGGCCCAGGCGCACAGTTCGCAGCCGACGCACTTCTCCAGGCCGTCGGGGTGACGGTTGAGCTGGTGCCGGCCGTGGAAGCGGGGCGCGGTCGTCTTCTGCTGCTCCGGGTACTGCTCGGTCAGCCGCTTCTTGAACATGGCCTTGAAGGTCACGCCGAAACCGGCCACCGGATTCTGGAAGTCAGACACCGTCCGTCTCCTTTCCGTCGTTCGCAGTAGCGGTGTCGGGGGCGCCGCTGGCGACGAGGTCCCGCTGGTGCCGCGACCGGCGCCGGGGCGCGGGCGGCAGGGACTGTCCGGGCTTGGGCGGCACGGGGAAGCCTCCGGCCATCGGGTCGAAGGGGGGCGTGTCCTCGGGCGCGGGCGCCGCCGTCCCCGCCTTCCGGTCGCGGAAGAGGTCCACCACGAGGGAGAGGAGGAGCAGGGCGAGCACGGCCCCGGCCACGTACAGGACGATGTGGGTGAACGCGATGTTCTCGTTGCGTAGCGCCCGGACGGTGGCGACCAGCATCAGCCAGACCACGGAGACCGGGATCAGGACCTTCCAGCCGAGCTTCATGAGCTGGTCGTAGCGGACGCGGGGCAGGGTGCCGCGCAGCCAGATGAAGAAGAACAGCAGCAGCTGCACCTTGATCACGAACCAGAGCATCGGCCACCAGCCGTGGTTCGCGCCCTCCCAGAAGGCGGAGAGGGGGTACGGGGCCCGCCAGCCGCCCAGGAAGAGGGTGGCCGTCACGGCCGAGACCGTCACCATGTTCACGTACTCGGCGAGCATGAACATCGCGAACTTGATGGACGAGTACTCGGTGTTGAAGCCGCCGACGAGGTCGCCCTCGGACTCCGGCATGTCGAAGGGCGCGCGGTTGGTCTCGCCGACCATCGTGACGACGTAGATGATGAACGAGACCGGCAGCAGGATCACGAACCAGCGGTCCGCCTGCGCCTCGACGATCGCCGAGGTCGACATCGACCCGGAGTAGAGGAAGACGGAGGCGAAGGCCGCGCCCATGGCGATCTCGTACGAGATCATCTGCGCGCAGGAGCGCAGGCCGCCCAGGAGCGGGTACGTGGAGCCGGAGGACCAGCCGGCGAGGACGATGCCGTAGATGCCGATCGAGGCGACCGCGAGGACGTACAGCATCGCGATCGGCAGGTCGGTGAGCTGCATCGCCGTGCGGTGGCCGAAGATCGAGACCTCGTTGCCCGCCGGGCCGAAGGGGATCACGGCGATGGCCATGAAGGCGGGGATCGCGGCGACGACCGGGGCCAGGACGTAGACGACCTTGTCGGCGCGGCGGACGATCACGTCCTCCTTCAGCATCAGCTTGATGCCGTCCGCGAGGGACTGGAGGAGGCCCCAGGGGCCGTGCCGGTTGGGTCCGACGCGCAGCTGCATCCAGGCGACGACCTTGCGCTCCCACACGATGGAGAAGAGCACGGTCACCATCAGGAAGGCGAAGCAGAAGACGGCCTTGACCGCGACGAGCCACCAGGGGTCCGTGCCGAACATGGACAGGTCTTCAGCGGCGAGCGGCACGCTCATGCCTGCACCTCCGTGACGCCGGCGGGGCGGGGGGCCGCCGGACCGATGCGGACCGGGTCGCCCGGACGGGCGCCGGTGTCGGAGAGGACGCCGTGCCCGGTCGAGTTCAGCGGGAGCCAGACCACGCGGTCGGGCATCTCGGTGACCCGGAGCGGGAGGGCGACGGAGCCGGCGGGGCCCCTGACCTCCAGGAGGTCGCCGTCCTTGACGCCGGTGTCGGCGGCGGTGGCGGCGGAGAGCCGGGCGACCGCCGCGTGGCGGGTGCCGGCCAGGGCGGTGTCGCCCTCCTGGAGCCGTCCGAGGTCGAGGAGGAGCCGGTGTCCGGCGAGGACGGCCTCGCCGTCGCCGGGCCGGGCGGCGGGCCGGCCGGGCTCGGCGGGCCCGGTGGTCCGTTCGTCGAACCGGCCGCCGAGCCGGTCCAGCTCCCGCCGTACGGCCTGGACGTCGGGCAGGCCCAGATGCGCGTCGAGGGCGTCGGCCAGCATGTGCAGGACGCGGGTGTCGGCCGGGGCGGGCTGCCGGGTCATCTGATCCGGCTTGAGCGCGGACTCGAACATCCGGGCCCTGCCCTCCCAGTTGAGGAAGGTGCCGGTCTTCTCGGCGACGGCGGCGACCGGCAGGACGACGTCGGCGCGGTCGGTGACCTCGCCGGGCCGCAGCTCCAGGGAGACCACGAAGGCCGCGTCCAGGGCCTCGCGGGCGCGGGCCGGGTCCGGCAGGTCGGCGACCTCGACGCCCGCGACGAGCAGGGCGGCGAGTTCGCCGGTGGCGGCGGCCTCCAGGATCCGGCCGGTGTCGCGGCCGGGGCGGACGGGGAGTTCGCGGACGCCCCAGACGGCGGCGACCTCCTCGCGCGCGCGGGGGTGGGTCGCGGGCCGGCCGCCGGGGAGGAGCCCCGGGAGCGCGCCCGCCTCGACGGCCCCGCGCTCGCCGGCGCGGCGCGGGATCCACACGAGCCGGGCGCCGGTGGCGGCCGCGGCGCGCAGGGCGGCGGTGAGCGCGCCGGGTACGCCCGCCAGACGCTCGCCGACGGCGATCACGGCGCCCTCCTCGCGCAGGGCCTCGGCGGCGGCGAGTCCGTCGCCCTCCAGGCCGACCCGGGAGCTGAGCGCGTCGAGCCACTCGGTCTCGGTGCCGGGGGCGGCGGGCAGCAGGGTGCCGCCCGCCTTCTCCAGGCCCCGGGTGGCGAAGGCGGCGACGGCATAGGTCCTCTGGCCGCGCTTGCGCCACGCCTTGCGGAGCCGCAGGAAGACGCCGGGGGCCTCCTCCTCGGCCTCCAGGCCGACGAGGAGGACGGCCGGGGCGGCTTCGAGCGAGGTGTACGTGACGCCCGTCCCGTCCAGGTCGCGTCCGCGTCCGGCGACGGCGGAGGCCAGGAAGTCGGCCTCCTCGCCGGAGTGGACCCGGGCCCGGAAGTCGACGTCGTTGGTGCCCAGGGCGACCCGGGCGAACTTGGCGTACGCGTAGGAGTCCTCGACGGTCAGCCGGCCGCCGGTCAGGACGCCGGTCCGGCCGCGGACGAGCCCGCGGGCGGCGGCTTCCAGGGCCTCGGGCCAGGAGGCGGCCTCCAGCTCACCGGACTCGGGGTTCCGGACGAGCGGCGTGGTCAGCCGGTCGCGCTGCTGGGCGTACCGGAAGCCGAAGCGGCCCTTGTCGCAGATCCACTCCTCGTTGACCTCCGGGTCCTCGGCGGCGAGCCGCCGCATGACCTTGCCGCGCCGGTGGTCGGTGCGGGTGGCGCAGCCGCCCGCGCAGTGCTCGCACACGGAGGGGGTGGAGACGAGGTCGAAGGGGCGGGAGCGGAAGCGGTAGGCGGCCGAGGTGAGGGCGCCGACCGGGCAGATCTGGATGGTGTTGCCGGAGAAGTACGACGCGAAGGGGTCGCCCTCGCCGGTGCCGACCTGCTGGAGCGCGCCGCGCTCGATCAGCTCGATCATCGGGTCGCCCGCGACCTGGTTGGAGAAGCGGGTGCAGCGGGCGCACAGCACGCACCGCTCGCGGTCGAGCAGCACCTGGGTGGAGATCGCGACCGGCTTCTCGTAGGTCCGCTTGACGCCCTCGAAGCGGGACTCGGCCTGTCCGTGGGACATGGCCTGGTTCTGCAGGGGGCACTCGCCGCCCTTGTCGCAGACCGGGCAGTCCAGCGGGTGGTTGATGAGCAGCAGCTCCATCACGCCGTGCTGGGCCTTCTCGGCGACGGGCGAGGTGAGCTGGGACCTCACCACCATGCCGTCGGTGCAGGTGATGGTGCAGGAGGCCATGGGCTTGCGCTGGCCCTCGACCTCGACGATGCACTGGCGGCAGGCACCGGCGGGGTCGAGGAGCGGGTGGTCGCAGAAGCGCGGGATCTCGATGCCGAGCTGTTCGGCGGCGCGGATGACCAGCGTCCCCTTCGGGACGGAGATCTCGGCGCCGTCGATGGTCAGCGTCACGAGGTCCTCGGGCGGTACCGGCGCGCTGCCGCCGCCACTGGGGGTGGACGCGATGACGGTCATGCGGTCACCTCCTTGTGGTTGTCCGCCCAGGCGGTCGACCTGGCGGGGTCGAAGGGGCAGCCCCGGCCCGTGATGTGCTGCTCGTACTCCTCGCGGAAGTACTTCAGGGAGGAGAAGATCGGTGAGGCGGCGCCGTCGCCGAGGGCGCAGAACGACTTGCCGTTGATGTTGTCGGCGATGTCGTTGAGCTTGTCGAGGTCGGACATCTCGCCCTTGCCGGCCTCGATGTCGCGGAGCAGCTGGACGAGCCAGTACGTGCCCTCGCGGCAGGGGGTGCACTTGCCGCAGGACTCGTGGGCGTAGAACTCGGTCCAGCGGGTGACGGCGCGGACGACGCAGGTGGTCTCGTCGAAGCACTGGAGCGCCTTGGTGCCGAGCATGGAACCGGCGGCGCCGACGCCCTCGTAGTCGAGGGGCACGTCGAGGTGCTCGTCGGTGAACATGGGGGTGGAGGAGCCGCCGGGGGTCCAGAACTTGAGGCGGTGGCCGGGGCGCATCCCGCCGCCCATGTCGAGGAGCTGGCGCAGGGTGACGCCGAGGGGGGCCTCGTACTGGCCGGGCGAGGCGACGTGCCCGGAGAGCGAGTACAGCGTGAAGCCCGGGGACTTCTCGCTGCCCAGGGAGGTGAACCACTCCTTGCCCCGGTGGAGGATCGCGGGAACGGACGCGATGGACTCGACGTTGTTCACCACGGTGGGGCAGGCGTACAGACCGGCGACCGCGGGGAAGGGGGGCCGCAGCCGGGGCTGGCCGCGCCGTCCTTCGAGCGAGTCGAGCAGGGCGGTCTCCTCGCCGCAGATGTACGCGCCGGCGCCGGCGTGCACGGTGAGTTCGAGGTCGAGCCCGCTGCCGAGGACGTTGGTGCCGAGGTAGCCGGCGGCGTACGCCTCGCGGACGGCCTCGTGGAGGCGGCGCAGGACGGGGACGACCTCGCCGCGCAGGTAGATGAAGGCGTGGTTCGAGCGGATCGCGTAGCAGGCGATCACGATGCCCTCGATGAGGGAGTGCGGGTTGGCGAAGAGGAGCGGGATGTCCTTGCAGGTGCCGGGCTCGGACTCGTCGGCGTTGACGACGAGGTAGTGCGGCTTGCCGTCGCCCTGCGGGATGAACTGCCACTTCATGCCGGTGGGGAAGCCGGCGCCGCCGCGGCCGCGGAGACCGGAGTCCTTGACGTACGCGATGAGGTCGTCGGGGCTCATCGCGAGGGCCCGCCGGAGTCCCTGGTAGCCCTCGTGGCGTTCGTAGGTCTCCAGGGTCCAGGAGCGGGGTTCGTCCCAGAAGGCCGAGAGGACGGGGGCGAGGAGCTTCTCGGGGCTGCTGTTGTTGATCTCGGTTGCCAAGGTCATCACTTCCCCTCCTGTCCGGAGGTGTCGCCGCGTCCGGGGTCCTCGCCCGGTCCGGTGGTCTCGCCGCGCGGGTGGACGACGCGGTGGTGCGGCTGCTCGCCCTTGGCGAGCCGCAGGCCGACGAGGGAGGCGGGGCCCGCGCCGCCGGTGGCCTCGACGGCGCCGGGGCGCTCGTCGGGGAAGCCGGCGAGGATGCGGGCGGTCTCCCTGAAGGTGCAGAGCGGGGCGCCGCGGGTGGGTTCGACGGTCCGCCCGGCCCGCAGGTCGTCCACCATCTTCTTGGCGGACTCGGGGGTCTGGTTGTCGAAGAACTCCCAGTTGACCATCACGACGGGCGCGAAGTCGCAGGCCGCGTTGCACTCGATGTGTTCGAGGGTGACCTTGCCGTCCTCGGTGGTCCCGCCGTTGCCGACGCCGAGGTGCTCCTGCAGCTCCTCGAAGATCGCGTCGCCGCCCATGACCGCGCAGAGCGTGTTGGTGCAGACGCCGACCTGGTAGTCGCCGGAGGGCTTGCGGCGGTACATGGTGTAGAAGGTGGCGACGGCGGTGACCTCGGCGGTGGTGAGGCCGAGGACGTCGGCGCAGAAGGCCGTGCCGGTGCGGGTGACGTGGCCCTCCTCCGCCTGCACGAGGTGCAGCATCGGCAGGAGCGCGGAGCGGGAGTCCGGGTAGCGGGCGACGATCGCCCGCGCGTCCTCCTCCAGGCGGGCGCGGACGTCCGCCGGGTAGCCGGGGGCGGGGAGCTGGGGCATGCCCAGGCTGATCTGCTCGGTCATCGGTCGACGCCTCCCATCACGGGGTCGATGGAGGCGACGGCCACGATGACGTCGGCGACCTGGCCGCCCTCGCACATCGCGGCCATGGCCTGGAGGTTGGTGAAGGACGGGTCGCGGAAGTGGACCCGGTAGGGGCGGGTGCCGCCGTCGGAGACGACGTGCGCGCCGAGTTCGCCCTTGGGGGACTCGACGGCCGCGTACGCCTGGCCGGGCGGGACCCGGAAGCCCTCGGTGACCAGCTTGAAGTGGTGGATCAGGGCCTCCATGGAGGTGCCCATGATCTTCTTGATGTGGTCGAGGGAGTTGCCGAGGCCGTCGGCGCCGAGCGCGAGCTGCGCGGGCCAGGCGATCTTCTTGTCGGCGACCATGACCGGGCCCGGCTCCAGGCGGTCGAGGCACTGCTCGACGATCCGCAGGGACTGCCGCATCTCCTCCAGGCGGACCAGGAAGCGTCCGTAGGAGTCGCAGCTCTCGGCGGTCGGGACCTCGAAGTCGTAGTTCTCGTAGCCGCAGTACGGGTCGGTCCTGCGCAGGTCGTGCGGGAGGCCCGCGGAGCGCAGGATCGGTCCGGTGGCGCCGAGGGCCATGCAGCCGGTGAGGTCGAGGTGGCCGACGTCCTGCATGCGGGCCTTGAAGATGGGGTTGCCGGTGGCGAGCTTGTCGTACTCCGGCAGGTTCTTCTTCATGGTCTTCACGAACTCGCGCACGGCGTCGACGGCGCCGGGCGGGAGGTCCTGGGCGAGGCCGCCGGGGCGGATGAAGGCGTGGTTCATGCGCAGGCCGGTGATCAGCTCGTACAGGTCCAGGATCATCTCGCGGTCCCGGAAGCCGTAGATCATGATCGTGGTGGCGCCGAGCTCCATGCCGCCGGTGGCGATGCAGACCAGGTGCGAGGAGAGCCGGTTCAGCTCCATCAGCAGGACGCGGACGACGCTCGCGCGGTCCGGGATCTGGTCGGTGACGCCGAGCAGCTTCTCCACGCCGAGGCAGTACGCGGTCTCGTTGAAGAACGAGGTCAGGTAGTCCATGCGCGTGACGAAGGTGGTGCCCTGCGTCCAGGTCCGGTATTCGAGGTTCTTCTCGATGCCGGTGTGGAGGTAGCCGATGCCGCAGCGGGCCTCGGTGACGGTCTCGCCGTCGATCTCCAGGATGAGGCGGAGCACGCCGTGGGTGGACGGGTGCTGGGGTCCCATGTTGACGACGATCCGCTCGTCGTCGGCCCGGGCGGCGGAGCGGGCGACCTCGTCCCAGTCGCCGCCGGTCACCGTGTAGACGGTGCCTTCCGTCGTCTCCCGCGCGGAGGCGTTGGGGGTGTTCACGAGTACGACCTCCGCTGGTCCGGAGCCGGGATCTGGGCGCCCTTGTACTCGACGGGGATGCCGCCGAGGGGGTAGTCCTTGCGCTGCGGGTGGCCCTGCCAGTCGTCCGGCATCATGATCCGGGTGAGGGCGGGGTGGCCGTCGAAGACGATGCCGAAGAAGTCGTACGCCTCGCGCTCGTGCCAGTCGTTCGTCGGGTAGACGGCGACGAGGGACGGGACGTGCGGGTCGGCGTCCGGGGCCGTGACCTCCAGCCGGATCAGCCGGCCGTGGGTCAGGGAGCGCAGGTGGTAGACGGCGTGCAGCTCGCGGCCCTTGTCGTGCGGGTAGTGGACGCCGGAGACGCCGGTGCAGAGCTCGAAGCGGAGCGCCGGGTCGTCGCGCAGGGTGCGGGCCACGCGGACGAGGTGCTCGCGCTCGATGTGGAAGGTGAGTTCGCCGCGGTCGACGACCGTCTTCCCGATGGCGTTCTCCGGGAGGAGCCCCTGCTCCTCCAGGGCGCCCTCCAGCTCGTCGGCGACCTCGTCGAACCAGCCGCCGTAGGGGCGGGCGGCCGGGCCGGGGAGCCGTACGGAGCGGACGAGGCCGCCGTAGCCGGAGGTGTCGGCGCCGCTCTGCGCGCCGAACATGCCGCGCTGGACGCGGACCTCCTCGCCGTGGTCCCCGCGCTGGCCCGGCAGGTTCTGCGCGCTCAGCTCCTTGTCGGGGTTGGGTGTCTCGTCGCTCACTGTGCTGCCCCGTTCCCTTCTCCGCCCGCGCGGCGCGCGGACGCGGGATTCTTCGCGGTCTGCGGCCCGGCGGCCGCGCGTGCGCCGGTCACCTCAGCAGGCCCTTCAGTTCGATGGTCGGCCGCGCCCTGAGCGCCGCCTCCTCCGCCTCGCGCGCCGCCTCCTCGGCGTTCACGCCGAGCTTGGAGCCCTGGATCTTCTGGTGGAGCTTGAGGATCGCGTCGAGCAGCATCTCCGGGCGCGGCGGACAGCCGGGCAGGTAGATGTCGACGGGGACGATGTGGTCGACGCCCTGCACGATCGCGTAGTTGTTGAACATGCCGCCCGAGGAGGCGCAGACGCCCATGGAGATGACCCACTTGGGGTTGGGCATCTGGTCGTAGACCTGCCGCAGGACGGGGGCCATCTTCTGGCTGACCCGGCCGGCCACGATCATCAGGTCGGCCTGGCGCGGCGAACCGCGGAAGACCTCCATGCCGAAGCGGGCCAGGTCGTACCGGCCGGCTCCGGTGGTCATCATCTCGATGGCGCAGCAGGCGAGGCCGAAGGTCGCGGGGAAGACGGACGCCTTGCGCACCCAGCCCGCGGCCTGTTCGACCGTCGTCAGCAGAAAGCCGCTCGGGAGTTTCTCTTCGAGTCCCATAGGTGCCCCTCAGCCCCTCAGTCCCATTCCAGGCCGCCGCGCCGCCACACGTAGGCGTAGGCGACGAAGACGGTGAGCACGAAGAGCAGCATCTCCACGAGCCCGAAAAGCCCCAGGGCGTCGAAGGTGACGGCCCAGGGGTAGAGGAAGACGATCTCGATGTCGAAGACGATGAAGAGCATCGCCGTCAGGTAGTACTTGATCGGGAAGCGGCCGCCCCCGGCGGGCGTGGGTGTCGGCTCGATGCCGCACTCGTACGCCTCAAGTTTCGCCCTGTTGTACCGCTTTGGGCCGATAAGCGTGGCCATGACCACGGAGAAGATCGCAAACCCCGCACCCAGGGCGCCGAGCACGAGGACGGGCGCGTACGCATTCACGCTCCTCGCTCCTTCCAGTCGTCCTTGACCGTTGGACCGCACCACCGGACCGTGAAAGATCACCCCCATGTGAGGCAGTTCACAAGCCCGGCTGCCCCGCATCTTATGCCTGCCCCTCTGTGATCTGCGACACGGGGTACGACAGTGAGTTTGTGATCTCCACCACCTGACGAACGATCATGAAGCCGGATGAGGGGTGATCTTGTCGCGCGAAGCGCCCAGGCGATCACCAGATGTGACAACCGCACCGGAAATCGCTGATCGGAGGGGGTCTCGCACTATCAAGCGATGGCACGTACAGGCAAATTGGCGAGAGATCGTCCGGGGGTGATAAAGGGGGCGCCCGTCGCCCGGTCGGGGGGTCGCGCGGACGGAGGTGGACGCGTGCGCGTTTTCACGAACCCCGATGTGACGTGCGTCACGAGCCTGACGCCCCGAAAGAAGAGGGCTTGGCCAACGGCGTCAAGAGGTGGTAAGCGTCGGGCAATTCGGGCTTTTCATTGAAAACCCTTGATCAAGCCCCGGATGACCGACGCCCGATTTGCCCGTTACGGCGTCAATAAGGCTCCCCAGGAAGCGGATTCACAGGTTCCGAACGTAACTGTGGCGCAATCCACGTTTCTTGAAGGGAACCCTGATGCCCTGATAGCGGTTGTTCCCATGTCCCACTCCGCTCACATACCCAGCCACCGGAAGCCCCGCCGCAGCGCTTCGAAGCTCGCGCTCCGGGCCGGAGTCGCCGGTGGCGTCCTCGGCACCATCGCGGTGGCCGGTGCCGCCGGGCCGGCGAGTGCCGATCCGGTGACCGAGACCATCGAGATGCCCACCCTGGGCTCGCTCGGCACCGGCACCGGCCTCGCGAGCGCGGTCGCCGCCTCCGCCGAGGCATCCCAGCAGGAAGCGCTCGACCAGAACCTCCGGAGCCTGGAGAACGCGGCCGTCCTGAACGCCTCCAAGGAGGCCACGAAGGCCAAGGCCGAGGCGGACCGCAAGGCCGCGGCCGAGCGCGCCGAGAAGGCCCGCCTCAAGGCCGAGCAGGAGCGCAGGGCCGCCGAGGAGGCCGCCGAGCGCGCCTCCCGCAGCCGTGCGCGCACCCAGCTCGCCACCGTCGCCACGACCGCGTCCGACGACGGCGGCTCGTCGTCCTCCGGCGGCTCGTCCTCCGACGGCGGCTCCGGCGCCTCCACCGGCGAGGAGCGCTCCCAGGCCCCCAGCGGCTCCGCCGCCGCGATCGTGGCCTTCGCCCGTGCGCAGGTCGGCGACTCCTACGTCACCGGCGGCACGGGCCCCAACTCGTGGGACTGCTCCGGTCTCGTCCAGGCCGCCTACCGCCAGGCGGGCATCGACCTGCCGCGCATCTCGTACGAGCAGTCGAGCATGGGCACCTCCGTCTCCCTGGGCAACCTCCAGCCGGGCGACATCCTGTACTGGGGCAGCCGCAGCGGCTCGTACCACGTCGCCATCTACGTGGGCGGCGGCAAGTACGTCGGCGCGCAGAACTCGTCCACCGGCGTGGTCGAGCGCTCGCTCGACTGGGACCCGCCGTCGGGCGCCGTGCGCATCCTCTGAGCGTTCCCGTCCGCGTCGAAGGGCCGCCGCTCCTCGGGGGAGCGGCGGCCCTCCGGCGTGCCGGGGCCGCCCCGCCGGGCCTCGGTCAGGACGTACGCGAGGAGGCCGGCGAGCAGTCCCCAGAAGGGTGAGCCGACCCCGCCGATCGTCACTCCGGACGCGGTCGCCAGGAAGGTCACCACGGCGGCCTCGCGGCCCCGTTCGTCCGCGACCGTCCGCACCAGGCTCCCCGACAGGGCGCCCAGCAGCGCCACCCCCGCCAGCGTCGCGACGAGCGCGTCGGGCAGGCCGGTGAAGAGCGCCACCAGGGTCGAGCCGAAACAGCCGACCGCCAGGTAGCCGATCCCGCAGCTCACCCCGGCGACCCAGCGCCGGGCCGGGTCCGGGTGCGCGTCCGGGCCCGTGCAGATGGCGGCCGTGATCGCCGCCGGGTTGATCGCGTGCGAGCCGAACGGCGCGAGCAGCACCGACACCGCGCCCGTCGTCCCGCACACCACCCGCTCGTCGGGCGCGTAGCCGTCCGCCCGCAGCACCGCCATGCCCGGCGCGTACTGTCCGGCGAGGGTCGCCACGAGCAGCGGCACGCCGATGCCGACGAGCGCTCCGGGCGAGAACTCCGGCACGGTCAGGTGCGGCAGGGCGAGCCCGGAGCCCGGCACGGCGAGGTCGAGCCCGCCGGTCGCGCCGGCGAGGACGAGGCCGGTGGCGAGCGCGCACACCACCGCGTACGCCGGGAGGAAGCGCCGCGCCAGCAGGTAGCCGAGCAGCATCCCGCCCGCGAGCAGCGGCGCGGAGCGGACCGAGGTGAAGATCCCGGTCCCGAACGAGAAGAGGATCCCGGCGAGCATCGCCGAGACGACGCCCTCCGGGACGCGGGCCAGCAGCCGGGCGAACACCCCGGTCGCCGTCAGGGCGGTGGCCGCCACGCCCGCCGCGAGGAAGGCGCCGACCGCCTCCGCGTACCCGTGCTGCGGCAGCGCCGTGACCAGGATGGCCGCGCCCGGCGTCGAGAACGCCGTGACGACCGGGGTCCGGCTCCACCAGCTCAGCCCGACACAGGTCAGACCGGCCCCGACGGACACCGCCCAGACCCACGACGCGCTCTGCTCGGCGCTCAGCCCGGCGGCGCCGGCGGCGGCCAGGATGAGCGCGAGCGGTCCCGCGTACGAGACCGTCATGGCCACGATCCCGGCGGTGACCGCCGTCCACGGCAGCCGCCCGCCGCCCGAAGTCTTCGTGGTCATGGTGATGCGCCAGCCCCAGGTGGAGGAGAACGGAGACGTCGCGACACCGGCCCCCGGGGGGGCCGGCCGCGCGCCCATGCTGCCGCATCCCCGGCGGGCGGGCGGGACCGGGGCTCCGGACCGGGCTCCCGGGCCCGGGACCGGGGCTCCGGACCGGGTCGGGCGCGGGGCCGGGTCGGGCGCGGGGCCGGATCGGGCGCGGGGCCGGATCGGGCCCGGGGCCAGGTCAGGCCCGGGGCGCCACCTTCGACAGTCCGTTGATGATGCGGTCCATCGCGTCGCCGCCCGTCGGGTCGGTGAGGTTGGCCAGCATCTTCAGGGTGAACTTCATCAGGAGCGGGTGGGTGAGGCCGCGCTGGGTCGCGATCTTCATGACCTTCGGGTTGCCGATGAGCTTCACGAAGGCGCGGCCCAGCGTGTAGTAGCCGCCGTAGGTGTCCTTGAGGACCTGCGGGTAGTTCCGCAGGGCCAGTTCGCGCTGGGCCGGGGTCGCGCGGGCGTGGGCCTGGACGATGACGTCCGCCGCGATCCGGCCCGACTCCATGGCGTACGCGATGCCCTCGCCGTTGAACGGGTTGACCAGGCCGCCCGCGTCACCGACGAGCAGCAGCCCCTTGGTGTAGTGGGGCTGCCGGTTGAAGGCCATCGGCAGGGCGGCGCCCCGGATCGGCTGCGTCATGTTCTCGGGGGTGTAGCCCCAGTCCTCCGGCATGGAGGCGCACCACGCCTTGAGGACCTCGCGCCAGTCCAGCTCGCGGAACGCCTTCGAGGAGTTGAGGATGCCGAGGCCCACGTTGGACGTGCCGTCGCCCATGGGGAAGATCCAGCCGTAGCCGGGCAGGAGGCGGTCCTGCGGGCCGCGCCGGTCCCACAGCTCCAGCCAGGACTCCAGGTAGTCGTCGTCGTGCCGGGGGGACGTGAAGTACGTGCGGACGGCGACGCCCATCGGCCGGTCCTCGCGCCGGTGCAGGCCCATGCCGAGGGAGATCCGGGTCGAGTTGCCGTCGGCGGCGACGACCAGCGGGGCGTGGAAGGTGACCTCGCGCTTCTCCTCGCCCAGCTTGGCGTGGACGCCGGTGATCCGGCCCGTGCGGTCGTCGAGGATCGGGGCGCCGACGTTGCAGCGCTCGTACAGCCGGGCGCCGGCCTTCTGCGCCTGGCGGGCGAGCTGCTCGTCGAAGTCGTCGCGCTTGCGGACCAGTCCGTAGTCCGGGTACGAGGCGAGGTCCGGCCAGTCCAGCTCCAGGCGGACGCCGCCGCCGATGATCCGCAGGCCCCGGTTCCGCAGCCAGCCGGCCTCTTCGGAGATGTCGATGCCCATGGCGACGAGCTGCTTGGTGGCGCGGGGGGTGAGGCCGTCGCCGCAGACCTTCTCGCGCGGGAAGGCGGTCTTCTCCAGGAGGAGGACGTCCAGGCCCGCCTTCGCCAGGTAGTAGGCGGTGGTCGAGCCGGCCGGGCCCGCCCCGACGACGATCACGTCCGCGCTGTGCTCGGAGAGGGGCTGCTCGGTCACGGCGGGTCTCCCTAAGGGGTCGAGGGAAGGATGGGGGAAGTCTAGGGGCGGGGGCCACGGGGAGGGCCGCGCCTTGGAGCCGCGGTGCGGGGGGGCGCACCGGTGCCGGGGTCGTGCCTCGGAGCCCCGGCGGGGGTGTGACGCCTCGGAGCCCCGGCGGAGGTTGTTACTCCTTGAAGCCCCGGTGCAGGGCGACGATGCCGCCCGACAGGTTCCGCCAGGCCGTCCTCGACCAGCCGGCCTTCCGGAGCAGGCCCGCCAGGGTGGGCTGGTCCGGCCAGGACTGGATGGACTCGGCGAGGTACACGTACGCGTCGGGGTTGGAGGAGACGGCGCGGGCCACCGGCGGCAGCGCGCGCATCAGGTACTCCTCGTACACCGTGCGGAACGGCGCCCAGGTGGGGTGCGAGAACTCGCAGATGACGACCCGGCCGCCCGGCTTCGTCACCCGGTACAGCTCGCGGAGCGCCTGCTCGGTGTCCTGGATGTTGCGCAGCCCGAAGGAGATGGTGACGGCGTCGAACACGTCGTCGCGGAAGGGCAGTCGCGTGCCGTCGCCCGCCGTGAACGGCATCCACGGGTGGCGCTGCTTGCCGACCCGCAGCATCCCGAGCGAGAAGTCGCAGGGCACGACGTACGCCCCCGCGCGGGCGAAGGGCTGCGAGGAGGTGGCCGTGCCCGCGGCGAGGTCGAGGACCTTCTGCGCCGGGCGGGCGTCGACCGCCTTGGCGACCTCCTTGCGCCAGCGCCGGTCCTGGCCGAGGGAGAGCACGTCGTTGGTGAGGTCGTAGTTGGCCGCCACGCCGTCGAACATGGTGGCGACTTCGTGCGGCTGCTTGTCCAGGGTGGCGCGGGTCACGGGTGTTCGGCCTCGCAGAATCGGAGACGGGCGGGCGGCCCCATTGTCTCAGGGCGCCTCCCGCCCCGACCGGCAGGGCACGCTCGGGACCGCCCGGCGGGACGCGCCCGGACGGTCCGCCGGGGCGCGTTCAGCGGGACCGGTGGACCAGGCGGCCGCCGAGGACGGTGGCGACGCAGGTCGAGGCGCCGAGGCGGACCAGGGCCGCCCGGTCGGGGACGTCGAAGACGGCGAAGCGGGCGGGACCGCCCGGCACCGGGGCGGGCAGGAGCACCAGCGGCTGCGGGGAGAAGGACGGGGGGCCGGGAAGCCGCTCCGGGCGGCGGCCGACGGCGAGACCGGCCCGGCGCACGGCGTCCGCGGCGGCCCGGCTCCGCAGTTCGCCCGCGACGGCGACCGTCCCGTGGGCGAGGAGCCGCTGCACGCCCCGGCGGGCGGAGGCACCGCGCCGGGAGGGGTCGGCCCGGAAGATCCGCCGCGCCCGCTCCCCCGGGATCGGTTCGGTGCCGAACCCCTCGGCCTCCCGGGGGTCCGGGTGGTACATGCCCTCCAGGAGTTCGGGCGCGAACGGGTTGAGGAGCCCGGGGGTGAGGATGCCGGGCCACTCCCGCACCCGTGCGTCGGGGCGTACGGCGACCAGGTCCTCGTACGGGCCGACGGCGGCGATCAGACCGCCGTCGACCAGCACGGCGGTCTCGGGCGACGCCTCGGCGACGTGGATCGTCCGCACGCGCGTCAGCGGGCGTCGAGGAGCTTCAGCTCCGGGTGGGCCGTGCCGCCCTCGATCGCGACGGACGAGATGTGGGAGGCGACGCGCTCGTCGACCGGGTCGTTCGCCGGGTCGTCGTGGACGACGAGGTGCTCGTACGTGGTGGAGCGCTGCGCCGGGACGCGGCCCGCCTTGCGGATCAGGTCGATGATCTCCAGGCGGTTGGAACGGTGCTTCGCCCCGGCGGAGGAGACGACGTTCTCCTCCAGCATGATCGAGCCGAGGTCGTCGGCGCCGTAGTGCAGGGAGAGCTGGCCGACCTCCTTGCCGGTGGTCAGCCAGGAGCCCTGGATGTGGGCGACGTTGTCGAGGAAGATCCGGGCGATCGCGATCATCCGCAGGTACTCGAAGAGCGTGGCCTGCGTACGGCCCTTGAGGTGGTTGTTCTCGGGCTGGTACGTGTACGGGATGAAGGCCCGGAAGCCGCCCGTCCGGTCCTGCGTGTCGCGGATCATCCGCAGGTGCTCGATCCGCTCGGCGTTGGTCTCGCCGGTGCCCATGAGCATGGTGGAGGTGGACTCCACGCCGAGGCCGTGGGCGATCTCCATGATCTCCAGCCAGCGCTCGCCGGACTCCTTGAGCGGGGCGATGGCCTTGCGGGGGCGCTCGGGCAGCAGTTCGGCGCCGGCGCCGGCGAAGGAGTCGAGGCCGGCGGCGTGGATGCGGCTGATCGCCTCCTCCACGGGGACGCCGGAGATCCGGGCCATGTGCTCGATCTCGGAGGCGCCGAGGGAGTGGATGACGAGCTGCGGGAACGCGGCCTTGATGGCGGCGAAGTGCTCCTCGTAGTACTCGACGCCGTAGTCCGGGTGGTGGCCGCCCTGGAACATGATCTGGGTGCCGCCCAGCTCCACGGTCTCCGCGCAGCGGCGCAGGATGTCGTCGAGGTCCCGGGTCCAGCCCTTCTTCGTGTCCTTCGGCGCGGCGTAGAAGGCGCAGAACCGGCACGCCGTCACGCAGACGTTCGTGTAGTTGATGTTCCGCTCGATGATGTACGTCGCGATGTGCTCGGTCCCCGCGTACCGGCGGCGGCGCACGGCGTCGGCGGCGGCGCCGAGGGCGTGCAGGGGCGCCGAGCGGTAGAGGTCGAGCGCCTCCTCGGGGGTGATCCGGCCGCCTTCGGCTGCGCGGTCGAGAACGGACTGGAGTTCGGCCTTCTCGGTCACCGGACGCGTCCCTTTCGGAGGATTTGACGGACCGAACCAGCGTACGCCAGGGGTTCCGGCGGCTTCCGCAGGGTGGGGCGGGGAGGTACCGGCGCCCGTACGGCGGACGGGCCGCGGTGCGGCGGACGGGTGGTCGCGCCGGACACGACCTCCTCTTTCGGCTCGGAACGGGCCGATTCGCCCCCGTCGGGGCCTTCCTGCACCTACCGTCCCTATCGCCCTCACCGTTCCCGTCCTCCGCACCGCCCCCGCCTCCCCGTCTCCCCCGCCGTCCCGAAGGAACCGGAGTCGCGCCGTGACACGTCCGCCCCGGAGGTCCCGCCCCGTCGCCGCCGTGCTCGTCCCCCTGCTCGCCGTGGTGCTCGCCCTCGCCGGCGGCCGCGAGACCGACGGGGAGGCGCCCCTCTTCTTCGGCGGGCCCGCGTCCGGCCCGGCGACCGCCGCGAGGGTGCCCGGACGGCCCGTGACGGTCTATCCGACCGGGCCGAGGGCGCTGTTCGCGGTCGCGGGGACGGTGGACGACGGGACCAGGATCGGCGTCACCACGCTCATCGGCCGGAAGTCGGGGTTCACGGGCAAGGTGTGGGTGTGGGCACCGCCGCAGTACTTCGAACCGAGGTACGCCCACAGCGGCTTCCCGGTCCTCGTGGCCCTGCCGGGCGGGCACGGATATCCGGTGAACTACTGGCGCTCCCCGGCCATCGGACTCCATTCGGCCATCTCCCGGTGGTCCCGCGAGGGGAAGAGCCTGCCGTTCATCGTGGCGATGCCCGTCCTCAACCCGGACGCCCGCCACTACTACGACGGCAGCGACATTCCGGGCCGCCCGAGGATGGGCACCTGGATCGCCGAGGACATACCGGATTTCGTCCGCGCGAACTTCCGGACGTTCGCCTCGCGGGACGGCTGGGCGTTCATGGGGTCCTCGTCCGGGGGCTTCGTCGGGCTGAAGTCCGTCCTCCAGCACCCGGACCGGTTCAAGGCCGCCATCGCCTCCGGGCCCGACGTCGTACCGGACTCGCCGCTGTGGCGGGGGCACGAGGCCGAGCGGCGGGCGAACGACCCCGGGCGGCTCGCCGCGGCCCTGGTGCGCCGTCCGGACACGCCGGGGAACGACGTGTACCTGGCGTTCCAGCTCGGTTCGCGGGAGTCCGGGATCGGCCCGTCGGTGCGCCGGTTCGTCCGGGCGCACACCGGGGGGCCGGTGAAGAGCCGCCTCCAGGTCATCCCGGGCGGCGGGCACAACGCCCGGAGCTACCTGGCGGGCCTGGGCGCCGGGACCCTGGAGTGGGTCAGCCGGCGGCTCCAGGGGCCCGTGGCCGACCCGGTCAGGGAGCCGGGCGTGCGGCGGGCGGCAGCAGTTCGACGGTGACGTCCGCCGGGAAGCCGGTCGTGGGGCCGGTCCGGCGGGCGAACTCGCGGACGCCCGCGAGCTGGTCGGGGCCGAAGCGGAAGTCGAGGGTGCGGAAGTACTTCTCCAGGAGCGCCGCGTCGAAGTCCTCCCAGCGGGCCGCCTGCTCGGCGACCTTGGTGACCTCTTCGAGGGAGAGGTCGCGCGAGGCCAGGAACGCCTGGTGGACCTCGTGGACGGTCTCCGGTTCGCGCGCCAGGTAGTCCTTGCGCGCCGCCCATACGGCGAAGACGAACGGGAGACCCGTCCACTCCTTCCACAGGAGGCCCAGGTCGTGGACCTGGAGGCCGAGCCGGGGCGCGTCGTGCAGCGAGGCCCGCAGGGCCGCGTCGCCGATGAGGACGGCGGCCTCGGCCTCCCGCATCATCAGGCCGAGGTCCGGCGGGCAGGTGTAGTAGTCGGGCTCCACCCCGTACCGCTCCGCGAGGAGGAGCTGGGCGAGGCGCACGGAGGTGCGGGAGGTGGAGCCGAGGGCCACGCGCGCTCCGCCGAGCTGTTCGAGGGGCCGCTGCGACACGATCACGCAGGACATGACCGGGCCGTCGCAGCCGACGGCGATGTCCGGGAGGGCGACCAGGCCGTCCGCGTTGCGGAGGTACTCGACGAGGGTGATGGGGCCGATGTCGAGATCGCCCCGGACGAGCTGTTCGCTGAGCTTCTCGGGGGTGTCCTTGGTGAGCTCCAGGTCCAAAAGCGTCCCCGTCCTGGCCAGGCCCCAGTAGAGGGGGAGGCAGTTCAGGAACTGGATGTGCCCCACGCGGGGCCTGCTGCGCTGGTGGTCTCCGGTTGTTTTGTCCACATCGCGAGGCTAGACCCGCACCGCGCGGCGGGCGCCGCCGGGGCACGCGCGTGAGCGGCCGGAGGGGGTTCAAACACGTGGGTGAAGTGATCTTCACCTCTACCCTCTCGTGTGGTCCGCGTGCTAGGCTCGTCGCAAGTTGCAGTTTGGTTTCCCTTGCAGTACAGAGCCTGCGGAGCATGTGACCCGCAGGCTTTTGTAGTTTTCAGACTTCTTTGCAGGTTCTGGAGCAGGGCAACCCTTTGGCCCAAGGAGGGCTTATGGCTACCGGAACCGTCAAGTGGTTCAACGCTGAAAAGGGCTTCGGCTTCATCGCCCAGGACGGCGGCGGCCCGGATGTCTTCGTTCACTACTCCGCGATCAACGCGAACGGCTTCCGTTCGCTCGAGGAGAACCAGACCGTGACCTTCGACGTCACGCAGGGCCCGAAGGGCCCGCAGGCGGAGAACGTCACCCCGGCCTAAGTGCCCGGGTGGTCGATCACCAACGACTAGAGCAGTACCCAAGGAGCCCCGCTCCGTGCCTCGCGGCACGAGCGGGGCTCCTGCCCTTTCCGGGGGCCGCCGGCCGGCCCCCGGGCAGGGCGGTCAGCAGGTGGGGATGACGGTTCCGTTGTTGTCGCGGGCCTCGTCGTTGCCCCAGCGGGACAGGTAGTACGCGGAGACGTACGCGCCCCGGCCGTTCTTCCCGGCGTACACGGTGTCGAGGTCGGTCCGCAGCCACCAGTGGTTGTAGTTGCCGGAGGCGTCGCGGATCTCCTGGCCCCAGACCTTGCAGTAGACGTAGTTCGTGCCGGCGTTCAGCACGCCCTGGGCGTCGTTCGTGTTGGCCTGGGCGTAGCCGGTGGCCTGGGCGAAGGTGTCGACCCAGTACTTCCCGCTCCCGCCCGAGCAGCCGTTGTCGCTGGTCAGGTGCTTGGAGCCGTAGGAGCCGGGGTAGGGCGCGAGGGAGACGCCGTTGATCACGATGTTCTGGCCGACGCCGTTGTAGAGCTGCTCGTAGTGGATGTGGGCGCCGGAGCTGTTGCCGGTGGAGCCGGTGGTGCCGATCTGCTGGCCCTGGGAGACGGCGGCGCCGTGGGCGACCGAGTAGGCGTTGAGGTGGAAGTAGTACGTCTTCCAGCCGCCGCCGTGGTCGATCACGATGTAGTTCCCGGCGCCGGACGGCTGCGCGTAGCGGTAGGCCGTGCCGGACGCCGAGGCGAGGACCGGGGCCCCGGCGGTGGCGCCGCCGTCCGAACGGACGAAGTCGAGCGCCTGGCGGACCTCGGCCGAGTGGTGGCTGTAGGTCCATTTCTGGCCGCAGGGGAAGGGCGCCTTGAAGAGCGGCGCGGCCTGGGCGGGGGTCGTGGTCACGAGCGCGGTGAGCAGGCCCGCGACGAGCGCGAGGAGGGTGCCGAGGGGGGTGATCCGTGCACGCATGCGTCCTCCGGTACGAGGCGGTGACGAGGGCGGGGGGTGGCGCGCGTCGGGCGGACCCCAGGGTGCCGGAAGACCGCGCCGCGCAGTAGACCGCGACGGCCACACCCCGGACGGGCCGGATACGTAGTCTGGACACATGACCGAACGCAAGCCGCCCGGAGTGAGCTTCGAGTCGTTCGTGGACAAGCAGATCCGCGAGGCCGCGGAACGGGGTGAGTTCCGGAGCCTGCCCGGCTTCGGGAAGCCCCTTCCGGACGACTCGGCCCCGTACGACGAGCTGTGGTGGATCAAGGGCAAGATGCACCGCGAGGGCGCGTCCGTGCTGCCGCCCTCCCTCGCCCTGCGCAAGGAGGCCGAGGACGCGGAGGCGGCGGTGGCCGCCGCCGTCTCGGAGAGCCAGGTCCGCCGTCTCCTCGGCGAGATCAACACGAAGATCGCCGAGGCCCTGCTCCGCCCGCCGGCCGGCCCCCCGCTACACCTCAGGCCGTTCGACGTGGAGGCGGAGGTGGAACGCTGGCGGGAGGGGCGTTCCTGATCACCGACCCCGTCGCGGAAGCGGCACCGGAAGGAGACCCATGAACACCGCCGATCTGCTGGCCGACGCGTTCGGCCGGGTGAGCGAGGCCGTCCACGGGGCCGTGGACGGCCTCCCGGAGGACCGGCTGGCCGTCCGGATCGATCCGGACGCCAATTCGATCGCCTGGCTCGTCTGGCACCTCACCCGCGTCCAGGACGACCACCTCGCGGACGCCTTCGGTACGGAGCAGGTGTGGACCGCCGGCGGCTGGGCGGACCGCTTCGGCCTTCCGTTCCCCGACGGGGAGACCGGGTACGGCCAGACGAGCGCCCAGGTGGGGCGGGTCCGTGCCCCGGCGGAGCTGCTGCTCGGCTACCACGACGCCGTGCGCGACCGGACCGCCGGGCTGGTCGGCACGGTGGGGGACGCGGACCTGGACCGGGTGGTGGACACGGCCTGGGACCCGCCGGTCACCCTCGGCGTCCGGCTGGTCTCGGTGATCGCGGACGGCCTCCAGCACGCGGGGCAGGCGGCGTACGTGCGGGGCGTGGTGGAGCGGGCGGCGGCCCGCTGACGCACGGGCCCCCTTCCTCCCGTGCCCCTACAACCATCGGTGCCGCTCGCGCGTCCAACCGGGCGTGGCAGCCGCCACGTCCGGCCCTTCCCCGGGGGAATCCGCTGTGCCGCACCGCCTCTCCGTCCGCCGTCTCGCCGTCGCCGTCTCCGCCGTCCTGGCCGTCACCGCCGGTACGGCCCTGACCGTCGCCCCCGCGACGGCCGCCCCGGCCCCCGCACCGGCCGGGGAGACGACCCCGGCCGCACCGGCCGGGGTGATCTCCCTGCCCCCCGCGCACATGATCCTCGGAGCCGGTCCCTCCGGTTTCCTGACCACGTCCGGGGGCGGCTCGCCCGTCCACCGCTGGACGAGCACCCTCGACGGCACCACCACGGACCTCGACAAGCAGGCCCTGTACTACGGGGGGTACTCCGACACGGTCGTCACCCCGGGCCCGGCGCGCGGCGCCTACGTGCTCCGGGACATGGCGGCGCCGGGCCGCCCCGCCACCGTGGTCACGGAGCCCGACACCGGGCTGCGCCTGCGGGCCGTCGTCGACCGGACGCTGCTCTTCTCCTCGTACGAGACCACCGCCCGGAAGGGCGAGCTCCGGCTCCGGGACGAGGGCACCGGCGAGGGTCCCGGCCGTGCGGTGACGGGCCTTCCCGCCGAGGCCGTCGTCCGGGAGGCCGAACCGCTCTCGTCCACGACCGCCCTCGTCCGGTACCACGTCGCGGAGAACGGCTCCACCGCCTCCTTCGGGGCCGTCGTGGACGTTCCCACCGCCCGGGTGGTCGAGCAGCGCCGGCTGAACTCCTTCACCTTCGACGTCGCCGCCGACGCCACCTCGTTCGCCTGGGCCGAGGGCAAGCCCGACGGCACCGGCGCCCTGCTCCGCTTCGGCCCGCGCGGCGACGGGGCCGCCGGGACGTCCACCCCGATAGCCGATCTCACCGACCCGAGCAGGCCCTTCGTCTCCCTGCACGTCGGGATCGTCGGCTCCTGGGTGACGTACGGGTTCCCCATCGGCCGCGGCACCGCCTACCCCTCCCCGTACGACCCGCTGGCCGCCGTCGACACCCGCGCGCCGCACAGCACGGTCAAGCTGCTCGACCACGCCACCTCCGTGGTCCCCGCGCCCGACGGCACCCTGCTCGTCCGGGGCGGTACGGTCGAGCGGGGCGAGGGCGTCTACCGGATCGCGCCGGACCCGGTCACCGGACGGCCGGCCGTCACGCTCGTCGCGAGCACCGGGGAGCCCACCGCGCTCACCCTCCTCAAGGCGGAGGTCCCGGCCGTCGTCGACATCGACGCCCCCACCGGTCCGGCGAAGCTGAGCTGGACCCTGTCCGGCAACGACTTCTCGGGGCACGTGACGCTCCGCCACGGGGTGACGGGCACGACGACCGCGTTCCCGTTCAGCAGGTGGAAGAACGCACCGGTCGACGGCAGGCTCACCCTCGCCTGGGACGGCAACACCGAACCCCCCGGGGGCATGTACCCCGGTGACCCCGTTCCGGCCGGCCCGTACACGTGGGAGCTGAACGCCTTCCCGGCCAACGGCATCGGCCCGGCGCTCAGAGAGACCGGCGCCTTCGAGGTCGTCCGCAGGACCGGCCTGCACGACCACACGTCCAACACCGTCCCGGACCTCATCAGCCGGGACACCGCGGGCAGGGTGTGGCGGGACGACCTCCGCGCGGAGGGGACGGGCTTCGTCTCGTCCGGGCGGCACGCGGTCGGCGTCGGCTGGCAGATCTACGACCGGCTGGAGGCCGTGGGCGACGTGGCCGGCGGCAGGGCCCCCGACCTCGTGGCCCGCGACACCTCGGGCACCCTGTGGCTCTACCAGGGCGACGGGTACGGGAAGTTCGCCGCCCGCGTCAAGGTCGGCGGCGGCTGGAACACGTACGCCCGGATCACCGGCGGCTCCGACCTCGACGGCGACGGCCGCTCGGACCTCCTCGCCTCCGACACGGCCGGCGGGCTCTGGTTCTACAAGGGCACCGGCAGCGCGGCCGCCCCCTTCGCGGGCCGCGTCCGGATCGGCACGGGCTGGGGGATCTACAACGACCTCACCGCCGTCGGGAACCTCGCCGGCGGCGCCGCCGGGGACTTCCTCGCCCGCGACGGCGCCGGCGTCCTCTGGCTCTACCTCGGCAGGGGCGACGGCACCTACGCGCCCCGCGTCAGGGTCGGCGGCGGCTGGGGGTCCTTCACCGACCTCGTCGGCATCGGCGACGCCGACCGCGACGGCCGGACGGACCTCTACGTCCACGGTCCCTCCGGCTCCCGCTTCTACGCGGGCACCGGAAGCGCGACGGTCCCCTTCGGGGCGGGCGTGGCCACGGACCCGCTCTCCGGCGCGGGCCCGGTCGACCGGGTCTTCTGAGACGGCCGTACAACCATCCGGTCCTCCCGCGAGTCCTGCGGGCACGGCGTGTCGCACCGTGCCCGCAGCTCCAGGGGAGGACCAGCACCTTGTCCCGAGTACGTACGCACCACCGCCGGCTCGCGGCGGCCGTCGTCGCCGTCGCCGCCGTCACCGGCCTCGCGGCTCCGGCCGCGGCGGTCCCGGCGGCCGGTACCGGAGCGGCCGCCACCACCCCGGAAGAGCGGACCGACGTCGCCCGGATACCGTCCGGCACGGTGCTCGTCGGCAGCGGACCGCAGGGCTTCCTGGCCAAGCTGTCCACCGCTTCGGGGAGCACGTACTCCTGGACCCGGTACGCGGACGGCACGACCACCGCGCTGCCCCCGGGCACGTACCTGGGCGGCGACGGGACGGACCTCGTCGTGACGTCGGCGGGAGGCGTCCACACCCTGCACGACCCGGCCACGGGCGCCGCGCCCGTGGTGGTCGACACCACCGCTCTCGGCCCGGACGCCGTCCTCCACCGGCTGACCGGTTCCACCCTCGTCCTGAGCAGGCCCACCCCCGCCGGCGGCACCGAGGTCCACCTCGCCGCCACGTCCGGCGGCACGGCCGGGGACCGGCGGGTCACCGGCCTGCCGGAGAACGCCCGGGTCTCCTGGTTCGGCCCCTCCTCGCCCGGCACCCTGATCCTCACGTACGCGGTCGCGGGCACGCCCGGACAGCGCCTCGCCCTCGTGGACGTCGCCTCCGCCGCGGTCGTCGAGGACCGCGCGACCGGGGGCGACACCACGGGCGGCACCGCCGCGTCCGCCACGCACGCGGTCTGGACCGAGCGGTCCGGCGACGGCCGGGTGACCCTGGCGGCGGTCCGGCGCGGCGACACCGCGGCCGAGCCCGAGCGCGTCGCCCTGGGCACCGGAGCCGTCCAGCTCGCGCCGCTGGGCGACTGGGTGCTGTACGGGGTCGCCCCGGGCGAGCAGTTCGACGCCAATCCGCTCCACGGCCTGACGGCCCGCTCGCTGAGCACCGGGAAGACCGTCCGGCTCCTGGACAACATGCGGCGCTTCCGCGTCGAAGGCGCGGACCGGGTACTGGCGCAGGGCGGCACGGCCGAGCGGGGCGAGGGCCTCTACCGGATCGCCCCGGGCCCGGACGGCACCCCGGTCGCCACCTTCGTGGCGTCCGACGGGAACCCCACCGCGATCGGGGTGGAGACCCGCGCCGTCCCCGGCGTCGTCGACATCGGCAGGAACGACGCCACATGGCGGTGGGTCACCAACCGGGGCAACGCGGAGGTCCGGTTCCGGGTGACCCACGTCGCGTCCGGGAAGAGCTGGAACACCGAACCCGAGTACCTGGGGCTCCCGTCCGCCGTCGGGAGGACGTGGACCGGCATGTTCGACAACCGCACCTCCGCCCACAACGGCGACTACACGTGGCAGATGACGGTGCGCCCCACCGACGGCATCGGCCCGGCGCTGGTGAGGACCGGCACGTTCCGAGCCGTCTCCGCGCCCGCCCCGCACGACTTCTCCGACAGCGGCGCCCCGGACCTGCTCGTCCGCGACAGCACGGGCCGTCTGATCGGTTACGACGCCCGCCAGACCCTGTACGAGACGGGCCACTGGGGCAGGCCCTCGCAGCGGGAGCGGACCGACCACGGCACGGGATGGAACCAGTACGACCTGGTCACGGTCCCCGGGAACGTCGGCGGTCCCGTCCACGCCGACGTCCTCGGCCGCGACAGGGCCGGCGTGCTCTGGCTCCACCAGGGCACCGGCAAGGGGTTCGCGCCGCGCACGAGGATCGGCGGCGGCTGGCAGACCTACAACCGGCTCGCCGGCGGCAGCGACCTCACCGGGGACGGCCGCGCCGACCTCGTCGCCACCGACAAGGCGGGCGACCTGTACCTCTACAAGGGCACGGGGAACGCGTCCGCGCCCTTCGGGGCCCGGCAGGGGATCGGCGTCGGCTGGGGGATCTACGACCGGATCACCGCCACCGGCAACATCGCCGGGGCCGCCGCCGGCGACCTCGTCGCCCGCGACAGGGACGGCGTCCTCTGGCTGTACCTCGGCAAGGGCGACGGCACCTACGCGCCCCGCATCCGGGTCGGCACCGGCTGGAACCGGTACAGCGACATCGTCGGCGTCGGCGACGTCAACCGGGACGGCCGTCCCGACCTGGTGACGCAGGGCGTCATGGGCGGCACCTACGAGACCCTGTCCTTCTACCTCGGGACGGGCGACTACCGGCGGCCCTTCGGCTCCCGGCAGGAGGTCTACAACCCGGAGGAGCTCGGTACGGGCGACGTGACCCTCTTCTGATCAGCGGGGCGCCAGCGGGACGGTCGCCCAGACCGTCTTGCCGACCTCCCGGTCCTTCACGCCCCATGTGCTCGCGAGGGCGGCGACGAGCAGCAGTCCGTAGCCGCCCTCGCCGGGCGTCGCGGACGGTGACGGCCGCCGCTCGCCGCGCGCGTCGGACAGTTCGATCCGCACGTGGTCGTCGCCCCGCTCCATCCGCACCTCGAAGTCCCGTCCCGCCACCCGGCCGTGGCGGACGGCGTTGCTCGCGAGTTCGGCGAGGACCAGCTCGGCGGCCTCGGCCCCTGAGCCGGTCACGCCCCAGTCGTGGAGCTGGTTCACCCCCAGCAGACGCGCCAGGCGCGCGCCCCGGCGCGTGGCCGACAGACGGAGGACGAACTCACCGGTCGGGGTGGTGGTTTCTGACTTCATGCCCCCGAGCGTGGCCTCCCGGCCCTACGCTGACCAGCAGCGACGCGACGACGCTGAGTAACGGTACGGGCACGCCAAGAAGGCGGTACGGATGTCGGGGAACGAGGAGGAGAGGCCGGAACGGCCCTCCGAAGTGGACGGTACGGCGCACCTCTTCCGGGCGCTGGGGAAAATTCTGAAGGTGCTGCGGCGCAACGCGGGCCTGAGCCAGGCGGAGCTGGCGGAGCTCGTGCACTGCAGCGAGGACCTGGTCTCGTCGGTCGAGCGGGGCGTACGGACTCCGCAGCCGGACTTCCTGGTACGGGTGGACCCGGTGGTGAAGGCGGGCGGGGTCCTCAAGGCGGCGGCGGACGACGTGCGGGAAGCCCTGGCAAGGGTCAGGGTGCGGCACCCGGATTGGTTCCGCAGCTATGCCAGGTCGGAAGCCGAAGCGGTGACGCTGCACTACTACGCACCTCAGGTCGTGCCGGGCATCCTCCAGGTGCCCGGATACGCAGACGCCGTCTTCCGGCACCGCCGCCCGCTCTACGACGAGGCGACCATCGAGAAGCTACTGACCGACCGGCTCGCCCGTCAGGTCATCTTCGAGAAGCAGCCCGCTCCGACGATGAGCTTCGTCATCGAGGAAGAGGTGCTACGCCGCCCCTTGGGGGGTCGAAACGCCTTCCGTGAACAACTCAAGCGCCTCATCGAGGTTGCCAAGCTCCGGAACGTACACCTCCAGGTCATGCCGACCGAACGCGAAGAACACCCCGCTCTGGATGGTGAATTCACCCTGCTGACGCTGAAGGGGCGGCGGGAGGTGGCGTACGTCGAGAACTACCAGCGGGCCCGCCTCATCACCGACCCCGAAGAGGTCCGGATGTACACCGAACGGTATGGGATTATGCGCGCACAGGCGCTCACCCCCCGGGAGTCCCTGGAGTTCACTGAAAAATTGCTGGGAGAGCTATGAGCACCGCACATCTGGTCTGGTTCAAGAGCAGCTACAGCACCGGCGAGGGCGGGAACTGCATCGAGGTCGCCTACAACTGGCGCAAGTCCAGCTACAGCAGCGGCGAAGGCGGCGAGTGTGTCGAGGTCGCCGCCCACCCCACCACCGTCCACGTCCGTGACTCCAAGGTCCCCCACGGGCCCCAGCTCGCCGTGGCCCCCGCCGCCTGGGCGACGTTCGTGGACGTGGCCTCCACCGTGTGACCAGGAAGAAGTTCGTCCTCTTCGACGTCGACGGCACCCTCATGGACGCCGTCGCCAACCAGCGCCGCGTCTGGCACGCGTGGGCCGCGCGGTACGGGCTCGACGGGGACGCGGTGTACGCCGTGGCGCTGCGCACGCGCCCCGTGGAGACGTTCGCGGCGGTCGTACCGGCCGAGGACCCGGCCGCGTGCCTCGCGCTCCTGCACGCCCTGGAGGACGAGGACGTGCGGACGGGGACGTACACGGCCTTCGACGGGGCCGCCGGGCTGCTGACCGCGCTCCCGGCGGACCGGTGGGCCCTGGTGACGTCGAACTACGAGCACCGGGTGCGGGGGCGGTTCGGGCGGACCGGGCTCCCGCTGCCCGGACTGATCGTGGACGCGGCCTCGGTGGCGGAGGGGAAGCCGTCGCCCGTCCCGTACCTCACCGCCGCCGCGAAGCTGGGCGCGGACCCGGCGGACTGCCTGGTGATCGAGGACGCGCCCTCGGGCGTACGGGCGGGGCTCGACGCGGGGATGACGGTCTGGACGGTCAACGTCCCGGCGCCGCACCCGGACGCCCACCGCCACTTCCCGACCCTGGCGGAGGCGGCCCCGCACGTCGTGGCGGCACTGGGCGCCTGACCCGGCCGCGATTCACGCGCCCGGAGGCCCCGGGGCCCGGGTCAACGGCTCCGTGCCCAGGCGCGCGCCGCCTCCGCGTCCTGGGTGGCCGTTGTCGGACAGCCCCAGAGTCCTTCGCCGCTGTGGACGGCCCTGGCCCGTTCCTCCGGAATGCCGGCCGGTGCCACGAAGGCGAGGCCCCGGCAGTGGGCCGTCAGGCCGGGGCGGAGTTCCCTGAGGGCGCGGATGCGGTCGGTGGCGGGGCCGCCGGCGGGGCGTCCTTCCGGCGCGGGCATCAGGAGGACGGCGGCGAAGGGGGCGGCCCGTTCGGTGAGGGCGCGCAGTTCGCGCAGGATCAGCTCCTGGGCTTCGGGCGTGGGCAGACCGGTCGCGTCGATCTCGTGAACCCCGGTTCCGCGCGTCTCTCGTGTGTCCATGGGCGCGAGTGTAGAGACATTGGAGACCACTGGTCACTAATAAGACCGGCATAGCCTTGCCACGATGACCACGAAGCCGAGGAACACGACCGGAAACCGGCCCGGACGGCCTGCGCGTCTCAGTCGCGAGCTGATCGTCGAGGCCGCGCTGCGCGGGGACGTGGAAACGCTCACCATGCGGGAGCTGGCGTCCCGCCTCGGGGTGTCGCACTCGTCGCTGTACCGGTGGGTGCCCGACCGGGACGGCGTGCTGGACCTGGTCAGCGAGGTCATGGTCGAGCGGTTGCTGCCCGGGGACGAGCCGGGGGCCGGCGACTGGCGGGAGTGGCTCGCGCGGCTCGCGCGTGCGATGCGGGACGAGTTCCTGGCCGTGCCCGGGTACGCCGCTCACGTCGCCCGCCCCCACCGTCACCACCCGGAGTCGTTCGCGCGACTGCGGGAGCGGGTCGTCGCGGCGTTCCGGGCGGCCGGTGCGGAGGAGGGGGACGCCGAGCTGAGCTGGCAGGTGTTCGGATTCGGGGTGGTGCGGTGGCTGGGCGCGGCCGGGAACGCGCCCGGAGAGCCGCCGTTCGAGGTGTTCCTCAAAACCTTGTTGCGCGGGCTTCCGGTCCGGTCCGGTTAGGGCCCGTCCGGTGGGCCGGATCCCGCCCCGTCGGCCCCCACCAGGGACTTCATCGTTCTTTCATCGTTCCTTCAACTGCGTTGCAGTGAAACGCGGTTGGCGACCCCCTGGTGGCCGACCGCTCGGTTAGGCTGACGCCCATGCAGGGGGAGTCGAACAACAATTCCAGTCCGGACGGTCTGAGCGGCAGCGGGGCGACGCCGCTGGAGCCGGAGGACCCGCGACGGATCGGCGCGTTCCGGCTGCTCGGGGTGCTCGGGTCCGGCGGCATGGGGCGGGTCTACCTCGGCGCCGTGCCGGGGAAGTTCGCCGCCGTGAAGCGGGTGCTGCCGATCCTCGCGGAGGACGCGGACTTCCTGAGCCACTTCGGGCACGAGCTGGACAACCTGGCCCGGCTGCCCGCCGGGGCCAACACCAAGCTCCTGGCGAGCGACCGCACGTCGAAGCCGCCGTGGTTCGCCACCGAGTTCATCCCGGGGATCACCCTCAACGAGGCGATCCGGCTCAACGGCGGCCCGCTGACCGGCGCGACCCTGTGGCGGCTCCTGCGGGACGCGGCGGCCGGGCTGCGGGTGGTGCACGGCGCCGACATGGTGCACCGGGACCTCAAGCCGTCCAACGTGATGCTGACCGGGGACGGCCTGTCCCTCATCGACTTCGGCGTGGCCCGCGCCGCCGACCAGAGCCGGCTGACCAGGACCGGCATGGTCATCGGCACGCCCGCCTACATGGCCCCCGAGCAGGCCGTCGCGGACCGGGAGCTGACGGGGGCGGCGGACGTGTTCGGGCTCGGCAGCCTCCTGCTGTACGCGGCGAACGGCCGGCCGCCGTTCGGTGACGGCTCCGGTCCCGGCCTGCTGTACCGGGTCGTGCACTCCGAACCCGACGTCGGGCGCCTCGCGCAGGACGACCCCGCGCTCGCGGAGCTCGTACGGAAGTGTCTCGCGAAGAACCCGGCGGACCGGCCGACCGCCGAGGAGCTGGCCGGTCTCGCCGCGAAGGGGGCGGAGGGGGCCACGTGGCCCGCCACCGTCACCGAACGCATCGGCGAGCGCGCGGAGTTCGCCTCCGGGGCGCCCACGGCCGAACAGCTCGCGGAGCTGGAGCGGACCGATCCGGCCGTCACGGGCGTCCCCGACGTGCCGACGGCCTCGCTCACCCCGCAGGGCCCGCACGCGCCCGTGACCCTCTCTCCCGGCGCGGCGGGCGCCACCGGGACCGTGCCCGGTGAGCGGCGGAAGCGGCGCAACCGGATCGCCATGTTCGCCGTGCCCGTCGTCGTGGCGACCGGCACCACCCTGACCGTGGCCCTCGGCCCGTACGAGATCGGCCGGCTCGGCGCGGCCCCGGGGACCTCCGCGTCCCCGTCCGTCGTCGCCTCGCAGCCGGCCGCCGTGCCCGGGACGGCCTCGCCGGGGACGGTCACGCCCTCCACGGGGACGCCCCCGGCCTCGCAGCCGCCGTCCGCGGGAGCGTCCTCGGCTCCGCCGGGCGCCTCCCCCGGCGCCCCGCTCCCGCCCGTACCCCCGCCCGCCGGGGGCGGGGGCGGCGGAGGCGCGGGGGGAGGCGGCGGCACCGACACCGGCACCGGCTCCCTGCCCGGCGGATCGGGCTCCGGGTCCGGCTCCGGTTCCGGCGCGGGAGGCGGAGGCGGCGGGGGCTCGAACGCGACCGTGCCCTCCGGCGGCGGGACGACGACCCGCCCCGCCCCGCAGCCGACGACCCAGAAGCCCGCGCCGCCCCCGGCGACCGGCGGCGGCGGTTCGGCGCCCTCGGGGACGTACTCCCTGGAGAACGGGACGAGCGGCAACTGCCTGGCGGAGTACAACCCGGGCTTCGGCAACCTCGTCACGTCCGCCGAATGCGGCTCCGCCGGCAACGGCACCTACAAGTACCACTACGCCTGGACGTACTCGCCCCTGTCGAGCGACACGTTCCGGCTGGTCAACAAGTACACCGGTCGCTGCCTCCAGCCCGCGGGCAACACCAGCCTCACCACCGCCGCGTGCAACGGTTCCTCCCTCCAGTCCTGGAAGGTCTTCTCGTCGTCGTCCTCCGGCCGGAGCTTCCGGAACACGAGCGACGGGAAGTGCCTGACGGCCGGGTCGATGGCCATGACCTACACCTGCGGCGGGGCCCAGGCCAACCAGGTGTGGCGCAACATCGGGGCGCTCTGAACCCCCGGGAGGGGGCGGGCGCGTGACCGATTCGCAACCGAACCCCCTCCCGGCCGAGACCCATCGCGTGTACACGTCATTACGCTCGGCGTACATGGTCACCACCCCGCACGAACCCCCCGTCCCGCCCGCCCCTCCGGTGTACGTCGTCGGCGGCGGGCCCGGCGGCCTCGCGGTCGCCGCCGCCCTGCGCGGACGGGGCGTGCGGGCCGTCGTCCTGGAGAAGTCCGACGCCGTCGGCGCCTCCTGGCGCACCCACTACGACCGGCTGCGCCTGCACACCACCCGGCGGCTCTCCGGGCTCCCGGGCCTGAAGGTGCCCCGCTCGTTCGGCCGCTGGGTCGCCCGCGCCGACGTCGTCCGCTACCTGGAGGCGTACGCCGAGAAGCACGAGCTGGAGGTCGTGACGGGCGTCGAGGTCTTCGGCGTCGAGCGGTCCGGCGGGGACTGGGTCCTGCACGCGACCGGCGGGCGCCGGCTCACCGGGAGCGCGGTCGTGGTGGCCACCGGGTACAACCACACCCCGTACCTCCCGGAGTGGCCCGGACGCGAGACGTACGGGGGCGAGCTGGGCCACGCGCGCGCGTACCGGAACCCGGGGCCGTACGAGGGGAAGGACGTCCTGGTCGTGGGCGCCGGGAACACCGGCGCCGAGATCGCCGCCGACCTCGCCGGGGGCGGCGCGGCGCGGGTGCGGCTCGCGGTGCGGACGGTCCCGCACATCGTGCGCCGCACGACGCTCGGCTGGCCCGCCCAGCGCACCGGCATCCTGGTGCGGCGGCTGCCGGTGGCCGTGGTGGACCGGTTGGGGGCGCTGATGGCCCGCGCCGCCGCGCCCGACCTCACGGCGTACGGGCTGCCCCGGCCGGACAGCGGTCTCGCCACCCGCCAGCGGCAGGGGGCGATACCGGTGCAGGACGTGGGCCTGGTCGACGCCGTGCGGGCCGGGAAGGTCGAGATCGTCGCGGCCGTCGAGGGCTTCGCGGGCGACGACGTCCTCCTCGCGGACGGCACCCGGATCACCCCGGACGCGGTGATCGCGGCGACCGGCTACCGCCGCGCCCTGGAACCGCTCGTCGGCCACCTGGGCGTGCTCGACGACCGGGGGCGGCCGGTGGTCCACGGCGCCCGCTGCCCGCGCGAGGCGCCGGGCCTGTACTTCACCGGGTTCACCAACCCGATCAGCGGCATGCTCCGGGAGCTGGCGATCGACGCGGAGAGGATCGCGCGGGCGATCGCGCGCCGGGCGGCGAGGACCGGGCGCGCCTGAAGCCTCGCGCGGCGGCGCCCGCCCCGGCCCCCGGTGCCGTGACCGCCGGGCGGAGGGGGCCGCCGGGCGGAGGGGGCCGCCGGGCGGAGGGGGCCGCCGGGCGGAGGGGGCCGCCGGACGAAGCGGACCGCCGCCCGGAGCGGGCCGCCGTCCGAAGGGGCGGGCCCGACAAATCCGGTGGGGGTCCCGCCCGGCGGCTGACACGATGACCGGATGGACGTTCCCCTCCCGATCGACCTCGACACGTGGCCGCGCCGACAGCACTTCGAGCACTACCGCCGGCTCGTTCCGTGCACGTACTCGATGACGGTGGAGCTGGACGTGACCGCGTTCGCCGCGGCCCTGCGGCGCTCGCGGCGCAAGTCCTACGTCGCGCAGGTCTGGGCGCTCTCCACGGTCGTCAACCGTCACGACGAGTTCAGGATGTGCCTCACCGCGTCGGGCGAACCGGCCGTCTGGCCCGTCGTGCACCCCGCCTTCACGGTGTTCAACCCGGAACGCGAGACGTTCGCGTGCGTGTGGGCCGACCACGACCCCGACTTCGGCACGTTCCACGACGTGGCCGCCCCCCTGCTCGCGGAGCACGCCCGCGCCACCGACTTCTTCCCCCGGGGGGCGCCGCCGGCCAACGCGTTCGACGTGTCGAGCCTGCCCTGGACGTCCTTCACCGGGTTCAACCTCAACATCGGCGGCAACGGCTGGGACCACCTCGCACCGATCTTCACGCTCGGCCGCTACACCGAGCGGGACGGCCGGACCCTGCTCCCCCTGGCGGTACAGGTGCACCACGCCGCCGCCGACGGGTTCCACGCGGCCCGGCTCGTCAGCGAACTGCAGACCCTCCTCGCGGACCCGGCCTGGCTGGAGGAGGGCCCGACGGCGTGAGGGGGCGGCAACCGCGCGTGCGGACCGGGACGTCACTCCGTGACGTGCAGGAAGATCCCGGCCGCCGTGAAGACGCTCACGACGGCGAGCGCGCCCCACACCAGGAGCGGGCCGCACCACCCCCGCCGCGCCGGGCGGGTGAGCAGCGCCGCCACGGCCTGGGGACATCACGCTCCCGCCGGGAGCACCGTCTCCGTCCGGGTCCCGCCGATGACCAGGGCCATCAGGGCCGCCACCGCGCACAGGGCGCCCGACGCGTACCAGACGACGTCGTAGGCGCCGAAGGCGTCGCGGGCCAGGCCGGCCGTGAAGGCGACGACGGCCGCGCCGACCTGGTGGGAGGCGAGGACCCAGCCGAAGACGATCGCGGAGTCCGCGCCGAAGTGCTCGCGGCACAGGGCGATCGTGGGCGGGACGGTGGCCACCCAGTCCAGGCCGTAGAAGACGATGAAGAACAGCATCGGCGGGTGCACGGACGGCGCGAGCAGGACCGGCAGGAAGAAGAGCGAGATCCCGCGCAGCGCGTAGTAGACCGCGAGCAGCCTGCGGGCGGGGAAGCGGTCGGTGAACCAGCCGGAGGCGACCGTGCCGGCGACGTCGAAGACGCCGATGACGGCGAGCAGTCCGGCCGCCGCCGTCACCGGCATGCCGTGGTCGTGGGCGGCGGGCACGAAGTGCGTCTTGACGAGGCCGTTCGTGGAGGCGCCGCAGATCGCGAAGGACCCGGCGAGGAGCCAGAAGGGGCCGGTGCGGGCCGCCTTGAGGAGGACGGCGACGGTCCGGCGGGCGGCGCCCGTGACGGGGGCGGGCTTGTCCGCGTACTCCCCGCCGTACGGGGCGAGGCCGACGTCCGCCGGGTGGTCGCGGAGCAGCAGCAGGACGAGCGGGACGACGGCGAGCGCGGCGAGCCCCGTGGTCACGGCGGCGGGCCGCCAGCCGTGGTGCTCGACCAGCCAGGAGAGCAGCGGCAGGAAGACGAGCTGGCCCGACGCCCCGGCGGCGGTGAGGACGCCGGTCACCAGTCCCCGGCGGGCGGTGAACCAGCGGTGGGTGACGGTCGCGGCGAAGGCGAGGGCCATGGAGCCGCTGCCGAGGCCGACGAGGACGCCCCAGTAGAGGACGAGCTGCCAGGCGGCGGTCATGCCGACCGTGAGGAGCGAACCGGCGGCGATGACCGCCAGGGCCACCGCGACGACCCGGCGGATGCCGAAGCGGTCCATGAGGGCGGCGGCGAACGGGGCCGTCAGCCCGTAGAGGGCGAGGTTCACCGAGACCGCGAGGCCGATCGTGCCGCGCGACCAGTCGAATTCGGCGTGCAGCGGCTCGATCAGCAGGCCCGGCAAAGAGGCGAAGGCCGCGGCCCCGGTGATCGTGACGAAGGTGACCGCCGCGACGGACCAGGCGCGGTGGACACGAGGGGTGCGGACCGGTCCGTCGCCGGGCGTGCGGGTGGGGGTCTGGGTTGTCTGGGCCATGCGGTCGAGCATCCCGGGCCGCCGCCGGCCGCCACCACTGGCCCGGACGACAGGTTTGCAAGGAATCGGGCCACGGGGGTGCCGGGGGGACGCCGGACGAGCGCGTCGGGCGGACGGAGGCGCGCCGAGCGGACGGGGACGCACCGGACGGACGGGGACGCACCGGACGGGCGGCGACGCCCCGGGCGACGGAGAAGAGCCGGAAGTCGCGGTTCCAGAGGGGCGGGGGCCCGGCCGGTGCGGGAGTCCGTTCGGGGGTCGCGCGCTTGCGCGTAAGGTCCGTCACAAACAAGAACAGTTACCGGCAACAGGTCTGGACCACCACTGCTTTTCGTCCGGACCACCGTCGGTTTCCGCTCGCACCACCACCGCTCCTCATCCGGTCCCACCCCCACTTTCCGCCCGTACCACCATCGCTTCCGGAGGGAGCACCACCCGTGCCGCAGCCGTCGCCGCACCGCGTCGCCGTCCTCGCCCTGCCCGGCCTCCTCCCCTTCGAACTGGGCATTCCCCACCGGATCTTCGGCCGCGCCCTGGCCCCGGACGGGCGGCCCCTGTACGAGGTCGTGACCTGCGCCCCGGCCGCCGGTCCGGTCCGTACCGATGCCGACTTCTCCCTCCACGTGGAGCACGGCCCGGAGGCCCTCGCCACCGCCGACACGGTCGTCGTCCCCGCCTCGTACGAGCTGGGGCCGGTCCACGAGGAGGGCAGGCTGCCGCCCGAACTGGCCACCGTCCTGGCGCACATCCGGCCCGGCACCCGGCTCGTCTCCATCTGCACCGGCGGGTACGTGCTCGCCGCCGCGGGCTTCCTCGACGGGCGCCCGGCCACCACCCACTGGGCCTCCGCCGAGCACTTCCAGCGCCTCTTCCCGAAGGTGCGGGTGGACGCGAACGTGCTCTTCGTCGACGACGGCGACATCCTCACCTCGGCGGGCGTGGCCGCCGGGATCGACCTGTGCCTGCACATCGTGCGCCGCGACCACGGGGCGGCCGTCGCCAACGACGTGGCCCGCAGGACCGTCGTTCCGCCGCACCGGGACGGTGGCCAGGCCCAGTACATCGCGCGGCCCCTGCCGGAGGCCGGGACGCACGGCACGACGGCGGCCAGGGCGTGGGCGCTCGCCCATCTCCACGAGCCGATCCGGCTGCGGGACCTGGCCGGGCGCGAGGCGATGAGCGTACGGACGTTCACCCGCCGCTTCCGCGAGGAGGCGGGCATCAGTCCCGGACAGTGGCTCACCCGGCAGCGGATCGAACGGGCCCGGCACCTCCTGGAGTCCACCGACCTGCCGGTCGAACGGGTCGCGCGGGACGCGGGCTTCGGCACGGCGCAGTCACTGCGGACGCACCTGATGAGCGCGATCGGGGTGCCCCCGTCGTCCTACCGGCGCACGTTCCGCGCCACGGGCGCGGAGACGGGACGATCCGCGTGAACGGTCGGGCCCGGTGCGGTCGTTCCACGCCCCGGACGCGGAGACGGACCCGGGCCGCCCCGGAAGGGTGGGCGTCCGGGCGGCGGCGCGCTCGCGCGCGCCCCGAGCACGGCACGGCCGCCGCCGCCCGGACGCGATCCGTACTCGCCGAGGGCGCGCGGCCCTCGACTCCCCTCGCCACGGATCACTCACCCCAGGGTGGGCAAAACGTCATGAACCGTCAACAGGGCACCCGGCCGGGCGCCACCGAGGCCGCCGGCGTCACCACGGGCACGGGCGGGACCGGGGCCCGGTCCACCTCGCACCAGATGCTCTTGCCGGTGCCCTCGGCCTGCCAGCCCCACCGGTCCGCGAGGCCGTCCACCAATTCGAGACCGCGCCCGTTGGTGTCGTCGCCCTCCGCGCGGCGGGGCCGCGGCGGACGGTCGCTCGCGTCGGCCACCTCGACCCGCACCCGGCCCTCCGCCGCGAACAGCATCCGCAGCACGGCCGGACAGCCCGTGTGCACCACGGCGTTGGTCACGAGCTCCGAGATGATCAGCACCAGCGCCTCCGCCAGCGGCTCGTCCTCCTTCACGCCCGAACCGGCGAGCCGCGACCTGGCCCACCTCCGGGCCCGCCCCACCTCCGCCGGGTCGGGCCCGACCTGCAACTGAACCTGAAGCACCTGCACCGTTCACACCATCCGAACCGGCGGACACATCGCCTCGCGCCTCACAGCCATCGACGTCCTTACGGAACGTGATTCCCTTATGGCACAGCATGGTTGACGTACAGTCACCGCAACAACCGCTTCGGGCATATTCCAGCGCGAAGGAGTACGCGTGGTCCATACTGTGCGACGCACTCCGCGGGAAGTCGAACAGGAGCGCACGGGGCGCTCCCGGGGGGCGCGAACGGCGCACGGCCCCGGTTCCGAAGCCGCCCCGGGGGAGGCGCCGGGACGATCCGGTTCGGCGCGCGCTCGCATCCCACGGAGCGTACCGGAGCCGGTGGCCGACTCCGGGCCGTGACGGCCGGGTCGGAGGAAACCGGACGGCATCGACGCTCCGTCACCGTCCGCCGGGACGCGTCCGGGGCTCCGCGCGCCGGTTCCGGGACGGAGTACCTCCCGCGACGGGCGCCGCCTTCCTTACCATCCACGCCCGCGTCAAGGGCGCACTTGCGGCAAACAGGAGTGCGTTCTCGGCACGGCGCATTACTTTGGAAGGGAACCGGGAGGCCGGCAGGGGCGGAGGAGCGCATGGCGAAGGACACACCACCGCGCTGGGACCGCAGGATGCAGCAGCGGCTGGCGTGCGGCGAGGCCGCCGCCCTCGGGGAGCTGTACGACCGGTTCGCCTCGCTGGTGCACAGCCTCGCCCACCGGGTCCTCGACGACGACGACGCGGCCGACCTGGTCACCCGCGAGGTCTTCTGCCACATCTGGGAGCACCCCGACGCCTACGACCCCCGGCAGGGGAGCATGCGCTCGTGGGTGGCCGGGCTGACCCAGCGGCGGGCCGTGCACCGGCTGCGGCGGACGGAGGCGACGGCGTATGCCGAGACCGGGACCGGCACCGCCGAGGAGCTGGAGCGGAAGGTGCGGCGGGTGTCGGTGGCGGCCCGCGCCGACTACATCGTGACGTCGATGCCCACGCCGCTGCGGGAGGCGCTCGAACTCGCCTACTTCCGGCGGCGGGACTACCGGCAGACCGCCGCCGACCTCGGGGTCACCGAGGACGAGGCCCGCCGGCGCCTCCGGCTCGGCCTCCAGCTCCTCTCCACGGCGCACACCCGGCCGTTCGGAGGGACCTCCCCGCCCGACTGCGGACGGATGCCGTGAGCGGGGCGGAGGGCGCCGCGCGCGCCCCCCGCGCACCGGGCCCGCACCGGCCGGCGGCCGGCCCCGCGGACCCGGCGACGGACCTGATGACGAAGACGAAGCCGAAGACGAAGCCGAAGCCGACGGGGGCGACGACGGAAAGGAAGACGGCGACGGGCCGGGAGGTGCCGGAGGTGCCGGTCCTCACCCACGGAGTGCTCAAGTCCCTGCTCGGGGCCTGGGCGCTCTCGGCGTGCTCCGCCGGGGAGACCAGGGCCGTCGAGGACCACCTCACCGACTGCGCCCCGTGCGCCGACGAGGCGCTGCGGCTCCGCGACGCCGTGGGCCTGCTCCACGAGGACCGCGACCTGGACCTGGACCCGCTGCTGCGCTCGCGGGTCCTGGAGAGCTGCCTGGGGCGCCGCCCCGCCCGCGTCCCGATCCCCGGCTGGGTCACGCCGTACGACGCGGAGACCGCCCGGCTCGACGCGCTGCTGCGGGACATCGGCGACTCCGAGTGGCACGCGCCGGTGCGGCTCGCGTGGTACGGGAAGGACCGGCCGGCCCGGCGGAAGTCCACCGTCGCCGGGGTGATCGGCCACCTCTTCGCGGTGGACGGCCTGGTGTCCACCGCCCTCGGACTCGACGACCCGCTGGGCGCCGGCACGCCCGAACTGTCGCCGACCGAGCGGACGGAGGCGTTCTGGTCGGCCCTGGAGCGGCCGCCGGGCCGTGCGCTGCGCGAGCCCTGGCGGGACCAGAGCCACGCCCTGATCCGCACGGCCTCGTTCGCCGGGCGCGAGGTGGCCGACCTGACGGTCACCTACAAGGACTTCGCGCTGCCGCTGCGGGACTCGCTCCTGGAGCGGGCCTTCGCGTGCTGGCTGCACGCGGACGACATCGCGCACGCGGTGGCGTACCCGTACGACCCGCCCTGCGGCACCCACCTGCACGGGATGGTCGACCTGGCGGCGCGGCAGCTTCCGGCGGCCCTGGCCGACCGCCGCCGCACCGGTCTCGCCTCGCCCGCCCGGAGCCTGGTCACGGCGGGCTCCCCCGGCCGTTCCCTCCACCTGGAGATCGAGGGCGCGGGCGGCGGCCACTGGTACATCGCCCTCGACTCCCCGGCCGCGCTCGGCGACCCGGAGCTGGCGGTGGCGCAGGTCGCGATGGACGGCGTCGAGTTCTGCCGGCTCGTGGCGGGACGCGTCTCCCCCGAGGAGGCGGCGGTCGGCCAGGACGGCGACCGCGAGGCGATCCGCGACGTCCTGGGAGCGGCGGTGTCGCTGAGCCGGCTGTGACGGACCGGCCCGCGCCGGAAGCGGCGCCGTCCGCCCGGAGGGCGGGCGGGACGTCCGTCGCGCGCCCTACGCGAAGACGACCGTGCGGCGGCCGTTCAGGAGGATGCGGTGCTCCGCGTGCCACTTGACGGCGCGGGCGAGGGCCTGGCACTCCACGTCGCGGCCGATGGCGACGAGCTGGTCGGGGGTGACCTCGTGGCCGACGCGCTCGACCTCCTGCTCGATGATCGGGCCCTCGTCCAGGTCCGCCGTCACGTAGTGGGCGGTCGCCCCGATCAGCTTCACGCCCCGGGCGTGCGCCTGGTGGTACGGCTTGGCGCCCTTGAAGCTCGGGAGGAAGGAGTGGTGGATGTTGATGATCCGGCCGGAGAGCTGCTTGCACAGGTCGTCGGAGAGGACCTGCATGTAGCGGGCGAGGACGACCAGCTCGACGTTCTCCTCGCGCACGAGGTCGAGCAGCTCCGCCTCCGCCGCCGCCTTGGTGTCCCGGGTGACCGGGATGTGCCGGAACGGCAGCCCGTACGAGCCGACCAGCTCCGCGAAGTCCGTGTGGTTGGAGACGACGGCGACGATCTCCACCGGCAGCGCCCCGATCCGGGAGCGGAACAGCAGGTCGTTCAGGCAGTGCCCGAACTTCGAGACCATGAGCACGACCCGCATGCGCTCGTCGGCCCGGTTGATCCGCCACTCCATCCCGTACGCGTCCCCGACCGCCGCGAAGCCGGCCCGCAGCTCCTCCACGTCCACGGGCGCCTCGGCCGAGAAGTGGACCCGCATGAAGAAGAGGCCGGTGTCCCGGTCCCCGAACTGCTGACTGTCCTCGATGTTGCAGCCGGTGACGAAGAGGAAGCTCGACACGGCGTGCACGATGCCCTGCTTGTCGGGGCACGAGAGGGTGAGGACGTACTGGTCGGTCATCCTGTCAGCCTGCCACATCCGGCCGGGGCGGAGGCGCACCGTCCGTCAGGCGGAACGCCTCACGCCCGGGTCGCGGCCCGGAGCGCGTCGAGGGAGTGCGGCGGCGTGTCGGGGTCCTCGCCGTCGGCCAGGGCGAGCCGTACGTGGGCCTCGCGGGCCGCCCGTACGGCCTCCGGCCATCCCTGGTGCTCCAGGTACGCCGAGACGGGCGCGTCGGGTCCGACCTGGTGCAGGATGCGCAGCACCCGCAGGACGGCGACGTCGACGAGGGCGGCCTCGCCGGAGTCCCGGAAGATCGAGCCCACGTACTTCTCGGCGGACCAGTTGTCGAGCCAGGTCTCCTCGACCAGGCGGTAGACGGCGTCGGTGACGTCGCCGTACCCCTCCCGGCCGGCCAGCCAGACCGTCTCGTGGAACGCGGGGTCGGAGAGCATGTGCAGCGCCGAGCGCACGTTGCTGCGCCAGCGCCACCACGGCATGTCGTTAAACGGCATGCCGCCCATGGTGGAGGAGCGACGGCCGCGACGGGAAGGGTTCACCGAACCGGGACCGGGAACCGGACCGGGACCGAAGGCCGGACCGGGGCCGGAACCGGCTGCCTGGCCGGGGATGGGGCTGGACACGGAACTGGACACCGTTCGATCGTACGTTCCCTTCCCGGCCGGGCGGATGCACCCCCTCCCGCCCCGCTGTTCACCCCCTCGTCACGCAGCGTCAACCCTCACCCCCTTCCGCGTTACGGGCGGGACGGGAGCGTGGGCGTCCATGAGCGGCAGGCGACTGACCCCACTTCTCGCGTACGTCACGGCCGCGGCGACCGGGGCGTCGCTGCTCACCGGGTGCGGCGTGCTCCCCGGCGCCACGGGGGGCTCCAGGGAGCCCGTCACCGTGATGACCTGGGCCCCCGACCGGACCCGGGCGACCAACATGCCCGGCATGCCCGCCATGGCGCAGGCGTACGCCCGGTGGGTCAACTCCCGCGGCGGCATCGACGGCCACGAGCTGCGCGTCCTCACCTGCAACGAGCAGAACACCTCCGCGGGGGCCGCCGCCTGCGCCCGCCGGGCCGTCCGCGAGAACGCGGTCGCCGTCGTCGGCTCGTACAGCCAGAACGGCCGGGCCTTCATGGCCCCCCTCGAAGCGGCCGGAATCCCGTACATCGGCGGGTACGGCATCACGGAGGACGAGTTCACCAGCCCGCTCTCGTACCCCGTCAACGGCGGTCAGGCCACCCTCGTCGCGGGACACGGCCGGCAGCTGGCGGAGGTCTGCGACAAGGTCTCCCTCGTCCGGCCCGACACCCTCGCCGGGGACAGGTTCCCCGACCTGCTCGACGCCGGGCTGCGCGGGGCGCGCCACCGCGGCGCCGTCGACATCCCGGCCGCCGAGGACGCCGCCGAGTACACCCGGCAGGCCGGGCGGGCCCGCGCCGCGGCCGGGGGCGGGGACGGGGACGGGAGGGGCTGCGTGACCGCCGTGCTCGGCGAACGCACCCAGATCTTCTTCGACTCCTTCCGCCGCCTCCCCGAGGAGGAGCGCGCGAGGGGCGGTGACGTGCGGATCTCCTCGATCCTCGGCAGCGTCGGCCAGCCCGTGATCGACAGCACCGGGGGCGCCCGCGGCCCCTTCGAGGGCGCGCTCGTCACCGGCTGGTACCCGGAGGCGGACGACCGGAGATGGGCGCCGATGCGCGAGGTCGTGAAGGAGCACGCGTTCGTGGACAACCGGGTCGATCCGGCCGACCCGGGCGTCCAGACCACCTGGATCGCCTACACGGTCCTCAAGGAGGTCGTCGAGGGCCTGGACCGGGACCGCGTCACGGCCGAGCACGTCTCCCGCGCCCTCGACCGGGGCGAACGGATCGACACCGGGGGCCTCACCCCCACCCTGCGCTGGAAGTACGAGGACCTGCTCGGCGCCCCGGGCTTCCCCCGGATCGTCAACCACGAGGTGACCTTCCAGGTGGTCCGGCAGGGGCGCCTCGTGGCGCAGCGGCCCGGCTTCGTCGACGTCGGCGCGACCGTCCTCGGCGCCTCCTGAGCTCCCTTCCCGTCTCGCGGGGGGGGCCGGGGATACTCCCCGCGACGCCTTCCGCCGCACCGAACGGTGATCACCGCCGGTACCCGCTCAGGTGCGTTCAGGTGCGTTCAGGAAGAAGCCGCATCCTCGCACAACCATTCCCCCCGCCCACGAGTCCGATCGGGCGCGGCACTCCCGTGCCCACCGTCCTCAGAGGGGTTCACTTTGCCATTCCGCACCACCCGCACCCGTCTCGCCCCGGCCGTCACGGCGGTCCTCGCCGTCACGGCCCTCGGCGCGGGCACCCTGGCGACGGCACCGGCGGTCTTCGCGGCACCCGCCGTCCGGGCGGCCGCCGAGACCGGTGCCCTGCCCGTCTTCCCGACGGGCGCCCAGGTCCTGGCCACCGGTCCCTCGGGCTTCCTCACGCACGACCGGTTCCCGTCCGGCGCCGACGCCTCGACACTGCTCTGGACCCCGTACGACGGCGGGACGCCGACCCCGGTCACGGTACCGGCCGACGGCGGGTGGGCCTCGGCCGGCGGCGACGTGCTCGTCGTCGGCGACACGCCGTCCGCCCGTGACATGCGCGCGGTCACCCTGCGGAACATGGCCGACCCGGCCGCCCCGGGCGTGACCATCGACCTCTCCTCCCTGAACGCCTCCTACGTGACCGTCCTCGGCCCGACGAGCGTCCTCGCGCAGGTGCAGAAGGGTGACGGCGAGGCGGAGCTGCTCGTGGTGACCAGGAACGGCGCCGCGCTCGACACCGAGCCGGTGACCGGCCTGCCCGCCCACGCCCAGCACTTCTGGAGCGACGCGCCGATCGTGAACGGGCAGGTCCTCGTCGGCCACATGGCCGGCAAGAGCGACCCGACGGCCGGCGGCCGGTCCGTCATCGACCTCGCCTCCCGAACCGTCGTCCTCACGTACGGCGCCCTCGAGGGCGGCATCGACTTCAGCCACCTGCTGTTCTCCGAGTCGTACGTGGGCTGGTACGAGCGCAAGGGCACCGCGATCACCCTCACGGCGGTCTCGCGCGGCCCGAATCCGACGCGGACCACGAAGATCCTCAGTTCCGCGGAGACCGACCTCACCGCGCTCGCGGGTGACTGGCTGATCCTCGGGAACCCGGGGGCGGGCGTCAGGGCCTACTCCCTGTCCTCCGGCGACAGCCGCCCCGTCACCAACGCGTCCGGTACGACCGGTCTGGCGGCCGCGGGCGACGGCACTTCCGTGGTCAGCGGCGAGCGGCCCGACGGCACCCGCGGCCTGTTCCGGCTGGGGAACGCGGAGAACGGCGACCTGGCCGTCACCAGGATCGCGGACATGGATCTCGGCGCCCCGCCGGCCGTCGTGCAGTCGCACGTCCCCGCGACGGTCGACCTCGACAGGAGCGGCGGAAAGGTGGCGCTGGGGTGGACGCTGTCGCGCCCCGACGCCACCGTGGACGTGACGCTCACCCACACGGCGACGGGCAAGGTCTTCCGCCAGCACCTCGGTCCCGTCACGAACGGCACCTCCCGCTTCTCCTTCGACTGGGCCGGCGAGGTCTTCGGACCCGACACACCCCACACCGACGACGCGCCGAACGGCACGTACACGGTCGCGATGGAGGCCACGCAGGTCGACGGCATCGGCGAGACCGTCCGGGACACCCGGCGCATGGAACTCGGCCGGACGCCCAACCCGCACGACTTCACGAACAACGGCTCCACCGACCTCCTCGCCCGGGACGCCGCCGGCGTGCTGTGGCGTGACGACCTGCGCGACCGGCCGGTGAACGGGCAGGTCAAGACGGCCCGGCGGAGCCCGGTCGGCTCCGGCTGGAACGCGTACCAGCAGATCGAGGCCGTCGGGAACACCGGCGGCGCCGTCCACGGCGACCTGGTCGGCCTCGACGGCTCCGGCGTCCTCTGGAGCTACCTCGGCAAGGGCGACGGCACCTTCGCGCCCCGCACCCGGATCGGCGGCGGCTGGGGCGCCTACAACAAGATCACCGGCGGCAGCGACCTGAACGGCGACGGCCGGTCCGACCTCCTCGCCACCGACACCGCCGGCGTCCTCTGGCTCTACAAGGGCACCGGCAACTGGTCCGCGCCCTTCGCGCCCCGCGTCAGGGTCGGCGGCGGCTGGGGGGCGTACAACCAGATCACCGCCACCGGCGACATCGCGGGCGCGTCCGCGGGCGACCTCGTCGCCCGTGACAAGGACGGCGTCCTCTGGCTCTACCTCGGCAAGGGCGACGGCACCTTCGCCCCCCGCATCCGCGTCGGCGGCGGCTGGAACGCCTTCTCCCAGCTCGTCGGCGCGGGCGACCTCGACAACGACGGCCGCCCCGACCTGGTCGCGTACGGGGCGACCGGCACGTACGTCTACCGCTCGACGGGCGTGTGGAGCTCGGTGTTCACCCGCCAGGCGACGCCCCTGTACACCGGTGAGGGCACCAAGTTCACCTCCCTCGCCTGACCCGCACGACGAGACCCCCGGCGCACCGGGGCGGAGCCGGACGAGCCGGTCCGCCCGTCCCGGTCCGCCGGCCTCCGCCCCGACCGGCGGGGCGGCGCTCAGAGCTGGGTGGGGGACCGCTTCTCCAGTCCGTACTTCTCGGCGGTCGGGTTCCACAGCCCGGACGCCCTGCGCTTGGCCCGGGTCGCCTCGCCGCTCTTGGCGTTCGCCGCGGAGAGCTGGTTGGTGGAGCGGGCCTTGCCGCCCTTGCACGCCTTGTCCGACTTCATCTGGTCGGCCCAGGCCGCGTAGTGGTCGTCGGCGGCGGCCGACGCCTTCCACGCCTCGGTGAGCGCGGCGGTCAGGGTGGTGTTGTCCGGGATCTTGTCGACCGACAGCGACTGGAGCTTGGTGACCAGGCTCCGGCGCTGCTCGGCGGCGCCCCGGAGGTCCGAGGCGGCCTTGTCCAGGTTCTTGCACTGCTTGATGGACTCGACCGAACTGATCACCGTGTCACGGCTGTCGCTGCTGGTCGCGAGCAGCCTGCTCAGCTCCCGCGCCTGCGGCTCCGCCGGGTCGGCCGGGTCCGCCGACTTCTCGGTCCGCCCCCCGGTGGAGGGCGCCACGGAACCGGCCACCGGCTTCCCGCCCGTCCCGGAGGTCTTCTCCTCGCCCCCGCCGCTGAGCAGCGCCCCGGCGCCGAGGCCCACGGCCGCGCAGCCGACGACGACGGCGGCGATCAGCGCGACCGGCGACTTGCGGCGCGGCGCGGGCTCCTCGTCGTCGTAGTAGGCGTCCTGGTAGCCGTACTGCTGCGGGGGCTGCGGCGGCTGGTGCTGCGGAGGCTGCTGGTAGTGGTGCTGCGGGGGCTGCTGGTACGGAGCGGGGGCCGGGGGCGGCGCCTGGTGGCCCTGCGGGGCGCGGGGGGCCTCCGTACGGAACAGGCTGTCGAACTCGGCGGGCGGCTGCCGCTCCCCGGGCTCGGCCGGGGGTATGGGGGTGATGTACCGGGTCGCGTCCGAGGCCCCGGCGGGGCCGCCGGGACCGTGACCGCCGTGACCGTCTTGGCCCTCGTGACCGCCCCGGCCCTGGTGCGGGAGCGAGCCCGTGCCCAGGAACTGGGTCGAGTCGCCCCCGTCCCGCCGCGGCGGCACCGGCGCGATGTGCTGCGTGGCCTGCATGTCGGCGTCGGCCGGGGGCGGGTAGCCGTACCCCGGCCGCGAGCCCTGGACCGGCGGCATCCCGCCCGGCACCGGCGCGATGTGCTGGGTCGCCTGCATGTCGGCGTCGGCCGGGGGCGGGTAGCCGTACCCCGGCTGCGGGTCCCGGACCGGCGGGAGGTACTGGGTGGACTGCATGTCGGCGGAGCCCGGTGCCGCCTCCGGAGGCAGCGGCTGCCCGCCCGGCCGGCCGTCGGCGGAGCCCCAGGCGCCGTCCCACGGCCGTGCTCCCCCGGGGGCACCGTCGTGCGCGGGGGGCACCGCCGGGTATTGCGGCTCCGGACCCTGTCCGTTCTGCGTCACCGGGACTCCTACTGATGGACCTACGGAATCGTCGGTTCACGCTACCGGGTGGGCCTGGAGCTCCGCACACACGTGTGAGACCGGTTACACAACTGGTTCACGCGGGCGGACGGGCGGCTTCACGGAGCCGGCGGACGCGTGCGGGTTCGCCCGCCGGCCGGTCACCCCACGCACACGACGGAGCTGGTGAGGTTGTCGAAGCCGAAGTCCCTGAGGTCGGGGAATTCGGCGTACGGGAAACCGGCGAGCGTGACGGACCTGCCCCTGTAGTAGGAGTGTTCCCAGAGAACGTTCACGCCCCATGCCTTGACGGAGGACCCCGCGTCATTACAGTCGTACGGCCACCAGTTGAAGTTGGGCCACGTGATACTGAACGGCACTCCCCGGCCGGCGAAGCTGTAGCCGTGGTAGATGATGCACGTACCGAAATCCGTCAGGCCGTGCCACCGGTCCACGATGGCCTGTTGCTCTTCCGGGGACTTGTTCGACAGCTCGCGCATGAGGATCTCGTCCGCCGACGCCTTGGCCGCCTGCACCTTGTAGTACTCGACGATTTCATTCGGGTCGCTCAGCGACCTCACGGCGCTCACGCGCTCGTCTGCCGTACGCATGCGCGCGGCCGTTTCCCCGTCGACCTCGGCGACGAGGTCCGTCAGTTCCTCACGCGTGCCTTCGTGGAACTCGAGCTCTGACTCACGGCTTCGCCGCAGGCCGAGCAGATGCTGCGCCTCTTTGTTAGCCATGGAGATCACCTTGGCTGGAGAAAGGACCCAACGCCACGAGGCGGCCACGATTCCCCCGGCCCCCTTCGCGGTCAGGGATTTCCGGAACCCCCGACGCGTACCGCACGGCGCCTTTTCGGGAGGGGCGGCCGCCGTCGCCCGTTGCTTCTACATCAAGGTTACCTCCGACCGGGGACCTGTACCTGTGCGCATTGGTTCTCGGCAAGCGTCTCCCGAGGGCGGGGCGGGCGCGGGGAGTTCCCCGGCGGCCGCACCCCCACGGCCGTCGCCGCGGACGCTCCGTCCGCCGGCCGCGACCCCGCCCCCGGGGCGATCCGCCTACGCCACGGACAGCTCCATCCGCACCCCGAACTCCCGTACCGCCGGCTCCGCCGCGTACGGTTCCAGGCGCTCCTTCAGGTCCTCCAGGTACTCCGCGCCCCTCGACGAGCGCAGCGTCCCCAGGAGTTCGAGCGCCCGCGCGCCCGTCCGGCACGCCTGCTCCACCTCCCGCTGCTGGACCTGCGCCGAGGCGAGGAGGGCGAGGCCGATCGCCCGCCGCCGCGTCCGCGTCGCCGGATGCCCGGCGATCGACTCCTCCGCCGCGCGCGCCGCCTCCCGCGCGCGCCCCAGGTCCCGGTAGCAGTGGGCCATCTCGTCGGCCAGGTACGCCCCGTCGAAGTGGGTGATCCACGCGGGCTCGTCCCCCGCCTCCGGGTCGGCCCGCTCCAGGGCCCGCGCGGCGCCGCCCGCCGCCGCCTCGAAGGCGCGGACGTCGCCCATCAGCGCGTGCCCGCGCGCCTCCGCCGCGAGGAACATCGCCTCCGCCCGGGGCGGCACCTTCCCGCGCGCCCCCTCCTGCGCCGCCCGCGCCAACTGGGCGATCTCCCGGGGGTTTCCGAGCTGCGCGGCGAGGTGGCTCATCGAGGCGGCGAGCACGTAGCCGCCGTACCCCCGGTCCCCGGCCGCCTGCGCGAGCCGCAGCGCCTGGATGTAGTACCGCTGGGCGAGGCCCGGTTCCCCCGTGTCCACCGCCATGTACCCGGCGAGTTCGGTCAGCCGGGCGGCCGCCCCGAAGAGCTGTCTTCCCACCGCCTCCCGGTACGAGCCGGACAGCATCCCCGCCACCACGCTGTCCAGGTAGTGGACCACCACCGGGCGCACGTGCCCGCTGCCGAAGCGCCGGTCGAGGTCCACCAGGGAGGCCGTCGTCTCCCGCACCGCCGCCACGTCCGAGACGCCGACGCGGGCGCCCGCGGTGCGGGCGACGTGGCTGTCCGGGCCGGTGATCAGCCAGTCCCGGCTCGGTTCGACCAGGGCGGAGGAGACCACCGCCGAGCCGGACAGGAAGTCCCGGTTCCCCACGTCGCTGCGCCACAGTTCGCAGACCTGCTCGATCGCCCCGGGCACGGTCGGCGCGAACCGGAGGCCCACGCCCGCCGCGAGGTTCCGGCCGCCGGCCATGCCGACCTCGTCGACCGTGACCGTGCGTCCCAGCTTGCGGCTGAGCGCCTCCGCGACGATCCCGGGCGCCCGGCCGCGTGGCTGCTGCCCGCGCAGCCAGCGCGCCACGGACGTCTTGTCGTACCGCAGGTCGAGGCCGCGCTCCGCGCCGACCGTGTTGACCCTGCGGGCGAGGCCGGCGTTGGAGCAGCCCGCCTCCTGGATGAGCGCCTGGAGCCGTTCGTTGACCTGGCGCGGAATGAGTGGCCTGGCTGCCATGAGTACTCCCTGAAGCCGTGCGGCGATCGATGAGAAGGGATCACTGCCCGGCGAATATCCGGTCAATGCCGATGCGAACACGCGAAACCGGACACGCCGGCCACGGGCCCTCTCCGACGCCCCCACCGGTGCGTACCCGCCCCGCCTCTCCGCCCCCTCCGCGCGCCCCCGCCCGTGCACCGGTGCGCCCCGTGTGCGGAGCCGTCGCCCCGCCCCGCTCCTCCGCCGCGCCCGTAACCCCGGATGGCGGGAGAAGTTGTGTTCATCGTGGAAAAGACCTTCGGAGTCACGGAAGCCGTACAGGCCCCCCAGATCCCCCAGCAGCGCGGCGAGACGCTGCTGGACAGTGCCGTGCGGTACGCGGAAGAGAGGCACTGGGACGTGTTCCCCGGCACCTGGCTGGAGGCCGCCGAGGGCCGGGAGCGCTGCTCGTGCGGCGCGGACGACTGCGCCCTGCCCGGCGCCCACGCGGTCCGGCCCGACTGGTCGACCCTGGCGACCGGCAGCGGCGCGGGCGCCCGGCGGATGTGGTCGAAGCACCCCGGGGCCGCGATCCTGCTGCCGACGGGCCGCTCCTTCGACGCGATCGAGGTCCCCGAGTCGGCGGGCTTCCTCGCGCTCGCCCGCATGGAGCGCATGGAGCTGGGGCTCGGTCCGGTGACCCGCTCCCCGGACCGCCGGATGTACTTCTTCGTCCTGCCCGGTGCCGCCGCCAAGGTCCCGGACCTGGTCCGCGGGCTTGGCTGGGTCCCGGCCTCCCTCGACCTCACCACGCGCGGCGAGGGGCACTACGTGGCGGCCCCGCCCACCCGGGTGGGCGGCCGGGGCGCCGTGCAGTGGGCGCACCGCCCCACCCCGGCGAACCGCTGGCTGCCCGACGCGGAGGAGCTGATCAGCGCCCTCGCGTACGCGTGCGGGCGGGAGGCGGCGGAGACGAGGTCCCGCACGCGGTGACCCGGGGGCCGCCCGGTCTCGGACCCGGTCCCCAACCCGGACCCGGTCCCCAACCCGGACCCGAACCCGGTCCCGGACCCGGGCGGGTCCGCCGGTCGGCGCGCCCCCGCCGGCCGGCCCCGCCCCGGGGGCCCGCCGGGGCCTCACGGGAAGTACAGGGCGGCCTTCTCCAGCACGTGGCCCGTGAACATGCCGCCCCAGGCGGTCCGGCCCCGGTACATCGTGGTCCGTACGGCGTCGGGGGCGGTCTCGACCGCGAGGGGGCGGCCGATCAGCGTCGCGTCGAGGAGCCGGGCGTCCTGGGCGGCCCACCGGGCCGCCTCGGGCCGGACCCGCGCGCTCACCAGGGCGGGGAGCACCAGGGCCGCGTTGCGGGCACCGGGTATGCCTCCGCGCAGGCTCTTGGCGTAGCGCATGGACCACTCGGTGAACTCCGCCAGGACGGCCGCGTCGATCACGGGGACGGCGGCCGCGAAGACGGACAGCTCGGCCTTCGTCCCGAACCAGCGGGCCTTGCGGTCGGCACGGAAGCCGGTGACCACCTGGCGTCCGTTCCAGCGCGTCGGGATCACCGTGCAGCCGTCGGCCGCCAGTCTCCCCTGGAGCGCCGTGAGGTACGCGATCGCCGCGTCGGCGGGCGGCTCGGCCGCAGGTTCACTCATGGGCGCATCCTCCAACTTCCTTGCCCCGCAAGGGAAGAGGAACGGGAGAGACCGTTTTTCGGTCCCGGGTCCGGGGCCGTCCGGCCTCCGGAGTCCCCGAAGTTCCCGGAGCCTACGAGATCCCGAGATCCCGAGATCCCGAGGCCCCCGAGGCCCCCGAGGCCCCCGGAAGGGCCGCCCTTAGGGTGGGGCCCGTAAGTCACGGGGACGAACGAGGGGTTGACGGAACATGCCCGACCAGGCATCCGGGAAAGCGTTCGGGACGGCGGACACCGCGCGGGGGGACGGCGGGGAGCCCGCGGTGCGCGTCGAGGGGCTGTGGAAGCGCTTCGGCGAGCAGGTGGCGGTGCACGGGATCGATCTCGTCCTGCCCGCCGGGAAGTTCATCGGGCTCGTGGGCCCCAACGGGGCGGGGAAGACCACCACCCTCTCCATGATCACCGGCCTGCTGCGGCCCGACACGGGACGCGTCCTGGTCGCCGGGCACGACGTGTGGGCCGGTCCCGAATCGGTGGCCCGGGTCAAGGCCCGCATCGGCATCCTCCCGGAGGGCCTGCGGCTCTTCGAGCGCCTGTCGGGCCGCGAACTCCTCGCCTACACCGGCCGCCTGCGGGGGCTTCCGGGCGCCGAGGTGGACAAGCGCGCCGCCCAGCTCCTGGACGTGCTCGGCCTGTCCGGCTCGCAGCACAAGCTGGTGGTGGACTACTCGACCGGCATGCGGAAGAAGATCGGGCTCGCGGCGGCGCTCCTGCACAACCCCGAGGTCCTCTTCCTCGACGAGCCCTTCGAGGGCGTCGACCCGGTCTCCGCGCAGACCATCCGGGGCGTCCTGGAGCGCTACACCGCGTCCGGCGCGACCGTCGTCTTCTCCAGTCACGTCATGGAGCTGGTCGAGTCGCTCTGCGACTGGGTCGCCGTGATGGCGGCGGGCCGCATCCGGGCCCAGGGCCCCCTGGCCGAGGTGCGCGGCACCGCGCCCTCGCTCCAGGCGGCGTTCCTGGAACTGGTGGGCGCGAACGGGCGCGACGCGGCGGGGGACTCCCTGGACTGGCTGGGTGGTGGCGGCGGCAGCGGTGGCGGCCGTACGGGAAGCACCGGGGACGGCACGGGCACGGCGGACGCGGGCGCGAGTACGGGCACGGGCACGGGCGCGGGCGCGGGCGCGGGCGCGAGTACGACTAGGGGTACGGCTACAGGTACGGGTACGGACACGGACACGACGGACGGGGCCCGGTGATGAGCGCCCCCACCACCCCGACGTCCCCCGCCCCCGCTCCCGTCCCCGCCGCGCCCTCCGGGGACGCCCCCTCCCTCACCTCCGTCTTCGTACGGCTCAAGCTCTCCCTCCTGCGCAACGGGCTGCGGCAGTCGGGCGGCCGGACCACCGCGTACGTCGCCTCCGGCGTCTTCGCCCTGCTCCTCGCGGCGGGGATCGTGCTCGCCTTCGTCGCGCTCCGGGGCAGCACCGCCGCCGGCACGGTCGCGGTGCTCCTCACCGGGATCTTCGCGCTCGCGTGGGCGATGGTGCCGCTGTTCGTGCCGAGTGGCGACGAGACCCTGGACCCGTCGCGCCTGGTGATGCTGCCCCTCCTGCCGCGCCCGCTGATCCGGGCCCTGCTGGTGGCCTCGCTGGTGGGCATCGGCCCCGTGCTGACCCTCTTCGTGGTGTTCGGGGCGGCGCTGTCCGTGGCGCACGGCGCGGCCGGAACGGTCGCCGCCGTGATCGCCGTACCGCTGGTGACGGTCGCGTGCGTGGCGCTGTCGCGGGCCGTGGCCGCCGCCAACATCCGCCTCCTCACCTCCCGCAAGGGGCGCGATCTGGCACTGCTGAGCGGCCTGGTCATCGCGGTCGGCATGCAGGTCGTGAACTTCGCCGCCCAGCGCCTCGGGCAGCCCGGCGGCCTCGACTCGATCGCGCCGGCCGTGTCCGTCGTCGGCTGGCTGCCGCCCGCCTCGGCGATCGGCGCGGTGGAGGCGGCGAGCGAGGGCTCGTACGCGGTGGCGGCGGCCCGGCTGCTGATCACGGCGGCGGGCCTCGCGGCGCTCGTGCACTGGTGGCGGCGGAGCCTGGAGCGGCTGATGGTCGAGCCGGACGGCTCCACGATCGGCGCGGCCCCGTCGGCCGGGCGCGAGGACGGCGGTACGGGGTTCCTCGGCCGGGTCCTGCCGGCGGGCCGCACGGGCGCGGCCATGGAGCGCACCCTGCGGTACGCGTGGCGGGACCCGAAGACGAAGGCGGCCTGGGTGACCTCGCTGGCCCTCGGCCTGATCGTGCCGGTCTTCAACGCGGTCCAGGGAGCGGGCTCGATCTACTGGGCCTGCTTCGCCTCCGGCATGCTCGGCTCGCTGATGTACAACCAGTTCGGCCAGGACTCGTCGGCGTTCTGGATGGTGGCGCAGACGATCTCGACGAAGGCCGACGCCTACGCCGAACTCCGGGCGCGGGCGCTCGCGATGCTCGCCGTCACCCTGCCGTACTCGATCCTCGCCACGGTCCTGACGACCGCCTTCCTGGGCGACTGGTCGCGCCTGCCGGAGGCGCTGGGCCTGGCGCTCGGGCTGCTCGGCGCGATGCTGGGGACGGGCGCGGTGGCCTCGGCGCTCTTCCCGTACACGATCCCCCAGGACAGCGGCTACAAGAACGTGGCTCCGGGGCAGGCGGGGCTGGCCTGGATCTCGATCTTCGGCGGCATGTTCGCGGCCGCGCTGCTGTGCGCCCCGCTGATCGGCGCGGCGCTGTACTGCCACCTCACCGACCGGCACTCCCTCCTCTGGCTCCTGCTCCCGGCCGGCGTCCTCTACGGCGCCTTCCTGGTCCGGGCGGGCCTCAAACTGGCGGCCCCGCGCGCGGCGGACCGGCTGCCGGAGATCCTGACGGCGGTGAGCAAGGGGTAACCCCGTCCGTACGCGCGTGGCGGCGGTCCGTCCCTCCGGGGGCGGGCCGCCGTACCGCGTGCGGTCAGTGGCCGCCCAGCCCCGGCAGGCAGGTGCCGTCCATGGTGCGGCCGGCGACCTCCGCGGTGACGTCGCCCGTGTCACCGATGCCGCCGTTGACGCAGACCTTGCCGCGGCCGCCACCGACGAGGACGTTCCGGAGGACCTTGCCGGAGGCGCCCTGCCGGTACTCGAGGTCCCCAGGCGCGAGTCCGAGCGCGGCAGCGGCGGCGGCACGCACGTCGGCCTCCCCGCCCGGCTTCCCCACCAGACCCTTCAGGGCCCTGCCGAGCGCGTCCGCCTTCTCCCGCGCCCCGGCCCGCTCCTCGGCGGTGAGCTCCTGTTCGCGCCGGTAGGCGTGGTTCTCCGCGTACTTCTGGGCGGGGTCCTGGGAGACGCACGGCACGGGCGTGGGGAGCGGCGGCTCCTCGGGGCCCGGGCAGTACCGCATGCCCCCGCCACCGGGCGTACCGGAGGCACGCGGCCCGCCGGAGACGCGCGGGTCGTCGGCGGGGTCGGCGCAGCCGCCGAGGAGGACGGCGAGCAGGAGGACGGCGGCGGTGGCGGCGGTACGGGCGGGGTCACGGCGCATGCCGTTCATCCTGCGGTGCGGAGGCACACGTCCCGTACGGGCCCCGGGAGTCGTGACCGATTCGTGGCCGTGCGCCGGGCGGGGGCCCTGCGGGGCTCCTGACGGTCCCCCGACTCGGCGCCGGTCCCGACGGTCCCGGGGCGCGGACGGCGCGCGGTTCAGGAGACGGCCCCACGGGCGTACTCCCCGAAGCGGTCGCGCCAGGACACCGGCTTGCCGTCCGGTTCCGGGTGGCGGTGGGCGTACTGCCGCCGGGCCGCCTCCCGGCGGCAGGGGCCGCAGTGGGTCTCGTCGCCGACCCGGCGGAAGGTGTGGTCGCTGCCCGGCCCCTCGCAGAGGACGATCTCACTCCGGACGCGGACCGTGGCGGAAGCGGCGGGCGTCCCTTCCGGCCGCTCGGGGCGGGGCACCGGGGCCGGAAGCTTCTCCGTCAGGCGGTGGCGCAGGAATCCCGCCGCCGACCGGACGCCCCCGGCGGGCAGATGGGCCGTCAGGGCGTGGCGCAGCTCCGCCACGGAGACGCCGCGCCGCAGCCACTCCGCCGCCGCCCCGGCGAGCCCCCGGGCCTCCCGGACGCCGAGCAGCAGCTCCCGGCTCTCGTGCCGGAGGGAGAGCAACAGGCGCTCCGCTGTTTCCACTTCGGGCCCGGCCGACGGCTCCTCGACCGACGGCTCCTCGACCGACGGCTCCTCGACCGACGGCTTCTCGACCGGTGGCTTCTCGACCGGTGGCTCTTCGGCCGACGGCTCCTCGATCGGCGGCTCTTCGGCCGACGGCTCTTCGGCCGACGGCTCTTCGGTGGGTGGGTGGGAGAAGGTCTTCCCCCAGTCTTCGTCTCCTGGAGGAAGGCCACCGACCGACCGCGCCCTCGGGGAACCGACCGCCGGGTTCGCACCACTCGGTCCGCCGGTCCCCTCCCCCTCCCGTGCCGGTACGCCGTTCCGGAGCGCCGCCGCCTCTTCACGCGTGAGGGTGATGTTGGAGAGGAACTGGGAGGTGCTCCAGTGGCCCCGGTGGTCCTGCGTCTTCCACTCGTACAGGTACCCGCCGGCCGCCAGCGCCTTCTTCGCCCGCTGGTACTCCCGGGGCCGCATCCCCAGGTCGTCCGCGTGTTCCCCGAGCGACTTGTCCGCCTCGGCCTCGGGGAGGCCCTGCACGTAGAGGAGGAGGACCTTGGCGTCGCTGTTCAGGCGCCGGTGGCGTACGACTTCGTTCGCGGCCTTGGTGTACGAACGGACAGGAGCGATAACATGACGAAACATTTCTGGTCTTTCTATGGGGGCCAGAAGTGAAGGCCCCCGAGGCGTGTGCCAGCACCCTCGGGGGTCGCTCTTTTCACAGAGCGTGACGATGCGATTACCGTACAGCACTTTTCACCAGTTGATGCAACAACTCCGTTTCCACGAACGGATCTTCGAGCGTCGGCCGTGAACGCCAGTCCAGCGGCCACGTCGCCCCGTGCAGCGCCGGAATCCCCACGTACGCCTCGCTCCCGCCGCCACCGCCGAGCGCCCGCACCGGCGCCGGCCACGCGTACTCCGCCGCCGTGCGCGGCGGAACCAGGAAGTACAGGTTCCGCGCCCCCTTCGCCTCCCGGACGATCGGCCCCGCCCGGAAGTCCGTGAACGCCATCAGGCGGTACGCCACGTCCTCACCGAGGAACCCGCCGATCCGCACGGCGTCGAAGTGCACACCCGCGTGCCGGAGGGCGTGCCCATTCAGGGGGACCCAAGTGGGCTTGATGTCAAGCGTCTTGCGCAGATTCATGCGACCAGCCTTCCGGCCGTGGTCTCCTGTGACCAGCGACACAGTCGGGTTGTGCGGGACTGTGCACTCGGGAGGTCGGGTGTGAACCACGAGAAGAAGAAGGCCCCGGGAGCCTCGAAGGCGTTCGGCGCCCTCCTGCGCTTCCACCGCGAGCGCGCGGGCGTCTCGCAGGAGGCACTGGGCCGGGAGACCGGATATTCCAAGTCACAGGTGGCGATGATCGAGCGCGGAGAGCGCCGCGCGAAGGGCAACTTCGTCGTCATCGCCGACGAGATGACGCGTGCACAAGGTGCACTTCTGGCGGTGGCGGAGGAGGTGACGGCGAGCGGTGTCGCGGCGTGGTTCGAGGACTACTTGTGGGAGGAGGCGAGGGCTGCGGGCATCCACTGGTACGAGAACCATCTGATTCCCGGGCTTCTCCAGACGAGTGACTACGCGCGGGCCGTCTTCAACTCGGCGGTCCCGCCGCTGGAGGACGAGGAGATAGAGGCGGGTGTCGCCGCACGGCTCAATCGGCAGGAACTGTTCTTCCGCAAACCCCAGCCGCTGGTCACCTTCGTCCTGGAACAGGCCGCACTGACCAAGCCGCTCGGCGGGGAGGACGTCCTCCGGAAGAACCTCCTCCGCATTCTCGACATGACCGGTCTGCGCAACGTCGAGATCCAGGTGATGCCGGAGAGACCGAAGACCCATGCCGGGCTCAGCGGCCCCTTCATCCTCCTCGAAACTGAGGGGCGCCGGAGTCAACTCGTCTACGTCGAAGGACAGGGCGGAAGGTACTTTCTCAGCGAGCAGCCGGACGTGGGAGACGTCTTCGCCCGCTACAGCGCGTTGCGGGCACAGGCCTACACTCCGGAGGAATCCGCACGACGCATCGAACAGGTGGCACGAGAGCTATGAGCACCGATCTCCACTGGATCAAGTCCTCCTACAGCAGCGAACAAGGCGGTGCCTGCGTCGAGGTCGCCGTCACCTGGGTGAAGTCCTCGTACAGCAGCGAGCAGGGCGGCAACTGCGTCGAGGTCGCCACCTGCCCCCACACCGTCCACGTGCGCGATTCCAAGGACACCGGCCTCCCCTCCTTCGAGGTCTCCCCGGCGGCCTGGGCCGCGTTCGTCTCGGGAGTGTGACGGCGGGCCGGCCCGGCGGGACCGCCGCCGGGCCGGCCCGACCCGCCCGCTTCTCCCCGGCAATCCGTTCCGGTGGCATCGGCCCCTGTTCTACCGTGGGGCCTCCGCAGCCATCCAGGGGGAACAGCGCAGTGGAACAGCTGACAGGGGAAGACCCCTCGTCCATAGGTCCGTACCGCCTGATCGCACGCCTCGGCGCGGGCGGGATGGGCCTGGTCTACCTGGGCCGTTCCGACCTGGGGCGTACGGTCGCGGTCAAGGTCGTCCAGGCCGAACACGCCCAGCACCCGGAGTTCCGCAGGCGGTTCGCCCGCGAGGTGGCCGCCGCCCGGCGGGTGGGCGGGGCCTGGACGGCGGACGTCCTGGACGCCGACACCGAGGCCGCCGTGCCGTGGGTGGCGACCCAGTACATCCCCGGGCCCGACCTGACCACCGTCGTGGCACGGGACTTCGGGCCGCTGCCCGAGCGGTCCGTCCGCACCCTCGCCAACCGCCTCGCCCTCGCCCTGGAGGCCGTGCACGGGGCGGGGCTGATCCACCGTGACCTCAAGCCGTCCAACGTGCTGGTCACCGTGGACGGCCCCCGCGTCATCGACTTCGGCATCGCGCGGGCGATGGACAGCCTGGCCGGGGACAGTCTGCACACCCGTACCGGCATGCTGATCGGGTCGCCCGGCTTCATGTCGCCGGAACAGGTGCGCGGCCTCGAACTCACCCCGGCGTCCGACGTGTTCTGCCTGGGCGCCCTCCTCGTCTACGCCGCCACCGGCCGCCTCCTCTTCGGCGCCACGGACAGCGGCCTGAACGCGCACCTCTTCCGGATCGCCGAGGAGGAGGCGGACCTGACCGGCGTACCGGACTCGCTCGTCGAACTCGTCCGCGCGTGCCTGCGCAAGAACCCGGCCGAGCGGCCCACCCCCCGGGAGGTGGCCGCGTACACGGAGGGCGACCAGGACGGCGAGTGGCTGCCGGGGACGGTACTGGCCCAGCTGGGCCGCCGCGCCGCCCACCTGCTGGACTACGCCCCCGCCGTACCCGCCCCCACCGCGCCCGCCGACGCCGTCGCCACGCCCGCCGAGGCCGTCACCGCGCGGCCGGCCGACCGAGGCCGGCCCGTCCGGACGGCACCCCCGCCGCCCGCGTACGTCCCGACGGCCCCCGCCCACCTCCCCGGCCCGGACCCGGAGGCCCCCCTTCCCCGGCGCTGGTGGGGCCTGGTGGCCCTCGCGCTGGCCCAGCTGGTCGTGCTGTTCGACGCGGCGTTCTCCAACACGGCGATGATGTGGAGGGGAGCCGACAACGACCTGGCGCTCCCCCGCTACGGCATGAAGGTGTCCTCCACCGTCCACCTGCAGGTCATGCCCCTCGCCTACACGCTGGCCTTCGTCGTCCTGCTGCTGTTCGGCGCCCGCGTCACGAGCCTCCTGGGCGGCAGGAGAACGCTGGTGGTCGGTCTGGCGGGGTTCGCGGCGGCCGCCGTCCTCGGCGGCCTGGCGCCCTCGTCCGGCGTGTGGACCACGGGCCGTGCCCTGCAGGGCGCCTTCGCCGCGCTGGTCTCGTCGTCCGCGCCGGTCCTGGTGTCCGCCTCCTTCACCGACCCGGGGGAACGCCGCACGGCGTTCGGGACCTACGTCGCGATCGCGGGCGGCGGTCCGGCGCTCGGCCTGCTGGCGTTCTGGCTGTTCCCGGTGGACGTGGGCTGGCGGGGGTGCCTGTTCGCCGGAATCCCCTTCGCGGTGATCGCCCTGGTCGGAGTGGCGACCCTGGTGCACGACCGGCCGGGCCGTACCGGCGTCCGCTTCGACGGGCGCGGGGTGCTGTTCGGTGTCTGCGGGATCATCGCGATCGGCGGGGCCGTTCCGCACTTCACGGGCATGGCCGTCCTGCTTCCGGTCGCCGGCGTCCTGCTCGCGGCCTTCGTGTGGTGGCGGACCAGCACGACCGACACCCTGGCCTCACCGTCCGGCACCGGGGTCCGGGCGCCCGTCGGGTACCTCCTCGCGGCGGCCCTGGCCAACGTCGGCGCCGTCGCCCTGCTCGAAGCCGTGGGACACCGCTTCTACTAGGGCGTGTCCGGCGGATCGTTTCGGTCTGGTGCGGGCGCGTCCGGTACGGCCGGGTCGCCCTGGGCCGCGGTGGTCACGCGAACGACGGCCACCGGTCGGCGGCCCACTCCCGCCAGCCCGCCCGGCCGGGCGGCGGGCCGACGGCCCTGCGACCCTCCAGCTCCGCCGCGTCGGGCTCCTCGAAGTGCGCCCGCCCGTACAGGATGTCGGCCTCGGACACCGGCAACGTCCCTTCCGGGGCGGTCGCCCGGCGACGGGCGATACGGGCGCGTTGGGTCTCGTCGTCCACCGGCAGGTAGACCATGCGGAAGCACGCCTCCTCGGCCTCCACCAGCCAACGGATCGCGGACCGTTCGTCCCGTGACCAGCAGCCGAAGTCCACGACGACACTGGTGCCCAGCCTGACCGCCTCCAGGGCGAGCCAGAGCATGCGCCCCTCCAGCACGTCGCGCTTCCCCTCCGCCTCCGCCTCGCCGAACAGGGGAATCATCCAGTCGTCGGGCGTCAGGCGCAGCGCGCCGTGCTCCGCCGCGAGCTGCCGGGCCCGCGTGGTCTTTCCGGCCCCCGGCAGGCCGACCATCAGGAACAATGTGGTCACACCCGGATCGTGGCAGGGAAACCCGTCGGACGACCACCGCTTTACCCGCCCGATCACGGGCCGAGCCACACCGCATCGTGACGCAGGACCTCGCGGGCGGCGAGCAGGGTGGTGACGGGGCGTCGGAGGCTTCGGCGGGCGGGGAACGGACGTTCTTCGCCGGCCTTGGGGCCACCCGGGAGCGCCGGGGCCGGACAGCCTGTTCGCGGTGATCGGCAAGCCGGAGCGGGTTCGTCGGCTCGGGCTGTCCGGGGACCTGTTCGCGGGCGCGCCGGAGAAGCCGGTGGAGTCGGCGGGCGACGCGGGAGCGCGGATCAACGAGGCACGGACGCCCGACCCGGACGACGTCCGTGGGAGCTCGGCCGGTTCGGCGGGTTCAACGGACGAAACCACAGACCTTGGCGGGCGGGCACGGCTCGCCGGTGTCGTGGTGGGTGCGCCCGACGATCACGCCGAGCACCACCACCAGCAGCAAGAAGCCCCATATGGCGATCGTTATCGGATGGAGCCTCAGCCGAGCCCTTGCCTTCTGGCGCCGGGTGCGGCGAGCCGGGTCGGCCGCATCGGGAAGGTCATCCGTCATGGTTCCCCCCGGAATCGCTCACTCTGCGAACGTACGTACCTGGGCTATTCCCCTCTCTGTTCGACCGCATGCGGATCGCCCGGGGCGGGTCACAGCGGGGCGGCACCCCGGCGATGCCGCCCGGACCGAGGCGGGGGACGAACCCGGCGGCCTCGCGGACGGGGGCGGTGCCCCGGGCCGTGCGGTGCGGAGTCGCCGGCGGTGCGGGGCTACGGGGTCAGGACCCCGTTCAGGAACGGTTCCACGGCCTCGCACCACGCGTCCGGGTGCTCGTAGTGGAGGAGGTGGCCGGCGTCGGGGACCTCCGCGTACTGCCCGTGCGGGAGGACCCGGACCATCTCCTGGGCCTCGGCGCGGCCCAGTTCGCCGTCCAGGCCCCGGACGACGAGGGTCGGGCAGCGGACCCGGGCGAGCGAGTCCCAGTGGGCGTCGTACACCCAGGTCGCGCGGGAGGCCAGCATCTGTTCCGGGTCGAAGACCGGCCGCCAGCCGTCCGCGTGCTCGGCCATCACCTCGGCGAAGAAGGCGCCCCGGGCCGGGTTCGGGGTCTCCACCCAGGGGTCCTCGTCGCCGAACCAGCGGCGTGCGGCGTCCAGGGACGGGAAGGGCACGGGCCAGCTCCGGAACCAGTCCTGCCAGGCCCGCTGCGAGGCCGCCCCGAGCGCCGAGGCCCGCATGTCGCAGATGACGAGGGCGCGGACGAGGTCCGGGCGGTCGGCGGCGAGCTGCCAGGCCGTCAGGGCGCCCATGGAGTGTCCGACCAGGGTGACGGGGCCGAGGCCCAGCCGCTCGACCACGGCGGCCGCGTCCGCCACGTACGCCTCGCGCGTGAAGGGGCCGTCGGCGGGCTTCTCGCCGGCGCCGTGCCCGCGCTGGTCGAGGGCGACGATCCGGTGCCCGCCGGTGAGGCGGCTCGCGGCGCCCGCCCAGTGGGCCGCGTGGCCCATCAGGCCGTGGAGGAGGAGCACGGCGGGAGCGGAGGCGGGGGCGTGCTCCTGGTTCCGCCCCCGGCTCCGGCCCCGGTCCCGGTTCCGGTTCCGCTTCCCGGCCCGGTCCGCGGGTCCGGCCGTGTGGTCCCAGGCCGTCAGCCGGACGCCGTCGGCCCCGGTGACGTCGAGTCGTCGCGCCATGTCCCCGGCACCCCCCTCTTTCCGTCGAACCCCACCACGATATCGAACGCGCATTCGAAAACACTCTTCTGCCACCCAACACCCCTCGTTCGAGTGACAGCCTTCAAGGGTTGACGCCCGCCGCCGAGGGGAGATCTTGAGCGGGAGGCGGACCGCTCGGGGAAAAACGGTCCGACGGGAACGACCTTGAGAGCTCGGGGCTCCAGGTCGACACCGGGGAGGACAGGCCCCGGCGCCGGAAGGCGCCGGGGCCTTCTGTCGTCCGGCTCCGCCCGCCCGCCGGAGCGGTGGGCGGGCGGACCACGGAACGCGTCCGCCGCACGGCCCCACCCCTTTCCGGTTGCCCGGCTGCCCGGCTGCCCGGCTTTCCGGTTTCCCGCCGCTCCGCCCAGCGTGGCACGGCAAGGGCACGCGCGGGGCCATTCCGGCGTAAACCGGGACGCACGAGGGCCGTTGTCCCCGAAACCGGGAAGAGGGGCGCCCCGCCGGTCGGCGGGACGCCCCTCACACGGCTCCGTACCGCTCGCCGCTCGCCGCGGCCTAGCGCTTCGCGACGAACACGTGCGCCGCGACCTCCGCGCCCAGCTCGGCGGCCTCGCCGCTGCTGCCCACCAGGACACCGCCCGGGGACTCGGTCACCGAGACCACGGAACCGGGCTGCACGCCCGCCCGCCGCAGCGTGTACATCAGCTGGGCGTCCGTCTGGATCGGCTCGCCGATCCGGCGCACGACCACCGTCTTGCCCCCGCTCGCGTCCAGGTCCGCGAGGGACACCATGGAGTCGTCCAGGAACGCCTCCGCCTCCGCCTTCTCCCCCAGCTCCTCCAGGCCCGGGATCGGGTTCCCGTACGGGGACTCGGTCGGGTGCCGCAGCAGCTCCAGGACCCGCCGCTCCACGGCCTCGCTCATGACGTGCTCCCAGCGGCACGCCTCGGCGTGGACCTGCTCCCACTCCAGGCCGATCACGTCCACGAGCAGGCACTCCGCGAGCCGGTGCTTGCGCATGACGCGGGTGGCGAGGCGGCGGCCCTCGTCCGTCAGCTCCAGGTGGCGGTCGCTCGCCACGGCCACCAGGCCGTCGCGCTCCATCCTGGCCACCGTCTGGCTCACCGTGGGGCCGCTCTGGTCGAGCCGCTCGGCGATCCGGGCACGCATGGGGACCACACCTTCCTCCTCGAGCTCGAGGATGGTGCGGAGATACATCTCCGTTGTGTCGATCAGTCCGGACATACGTGCCTCTCGATGAGTCGTGCGCTGGCCCTGCCCCAATTCTGACGCATCGGACCGACAACCGGACCGCGCCGGGTACGGCGGTATTGACAGACCAATGGTCCAGACCGCACCGTGATCGGCGACCACGACGAGAAGGAGCCGCCGCGATGGGCGAGAGCAAGCTGGCCGGACAGTTCTTCGACGCCGCGATCGGCCTGCTCCAGGAGGTGCGCGACGGGGACTCCGCCGAGATCGCCGCCGCCGGGGCCGCGATCGCGGAGGCCGTCGCGAACGGCAACCGGCTCTTCGCGTTCGGCGCGGGCCATTCCTCCCTCGCCGCGCAGGACGTCGTCTACCGGGCCGGCGGCCTGGCGCTCATGAACCTGCTCGCCGTACCGGGCACCGTCGGCGTGGACGTCATGCCGGCCACGCTGGGCTCCGCCCTGGAGCGGGTCGACGGCCTCGCGGGCGCCGTCCTCGACTCCTCCCCCGTCGGGCCCGGGGACGTCCTGATCATCATCTCCCTCTCCGGGCGCAACGCGCTGCCCGTCGAGATGGCGATGAACGCCCGCGCGCTCGGCCTCACCGTCATCGGCGTCACGTCGGTGGCGTACGCGACGGAGACGAAGTCCCGCCACGTGTCGGGGTCGTACCTCAAGGACCACTGCGACGTCGTCCTCGACTCCCGGATCGCGGTCGGGGACGCGGAGCTGGCCCACGACGGCATCGAAGCCCCCTTCGCGCCCGCGTCCACCGTCGTCACCAGCGCCCTGATGCAGGCCACGATGGCCGCCGCCGCCGAGGAGCTGGTCCGGCGCGGCATCGAGCCGCCGCTGCTGCGCTCCGGGAACGTGGACGGGGGCCACGAGTGGAACGGGCGCGTGATGACGGAGTACGGGGACCGGATCTTCTACCGGCACTGACCGGACCCGCCTCCGACGCCGGGGCCCGCCGGGGCGGTGCGCCCGCCCGGGGCCCGGCGCCGTCACGGGTTGCGGCGGACGAGGGACGCGTTGAGCGCGGTGGCGAAGGCGCACCAGGCGGCGTACGGCGCCAGGGCGCGGGCGGCCCCCGGGTCGGCGCGGGCGGTACGGCGGATCAGGTCGGCGTTGGAGAGGTCGAGCAGGGCCGTTCCGGCCAGCGCGGCCCGTGGGCTGCGCAGGCGGAAGAACAGCCAGTTCCAGCCGGCGTTCAGGACCAGGTTCGCCCCCAGGCCCGTGGCGAGCCGCCGCCGCTCGCGTCCGCGCGTCCGGCCCAGCGCGTGCCCGCCGGCGACCGCGAGGGAGGCGTACAGCGGCGTCCACACCGCCCCGAACGTCCACGGCGGCGGCTGCCACGCGGGCTTGCGCAGCGCCCGGTACCAGGCGGTGTCCGGATCGACGGCGGCGGCACCGGCGGCGGCCGCCGCCGCCACGGCCACCGCGGTCACGCCGTACCGCCGCAGCCGCTCGCCCCGCACGCTCCTGCCCGGCACTTCGTCCATCGGTTTCATGGGGGGCCTCTTCCCCGTGAGGCCGCGGTGACCCGTCCCGTGGCGCGGCGGACCCCGGCCGGTACCGCCCGTCCTCAGGCCGCGCCCCGGAGGTCCAGGGCCGACGCCACCCCCGTCGCCACCGACTCCGCGAAGACCACGTCCTCCCGCTCGAAGGCCGGCCGGCAGGCGGCGCGCAGGAAGGTGAGGACGCCCAGGGTCCGGCCCCGGGAGCGCAGGACCACGCAGAGGGCGTGGGCCGCGTCGCCCGGCCACTGGTGGGCCTCCGCCCACACCTCGGCGGTACGGCCGGCGCTCGTCCGGACCGCGCCCGTGCGGTCCCACGCCTGGAACGCCGGGTGCCTCGGCCCGTACCGCAGCGGAATGCCGCCGCCCACGGGCGGGGAAGCGGGCCCCGGGGCGGTGGCCGGGACGGCCAGGGCGCGGGTCAGGCGCCGGTCGCCCAGCACCCGGTCGACCAGGGCGTGGTCCGCGAACCCGGCCAGGGCGAATTCGAGCAGGACCGCCGCCGCCTCCGCCGGGTCCTCGCACTCGGCCGCCGCCGCGCCCGCCCGGTGCAGCTGGCTCCACCGGAACCGCAACCGGTCCGCCTCCCGCGTCGCGAGCCGCTCCTCCGTCACGTCCTGGAACAGCCAGGCCACGCCCAGCGGCGCCGCCGCCCCCGCCTCCGCCATCGGCGAGGACAGGGGCAGGAAACCGCTGCGCCAGCACCGCCGCCGCTCCCCCGAGGGCGTCCGCAGCGTCACCCACACCTCGCACGTCCCGGCGGACGCGGGCGCCGCGCCCTCGGCCAGGACGTGCTGGAACGCGGCCTCCAGCTCCTCGGCCCCGTGCGCGACGACCTCGCCCAGCGGGCGCCCGAGCAGGGTCGCGCGCCCGGCCCCGAAGGCACGGGCCGCGTGGGCGTTGACCAGGGCGGGGCGCAGATCGGCGTCGACCAGGACGACCCCCCAGGAGGCGTCGTCGAACAGGGCCTCGCTCAGGGCGACCGAACGCTCCAGGTCGAGCTGGACGTGGACCTCGCTGAACGCGCAGTACACCCCGGCGGGCGCGCCGTCCGCGCCGCGCACCCCGGCCGCCTGGCTGCGCACCAGCACCCGCCCGCCGTCCTTGCGGAGCAGGACGAACTCGTGGACCTGCCGCCCGGTCCCCTTCATGGTGTCCATCAGGCGCCCGAGGGTCTCCGCGGCGTCCGCGCTGCGCGCCGCCCACCCCCCGAACCCGTGCCGCCCGACCGCCTCCCCGGCGGACCAGCCGAGCATCCGCTCGGCCTCCCGGTTCCAGTGGGTGACCGTCCCGTCGGCGTCGAAGGCGCAGAGCGCCGCGTCCATCCCGTCGAGCAGCGCGGCCAGCAGATCGGCCCCGGCCCCGGAGACGGAAGCGGTGCCGCTCGCGGACCCCGTGAAAGCACTCACCCGGCACTCTCCCCTCTTGTGTCCATTCAACTGGAACGTGACGCGGGACACACCGGCTTCGGCCGAAGTGCCCCTCCCGGAAACGGACGGAGGCGGGCCCGGAGGACCTCGCCCGGGCACTCCGAAGAAGAGTGGCCCACATCACTCCGACTCTTCCCGGAGACAGCCCGGCAGAGATCCGTCCCTAACCTGATCACACGGACTCGTGAGGTCACTCGCTCCCCGGCGCATGCCGGACTCCCCCGTGGAATCGGAGTGACCAGCCCCAGTCATCATGATCGTCGGATCGGAAGCGGGTGCCTTCGATGACTACGTTCCCGGCAGGCCGGAAGACCCACCAGGCTGTGCTTCCTCAGCAGCCTGCTCTGGAATCCGCGAGTGCAGACACCCCTGGGAGCAGGGACGAAACGGCTCGCGGACCTCTCGCGTCCGCGCGGGAAACCGGTCGGGAACATGGGCGAGGGGAGCCCGGTGAGCCCGGCACCCGGGCTCGCCGGCGTCACGCCGAACAGGCAGAGAACAGGGGCGGTGACGCCCCACGGACACAGACCCCACCGGCATGCGTCAGGAGCGGCAGTCACCGCGTCTTCGTCCTCTCCCGGGACGGGTTGCCCCTCATGCCGTGCCATCCCGCGCGTGCCCGCGCCCTGCTGGCCCGGGGGCGGGCCGCAGTGGCGCGGCACACTCCCTTCACCATCCGGCTGAAGGACCGCCTGCGCGCCGACGCCGAGGTCACCGGCGTCGAACTGCGGATCGATCCCGGCTCCCGGGGCACCGGACTCGCCCTCACCGAGACACGGCGGCAGACAGCGCCGGACGGTCGTACCGTCACGGTTCGCCGGGGCCTCGTGGCCGTCGAACTCCGGCACCGGGGGCCTCAGATTCACCGGGCGATGACGCGCCGCGCCGGATACCGGCGCAGACGCCGGTCCGCCCTCCGGTACCGCCCTCCCCGCTTCGCCAACCGGGCCCGTCGGCCCGATTGGCTCGCCCCGTCGCTGCGGCACCGGGTCGATTCGGTCGGCTCGACCGTCGCCCGACTCCGCCGTTGCGCTCCCGTCGTCGAGATCCACGTCGAGGAGAACCACTTCGACATCCCCGCCCTGAGCAAAGCGACGCGCACGGCCGGCGATCTCCGCCGTAACCGCCCGGACAAGAGGTGCGCGTACTGCGGTGCCGCCGGTGTCCCGCTGACCGTCGACCACATCCGGGCGCGGGCCCGAGGCGGCACCGACCGGCCCGCCAACCTCCTCCCCGCCTGCGTCCCCTGCAACCAGGCCAAAGCAGCTCGCCCCGTCGAAGAGTTCCTGGCCGGCCGACCCGAGGTCCTGGCCCGCGTCCTCGGCGGGCTACGGCCCTTCCTGGGCGACGCGGCCGCCATGAACACGACGCGGGCACAGTTCACCGCGCTGCTCACCGGCACGGGCCTGCCGGTGCTTACCTGGCCGGGGACCCTGACCTCGGCCAACCGCACCGCCATGGTCCTGCCGAAGACCCACACGCTCGACGCCCTCTTGGTGGGGCCGCTGGGCCCCGGCGCCGGTGACGCCGTGGTCCGCCACCCGGACCGCGCGTACGTCTTCACGGCCACCGGCCGGGGCTCCTACGCCCGCACCACCCCCGACCGCCACGGCTTCCCGCGTCTGCTGCGCCCCCGGCAGAAGCGCCACCGGGGTTTCGCGAGCGGAGACCTCGTGCGGGCCGCCGTCCCGAAGGGCCGGTGGGCAGGTGTCCATACCGGTCGCGTCTCGGTCCGCAGTACGGGGCGGCACGGCGTCACCACACCGCTCGGCCGGTTCAACGTCTCGTACGAGAACCTGCGCCTGCTCCAGAAGGCCGACGGGTTCGCGTACGCCTGGCGGCGCGAACCCGGAACCACGGGGAAAGAAGCCGCCGAATAAATCGGTTGAGCACCCCGGGCGGAGTTCGTACCGTAGGAGTCACGCATGAAAGGAGGTGATCCGGAAGTGATTTCTTACCGGACCAGCGAGGTGACTGCGGGCTGACGCCTGCCGTCGCACTCTGTGCACCCCGGCAGGCTCCCTGCCGCACACCAACGCAGTCACCCGACCCGTGAGTCGCCGGTCAGTCCGGCCGGCTCCTGTCCGAACCTAGGCGGACGGGACCAAGGCTCACGGGTCGTCCGCGTTTCCGGGCCCCTACGGAGCTTCCGGGCCCCCGCGCCTCCCCTACGGGGCCAGGCGCTCCACCCGCCACGTGTCGTCGTCCTCGCGGACGTAGCGCAGGCGGTCGTGGAGGCGGTTCTCGTGGCCCTGCCAGAACTCGACCGTGTCGGGGACGACCCTGACGCCGCCCCAGTGCGGCGGGACCGGGACCCGCTCGCCCTCCGGGTGGCGGGCGGCCAGTTCCTCGTAGCGGGCGAGCAGTTCGGCGCGGGAGCCGATCACCGAGGACTGGGGGCTGGCCCAGGCGCCGAGCTGCGAGCCGTGCGGGCGGGTGCGGAAGTACGCGGCCGTCTCGTCGCGCCCGACGCGGACCGCGCGACCCGTGACGACGATCTGGCGGGCCATCGGGTGCCAGGGGAAGAGCAGCGAGACGTACGGATTGGCCGCCAGCTCCCGGCCCTTGCGGGAGTCGTAGTTGGTGAAGAAGACGAAGCCGGACCCGTCGTACTGCTTCAGCAGGACCGTCCGGGAGGACGGGCGGCCGTCGGGGGTCGCGGTGGAGACGACCATCGCGTTCGGCTCGTGGACCGCCGGGCTCTCCACGGCCTCCTTGAACCAGCGGGCGAACTGCTCGACCGGGCCGGGCGCGAGGTCGGCCGCGGAAAGCTCCACGGTGCGGTACTGCTCGCGCATGGCGGCGGGGTCCGGGGCGCCGGTCGCGGAGGCGCTCGCGGAGGCGGGGCCGGCCGCGGAACCGGGATCGGGCGTCGCGGTCGCGGGGTCCGGGGCGTCGGACGCGAGGTCGGGGGTCACGGTCACGGAATCGGGAGTCACGGTCGCGGGATCGGGCACGGCGTCGGTCACGGGCCCATTCTGCGTCAGTGGCCCAGTCTGCCCCGCTCGGGAGGGTTCCAATCCTCTCCCGGCGGATCGGTGGAGTGTGCCGGACGTCACGCTTCCCCGCATCGTGGGAACCGGACAGACTCTTCGGCTGGACGACTGTTGATTTCCGCCATCGACCAACTCGGTTGATCGATCATCGATTGAGGAGCCGCCTGATGTCCGACTTCGTACCCGGACTCGAGGGAGTCGTCGCGTTCGAGACGGAGATCGCCGAACCCGACAAGGAGGGCGGCGCGCTCCGCTACCGAGGCGTCGACATCGAGGACCTCGTCGGCCACGTCTCGTTCGGCAACGTGTGGGGGCTGCTCGTCGACGGCGCCTTCAACCCCGGCCTGCCCGCCGCCGAGCCGTTCCCGATCCCGGTCCACTCCGGCGACATCCGCGTCGACGTGCAGTCCGCGCTCGCCATGCTCGCCCCCGTCTGGGGCCTCAAACCGCTCCTCGACATCTCGCCCGAGCAGGCCCGCGACGACCTCGCCCGCGCCGCCGTCATGGCCCTCTCCTACGTCGCGCAGTCCGCGCGCGGCCAGGGCCTGCCCATGGTCCCGCAGAGCGAGATCGACAAGGCGCAGTCGATCGTGGAGCGGTTCATGATCCGCTGGCGCGGCGAGCCCGACCCGAAGCACGTCAAGGCCGTCGACGCGTACTGGACCTCGGCCGCCGAGCACGGCATGAACGCCTCCACGTTCACCGCCCGCGTCATCGCCTCCACCGGCGCCGACGTGGCCGCCGCGCTCTCCGGCGCGGTCGGCGCCATGTCCGGCCCGCTGCACGGCGGCGCGCCCTCCCGCGTCCTCGGCATGATCGAGGAGATCGAGCGGACGGGCGACGCCACGGCGTACGTCAAGCAGGCCCTCGACAAGGGCGAGCGCCTGATGGGCTTCGGCCACCGCGTCTACCGCGCCGAGGACCCCCGCGCGCGCGTGCTCCGCCGTACCGCGAAGGAGCTGGCCGCGCCGCGCTTCGAGGTCGCGGAGGCCCTGGAGAAGGCCGCCCTGGAGGAGCTGCACAACCGGCGTCCGGACCGCGTCCTCGCGACGAACGTCGAGTTCTGGGCGGCCATCGTCCTGGACTTCGCGGAGGTCCCGGCGCACATGTTCACGTCGATGTTCAGCTGTGCCCGTACGGCGGGCTGGTCGGCGCACATCCTGGAGCAGAAGCGCACCGGCCGCCTGGTCCGTCCCTCGGCCCGCTACACGGGTCCCGGCCGGCGGGACCCGCGCGACATCGAGGGTTACGCCGACATCACCGGCTGACCTCCGGAGCGCGACAGGAGCTCCGCGTGGTGGCGGGCCGCCACCGTCGGGTGGGCGCGGAGCTTCCCCTTCAGGGCGTTCTGTCCGTATTCCGCGAACAGCGGGTTCGCCGGGTCGGTCGTGACGCCGGGGGCGGTGGAGGCGTACGGGAAGTCCAGCGGGGCGATGCGGGCGTCGAGACGCGGGTTGTAGAAGAACGGCACGGAGAACCGTTCGGTCGCCCCGGGCGGCGAGACCACGCGGTGGTTGGTGGCGATCAGGTAGCCGTTGGTGGCCACTTCGAGCAGCTCGCCCAGGTTGACGACGAAGGCGCCGGGCAGCGGCGGCACGTCGTGGAACTCCCCGTCCTCGCGCTGGACCTGGAGCCCGCCCACCCGGTCCTGGAGCAGCAGGGTGAGGAAGCCGTAGTCCTTGTGGGCGCCGACGCCCTGTCCGTCGCCCTCGTCGTTCCCTCCGCCCGGGTAGCGCACCAGCTTGAGCTGCGGGTGGGCGTCCGGGCCGAAGGCGTCGTCGTAGAAGTCCAGGGGCGCGCCGATGGAGGCGAGCAGTTCGTGGAGCAGGCGCTCGGCGACGCCGCCGAGGCGGTCGATCCAGCGCAGGGCGGCGGTGCGCAGCTCCGGCAGGGCCCCGGGCCACTGGTTGGGCCCTTCGAGCCACCGGTACGGGGCCTCCCAGGGCGCGGGGGCGCGCGCGGGGCGCTCGGCACCGATGTCGAGCTGCTCGCGCCAGTCGCGGGCGCCCCGGGTGCGTTCGTCGCCGACGCGGGTGTAGCCGCGGAAGTGCGGCGATCCGTTGATGTCGAGGGCGAGCCGGTCGGCCTCGGGCAGCGCGAAGAAGGCGCGTACGGCGGAGGTGAGGGCCCGCGTCTCGGCCTCGGTCACGCCGTGCCCGACGAGCTGGAAGAAGCCCACGTCGTGGGCGGCGGAGTGGAGTTGGGCGTGGAGCAGCCTCCGGGCCTGCGGGCCGCGGTCGGCGGCGGAGAGATCCACGACGGGGAGCTGCGAGGAGTACGAGCTGTTCATGAGGTGTCCACGGGGTCTACGGGTGCCCGGGGCGGCCGCCGGGGGTGGGGCGGGGGCCTCGGGTGCCGGTCTGCTGGGGGCTCGGTGGCGGGACCCCGGGGCGTGGAGCGGCACCCCGGAAGGTCAGGCGGAGCGCCGACAGCTCATGCTCGTGACGCGGACGAAGTCCACGTGGCGGCGGCGTACGAGCGGAGGCATGGGGACAGGGTACTGCGACGGGCGGCCGTCGCGTGTGGTCCGCGTCACAGCGGAACGGGGGCGCGGAGATCTGTTCAGGACGGCGGGCGGTGCGCGAGGATCACCGCCTCGCATGTCGAGTGCATGACGAACGTCCCGTCGCAGCAGTCCCCCGCAGGAGGATGTCCATGAACCGCCGCACGCCCCGCGGACCGGCGGCCGCCGTCGCCGTCGCCCTGGCCGCCGCAGCCCTGCTGCCCACCACCGGTGCCACCGCCGCCACCCCGCTCCAGGCGCGCGTCTTCATGGTGAACCCCGTCCAGTCCACCGGCGACCAGACCCTCACCGACCACAAGGACGCGGCGGGCGACGTCCCCGCCTCCGCGTACGCCCTCGCGCCCCTCCGCAACCTCGACGCGAGCGGCGCCCTGTCCGGGAAGTGGGTGAGCGTGCGGTCCGAGACCGGCGCGCCCGCGAAGGCCGCCGGCGCCGCCTCGTACGACCGCTCCGACGACCGGTTCGAGCAGGTCATGGCGTACTTCTGGATCAACGAGGCGCAGGAGTACCTCCAGGGCCTCGGCTTCGGCACCGAGCTGCCCGGGGCCAACGACCGCGTGCAGCCGGTCCGGCTCAACCAGTGGGGCGCCGACAACTCCTTCTTCACCGACAAGAAGGCCGAGATCCGCTTCGGCAAGGGCGGGGTGGACGACGCCGAGGACGCCGAGGTCGTCGTCCACGAGTACGGCCACGCCGTGCACCACGCGCAGGTCCCCGGCTTCGGCTCCACCCCGGAGTCCGGCGCCATCGGCGAGGCGTTCGGCGACTACCTGGCCGTGGCCGTCGGCACGCACGCGATCCAGAAGTACGGCTGGCCGATGAAGGCCGACCCGGCGTGCGTCGGCGACTGGGACTCCACCGGGTACAGCGCGGCGCCGCACTGCCTGCGCCGTCTCGACGGCACGAAGACGTACGCGGACCGGGAGGGGGAGGTCCACGCCGACGGGGAGATCTGGTCCCGGGCCCTCTTCGACGTCCGGCGGGCGCTCGGCGCCCGCACCGCCGACCGGATCATCGTGAACGCGCAGTTCGGCTTCGCGCCCGACACCAGCTTCGAGGCGGCGGCGCGGACGACGGTCGCGACGGCGGAGCGGATGTACGGGAAGGGCGCGGCAGACGCCGTGCGGGCCGCCTTCCGCGCCCGGGAGATCCCGGGGGTTTGATCCGGGGGCTGATCCCGGGGGTCTGGTTCCGGAGCGTCGGGGCCGGGGAGCCGGGGTCTGATTCCGGAGAGCCGGGGAGCCGGAAGGCCGAGGGGCCGGGGGCCGGAGAGCCGGGGAGCCGGAAGGCCGAGGGGCCGGGGGCCGGAAAGCCGAAGGGCCGGAGGGCCGGGAGTCCGGCCCCTCGGGCGGTGGTCTCAGCCGCCCAGCGCCTCGTCCAGCAGCCGCGCCCACTGGGCCACCACCCGTTCCCGGCGGGCGCGGTCGTCCGTGAGGAGGGTCGCGAGGCCCAGGCCCCGGGCCATGTCCAGGAGGCCCTGGACGGTCTCGCGGACGCCGGGGACCGACTCGTCGGCGTCCAGCACCTCGACGGCGATGCGGTGCGCCTCGCGGCCGACGCGGGCCTCCAGCTCGGTGACGCGGGCGCGGAGCTGGTCCTCGCCGGTGGCGGCGACCCAGAGGTGGAGGGCCGCGCGGAAGAGGGGGCCGGTGTAGAGGTCGACGAGGGCGGCGACGGCCGCGCCCCGGTCGCCGGCGGGGAGCGCCCGCAGGGCGTGGGAGCGTTCCTCGGCGACGTACTCGACGGCGGCCGTGAAGAGGTCCTCGCGGGTGGGGAAGTGGTGCTGGGCGGCGCCCCGGGAGACGCCCGCCCGTTCCGCGACGACCGAGACCGTCGAACCCGCCCAGCCGTGCTCGGCCAGGCAGGACACGGCGGCTTCCAGGAGCCGCTGCCGGGTGGCGCGGCTCCTGTCCTGCTTGGGCGCGGTCAGAGCCGCCATGGAGGGTCCCGTCGTTCGAGGAAGGCCGTCATCCCTTCGCGCGCCTCGGCGGAGACGAAGAGCGTGGCCGACCTGCGCACCAGGTCCTCCGCGTCGCGTTCGAAGGTCTCCAGGACTCTAGCGGTGACCAGCAGTTTCGACTCGCGCAGGCCCTGCGGGGAGGCCGCGCGCAGGGCGTCGAGGATGCCGTCGAGGGCGTCGTCCCCCGCCGTCACCAGGCCCATGGCGATCGCCTCGGGGACGCCGAACCGCTCCCCCGTCAGGTAGTACCGGGCCGCCGCGCGCGGTTCCAGCTTCGGGAGGAGGGTGAGGGAGACGACGGCGGGCGCGACCCCGATCCGCACCTCCGTGAGGGCGAAGTCCGCGTCCTTCCCCGCCACCACCACGTCACAGGCGCCGAGCAGGCCGAGGCCGCCCGCGCGCGCGTGGCCGGTGACGTGGCCGACGACGGGCTTGGGCAGCTCCACGATCTGCCGGAGCAGGGCGACGAAGTCGTACGGGCTGGGGGGCGCCTTCAGGTCCGCGCCCGCGCTGAAGGTGGTGCCGGAGTGGGCGAGGACGACGGCCCGTACGGCCGGGTCCTTGCCGCAGGCGGCGAGCGCGTCGGAGAGTTCGGCGACGAGGGGCGCGGAGAGGGCGTTGCGGGTGGCGGGCGAGTCCAGGGTGAGGGTGGTGATGCCCCGTTCCCCGGTCGTGGTCACGCGTGTGGTCATGTGCGGTCCCTCAGTTCCCTTCGGAGGATCTTCCCGGACGCTGCCCGGGGTACGGTCTCGATGAACTCCACGGCGCGGACCTTCTTGTACGGGGAGACGCGCGCGGCGACGTGTGCGACGACCTCCTCGGCGGTGAGGCCGGGCGCGGAGGGCCGGCGGACGACGAACGCCTTGGGGATCTCGGTGCCGTCGGCGTCGGTGACGCCGATGACGGCGGCGTCGGCGATGCCGTCGTGGGTGAGGAGCACCGCCTCCAGTTCGGCGGGGGCGACCTGGAAGCCCTTGTACTTGATGAGTTCCTTCACCCGGTCCACGACGAAGAGCCAGCCGGCCTCGTCCACGCGGCCGACGTCCCCGGTGTGGACCCAGCCGTCGGCGTCGATCATGGCGGCGGTGGCGTCGGGCCGGCCGAGGTAGCCCTTCATGACCTGCGGCCCCCGGATGGCGATCTCGCCCTCCTCGCCGGGTGCGGCGTCCCGCGCGGGGTCGTCCAGGGAGAGGACGCGCATCTCGGTGGAGGGCAGCAGCCTGCCGACGGTGCCGGGCGGGGGCGATACGGCGTCGAGCGGGACGACGTGGGTGCCGGGGGACAGCTCGGTCATGCCGTACGCCTGGCGGACCGGCGGCAGGCCGAGCCGCTTCGAGCACGCCTCGGCGAGGGCGGCGTCGAGCGGGGCGGCGGCGCTGACGACGTACTCCAGGGAGGACAGGTCGTAGTCGGCGACGGTCGGGTGCTTGGCGAGGGCGAGCACGATCGGCGGGGCCACGTACAGGCCGTTGACGCGGTGCTCCTGGATGGCGCGGAGGAAGGCGTCCAGTTCGAAGCGGGGCTGGACGACGACGGTGGCGCCCTGGCGGAGGGGCGCGTTCATCAGCGCCGTGAGGCCGTAGATGTGGAAGAAGGGAAGTACCGCCAGAATCCGGTCGCCGGGGCCCATCGGGATGAAGGGTTCGAGTTGGGCGAGGTTGGTGGCGATCGAGGCGTGCGTGAGCATCACCCCCTTGGGGGCGCCGGTGGTGCCGGAGGAGTACGGGAGGGCCGCGACGTCCTCGTCGGGGTCGATCGCGACCTCGGGGACGGGCCCGGTGGAGCCGAGGAACGCCTGGAGCGAGCGGGTCGCGTCCCCCGCCGGCGGCTGGTCGCAGAGGAGGATCTCCTGTACGCCGCCCGCGAGTTCGGCCGCCGCGCGGGCGGTGGGGAGCAGGGGCGAGACGGTGACGATCCAGCGGGCGGAGGAGTCGCGGAGCTGCTTGGCGAACTCCTCGGGGGTGGCGAGCGGGTGGACCGTGGTGACGGCCGCCCCGGCGCGGGTGGCGGCGTAGAAGGCGACGGGGAAGAGCACGGTGTTGGGGCTGTGCAGCGCGAGCACGTCGCCCTTGCGGACCCCCGCTTCGGCGAGCCCGGCGGCGACGCGCCGGTGGAAGGCGTCGACCTGGGCGTACGTGAGGGTGAGCGCGCCCTCGCCGCCGCTCCCGTCGACGAGGGCCGGGGTGTCGCCGTACTGGGCGGCGCGGCCGAGGACCGCGTCGTGGATGGGGAGCGAGACGGCCGGAACGTCCTCGTACGCGCTGTGGAACACCATGGTGGTCCCCCTGGGGAGGTGGAAGGTGAGCACGGGGATCGCGGGTGGGGCGGCGACTTGGGGCGACCTTGTCAGTACCCCGAAGAACAATCAAGCACGCATGCATGATTTCGGGAGGCCCGGCCCGGCGGGTCCCCGGGAGCGGCACGGGCCCAGGAGCGGCACGGGCCCAGGAGCGGCACGGGCCCAGGAGCGGCACGGGCCCAGGAGCGGCACGGGCCCAGGAGCGGCACGGGCCCGGGAGCGGCGTGGCCCGGGAGCGGCGTGGCCCGGGAACCGGTACGGCCCCGCACCGGAGCGCGGGGCCGTACCGAAACGAATCCTCCGTCCCACCGGGTCGGGGGGGGCGGGGTCACTTACCGTGCGCGCGGGCGCCCGCTCCTCCCCGGCGGCCCCGGGGTGCGGGGCCCCGGGGCCGGTCCACCGTGCGGGCTCCGACGGCGTCAGTTCTCGCAGGCCACGCCGTCCCCGTCGCGGTCGAGGCGACTGCTGTAACCGGGGTCGCCCCGGCGGATGGGCGCGGCACCGGCCGCGCGGACGGCCGCGCAGTTGGCGTACGAGACGTTGCCGCCACCGCCGGAGGAGGCGTCCTCGTCCCGGGTGGGCTCCGGTTCCGGCTCCGGGGCACGGGTGCGCACCGGCTCCGGGGCGACGGTCGGCTCCTGGGGGGTGGGCCGGGGCTTCGGAGGCGGGGTCGGGGTCGGCTCGTGGAGCGTCGCGTTCGGCGAGGCCGGGCACGGGACGCCCGGTTCCGTCAGGTACACCACCGGCACCATGGACGACACCGGCGCACCGGCGTCCGGGCGCTGGAAGCAGACGAGCCAGGCGGCGCGGTCGGCCGGGAGGGTCACGTCCTTGTACGCGGCGTAGGTACGTCCCCGGTGGGCGGCGAGGAGCTGTTCGGCACCCGCGTAAGGGCCTCCGACGAGCGAGGGCATGGCCGGGACCTCGGTCTTCGACGGCGTCGGAGAAGGGGTCGGCGTCGGGGTCGGAGTGGGGGTGGGGCTCGGGGACGCGGTGGTCACGGCCACCGGTCGCTCCGCCTTCGCGTCGCCCTTCGGCTTCTCCTCGGAGGGGACGAGGAACGGCAGCAGGAACCACAGGCCGGAGAGGGCGGTCACCACGACCTTCTGCTCCCGCCTCCAGGAGGTCGTCCAGGTGAGGGCGATGCCCGCGGGCGGGAAGATCACCAGCAGGACGACGATCAGGGCGGGGTGCTGCCACCGGCGCCGGAGCGGCGGGGGCGGGGGTACGGGGACGTACGGCTGGGTGTGCGGCGGTGGGTACACGTACGTCTCTCCCGGGAAGCGTGAACTCCGCGTGTACGAAGTGCCGAGATCGTACACAGGATGTTCACGTTCGGACTCCCGCTTGCCGAAAAGTGGGACGCGGGCACCGGTCGCCCGGGGAGGGGTACGGAAGGAGCCCACCGGCACCGGTACGTCCGATGCGGCAACGCGCCCCGGGAAGCACGCCGTTCGCACGCCGCCTCGAAGACGGTGTGCGAACGGCGTGACACCGCCGGGGGCCGACCGCCGGTGCCTCAGTACGACTTCGGCAGCCCCAGCGTCTGGTGGGACACGTAGTTGAGGATCATCTCCCGGCTGACGGGGGCGATCCGGGCCACCCGGGCCGCCGTGATCAGGCGGGCGAGGCCGAACTCCTTGGTCAGGCCGTTGCCGCCGAGGGTGTGGACCGCCTGGTCGACGGCCTTCACGCACGCCTCGGCGGCGGCGTACTTGGCCATGTTCGCGGCCTCGCCCGCACCGAGGTCGTCGCCCGCGTCGTAGAGCTGCGCCGCCTTCGCCATCATCAGGCGGGCCAGCTCCAGCTCGATGTGCGCCTGCGCCAGCGGGTGCGCGACGGCCTGGTGGGCGCCGATCGGGTCCTTCCAGACCTGGCGCTCCTTCGCGTACGTCACGGCCTGCGCGAGCGCGTACCGGCCCATGCCGATCGCGAACGCCGCCGTCATGATCCGCTCCGGGTTGAGCCCCGCGAAGAGCTGGAGCAGGCCCGCGTCCTCGTCGCCCACCAGGGCGTCGGCGGGCAGCCGCACGTCGTCCAGGGTCAGTTCGAACTGCTTCTCGCTCGCGGCGAGTTCCATCTCTATGTGACGGCGGCCGAAGCCGGGCGCGTCGCGCGGGACGATGAAGAGGCACGGCTTCAGCCGGCCCGTGCGGGCGTCCGACGTGCGGCCCACGATGAGGGTCGCGTCCGCGATGTCCACGCCCGAGACGAAGACCTTGCGGCCGTTGAGGGTCCAGCCGTCCTCCGTGCGGGTCGCCGTGGTGGTGATGCGGTGCGAGTTCGATCCGGCGTCGGGCTCCGTGATCCCGAAGGCCATCGTCCTCGTGCCGTCGGCGAGCCCCGGCAGCCATGCCCGCTTCTGCTCCTCCGTGCCGAAGCGGGAGATGACCGTGCCGCAGATCGCGGGCGAGACGATCATCATCAGGAGCGGCGCGCCGGACGCGCCCGCCTCCTCCAGGACGACCGACAGCTCGGTGATGCCGCCGCCCCCGCCGCCGTACTCCTCGGGAAGGTTCACGCCCAGGTAGCCGAGCTTCCCGGCCTCCGCCCACAGCGTGGCCCGGTCGAAGCCGGGGCCGTGGCGGCGGCCGAGCGCGGAGACGGCGGTGCGGAGCGCGGTCAGCTCTTCGGACTCGATCATGCTGGTCATGCGGACTGGTCCTCCTGTGCTTCGGTCTGTACGACGGCGAGCAGGGCGCCGACCTCGACCTGACGGCCGGGGGCGGCGTGGAGCGCGGTGAGCGTGCCGGAGGCGGGGGCGACGACGCGGTGTTCCATCTTCATGGCCTCCAGCCAGAGGAGCGGCTGTCCCGCGGCGACCCGGTCGCCGGCGGCCAGGCCGTCCGCGATCCGGACGACGGTGCCGGGCATGGGGGCGAGCAGGGAGCCGGGGGCGGCCTGTTCTCCGGGGCCGGTGAAGCGGGGGCGGGCGGCGAGGCGGTGCGGGCCCGCGTGGACCGTTCCGTCCCCGTACGCCGCGACCTCGAAGTGCCTGACCACACCGGACACCTCCAGGCTCACCCGGTCCGGCGCGGCCGACACGACCCGTACCCCTTCCGGTGCCGTGACCTCGTACCCGCCGTCCCGCGTCGGCCGGTAGCGGACCTCGTGGTCGCCGTACGTCCGCGTCTCGTCCTGCGAGCGGACGTTCCGCCAGCCGCCGCCGAAGCGGCCCCGGCGGGCGGACGCGGCGGCGAGGGCGGCGGCGACGGCCGCGTGCTCCTCGCCGGCGGGGGCGGTGGTGAGGGCGGGCAGGTTCCGGCCGTAGAAGCCGGTGTCGAGGCCGTCGGCGGTCGCGTACTCCGGGTGGCGCAGGGACGCGACGAGGAGTTCCCGGTTGGTGACGGGGCCGTGGACGCGGGTCCGCTCCAGGGTGTGGGCGAGCTTGCGGACGGCCTCGGCGCGGGTGGGCGCGTGGACGGTCACCTTGGCGAGCATCGGGTCGTAGTGGACGCCGACCGGGTCCCCCGAGACGTATCCGGTGTCGAGCCGGACCCGGCCGTCGCGCGGGACCTCGAAGCGGTGCAGGACGCCCGTCTGCGGGGCCCAGTCGCGGGCCGGGTCCTCCGCGTAGAGGCGGGCCTCGACCGCGTGGCCGCGCGGGGCCGGGGGCTCCGGCGGCAGCTTCTCCCCCTGCGCGACGGCGAGTTGGAGGGCGACGAGGTCGATCCCGTACACCTCCTCCGTCACCGGGTGTTCGACCTGGAGGCGGGTGTTCATCTCCAGGAAGTGCGCGCGGCCGTCCGCGACGAGGAACTCGACGGTGCCCGCGCCGACGTAGCCGACCGCCTTGGCGGCGCGGACGGCCGTGTCCAGGAGGGATGCCTCCAGGGCGGCGGACAGGCCGGGCGCCGGGGCCTCCTCGATCACCTTCTGGTGGCGGCGCTGGAGGGAGCAGTCCCGGGTGCCGAGCGCCCAGGCCGTGCCGTGGGCGTCGCAGAGGAGCTGCACCTCGACGTGGCGCCCGTTCTCCACGTACGGCTCGACGAAGACCTCGCCGTCCCCGAAGGCGCTCTCCGCCTCCGCCGAGGCGGAGAGCAACGCGCCGGACAGAGAAGCCAGTTCGCGTACGATCCGCATGCCCCGGCCGCCGCCGCCCGCCGCCGCCTTCACCAGGACCGGCAGGTCGGCCTCCGTCACCCCGGCCGGGTCCAGGGGCTCGACGCCGAGGAGTTCCTTGGCGCGGGTCTTCGACGCCATCGCCTCGATCGCCGCCGGGGGCGGGCCGATCCAGACCAGGCCGGCGTCCGTCACGGCCCGTGCGAAGTCGGCGTTCTCGGAGAGGAAGCCGTAGCCGGGGTGGACGGCGTCCGCGCCCGCGGCGCGCGCCGCCGCCACGATCAGGTCGCCGCGCAGGTACGTCTCCGAGGGCGCCGCCCCCGGCAGCCGTACCGCCGCGTCGGCCTCCCGTACGTGCAGGGCGCCGGCGTCCGCGTCGGAGTACACGGCGACGGTGGAGACGCCGAGGTCGCGGCAGGTGCGGAAGATCCGGCAGGCGATCTCGCCCCGGTTCGCGACGAGGACGGAGCCGATCGGGCGGAACGCCCCGCCCGTGGAGGTGGTCGTCGAGCTCATCTGGGGCCTCACATCCGGAAGACGCCGAAGCCGCCGCGCGCGCCCTCGACCGGTGCCGTGTGGATCGCGGAAAGGCACAGTCCGAGGACCGTGCGGGTGTCGCGGGGGTCGATGACCCCGTCGTCGTAGAGGCGGCCGGAGAGGAACATCGGCAGCGACTCGGACTCGATCTGCGCCTCCACGAGCGCCCGCAGACCGGCGTCGGCCTCGTCGTCGTACGGCTGCCCCTTGGCGGCGGCCGACGCGCGGGCGACGATCGACAGGACGCCCGCGAGCTGCTGCGGGCCCATGACGGCGGACTTGGCGCTGGGCCAGGCGAAGAGGAAGCGGGGGTCGTAGGCCCGGCCGCACATGCCGTAGTGCCCGGCGCCGTAGCTCGCGCCCATCAGCACCGACAGGTGCGGGACCTTCGAGTTCGAGACGGCGTTGATCATCATCGCGCCGTGCTTGATGATGCCGCTCTGCTCGTACTCCTTGCCGACCATGTAGCCGGTGGTGTTGTGGAGGAAGACGAGCGGGATGTCCCGCTGGTTGGCGAGCTGGATGAACTGCGCGGCCTTCTGCGACTCGGGGCCGAACAGGACGCCCCGCGCGTTGGCGAGGACGCCGACCGGGTAGCCGTGCAGGGACGCCCAGCCGGTGACCAGGCTCGGCCCGTACAGCGGTTTGAACTCGTCGAAGTCCGAGCCGTCCACGATCCGGGCGATCACCTCGCGCGGGTCGAACGGGGTCTTGAGGTCGCCGGGGACGATCCCGAGGAGTTCGTCCTCGTCGTACCGGGGCGGCTCGACGAAGGCCGGGTCCGGATCGGCGTGCGCCTTGCGGTGGTTGAGCCGGGCGACGATCCGGCGGGCCTGGCCCAGGGCGTCGGCCTCGTCCACGGCGTAGTGGTCGGCGAGGCCGGAGGTCCGGGCGTGCATCTCGGCGCCGCCCAGCGACTCGTCGTCGCTCTCCTCCCCCGTCGCCATCTTCACGAGCGGCGGCCCGCCGAGGAAGACCTTGGACCGCTCCCTGATCATCACGGCGTGGTCGGACATGCCGGGGACGTACGCGCCGCCGGCCGTCGAGTTGCCGAAGACGACCGCGATCGTGGGGACGCCGGCGGCGGAGAGACGGGTGAGGTCGCGGAAGAGCGCCCCGCCCGGGATGAAGATCTCCTTCTGGGAGGGGAGGTCGGCGCCGCCGGACTCGACGAGCGAGACGACGGGGAGGCGGTTGGCGTACGCGATCTCGTTGGCGCGCAGGGCCTTCTTCAGCGTCCACGGGTTGGAGGCTCCGCCGCGCACGGTCGGGTCGTTGGCGGTGACCAGGCACTCGACGCCCTCGATGACCCCGATGCCGGTGATCAGGGAGGCCCCTACGGCGTAGTCGCTGCCCCAGGCGGCGAGCGGCGACAGCTCCAGGAACGGGCTGTCGGGGTCGAGGAGCAGTTCGATCCGCTCCCGGGCGAGCATCTTGCCGCGCTTCCGGTGCCGGGCCGTGTACTTCTCGCCGCCGCCCGCGAGGGCCTTGGCGTGCTCGGCGTCGAGGGCGGCGAGCTTGTCGAGCATGGCGGCGCGGGCGTCCGCGTAGTCGGGTCCGCCGGTGTCGAGGGCGGAGGCGAGGACGGTCACGGGGATTCCTCTCGGGGTGCCTGGCGGGAGCCTGCGGTGACGGCCCGGTGGGGGCCCCGGGCGGTGAGGGCGTTCCGGGGGCCTCGGGCGGTGACAAGCTTCCGGGGGCCTCGGGCGCCGGTCACAGCAGCTCCTCCGGTACGTCCACGTGGCGGGAGCGGAGCCACTCGCCGAGGGCCTTGGCCTGGGGGTCGAAGCGGGCCTGGGAGGCGACGCCCTCGCCGAGGATTCCGGCGACGGTGAAGTTGAGGGCCCTCAGGTTCGGCAGGACGTGCCGGGTGACGGGCAGGTCCGCCGTCTCGGGCAGCAGCGCGCGGAACCGGTCGACGGTGAGGGCGTGGACGAGCCAGCGCCACTCCTCGTCCGTACGGACCCAGACGCCCACGTTGGCGTCGCCGCCCTTGTCGCCGCTGCGGGCCCCGGCGATCCGGCCGAGGGGGACGCGACGGACGGGCCCCTCCGCCGGTGGCTCCGGAAGCTCGGGCTCGGGTACGGGTTCAAGGGCGCGGGTGCGGGCCGGTACGGGAATCCCCTGCCGGGTCCCGTCGGGGAGCACGGCCGTGTGCGGGACCTCGGCGGCGTCCACGTACGCCGTCTCGAAGACCCCGTAGGGGGCGCCCCTGCCGGGCGGGGCGGTGACGTGGAAGCCGGGGTAGCTGGCGAGGGCCAGTTCGATGGCGGCGCCCGTAAGGGCTCGGCCGACGGCGTCGGGGCCGGGGTCGCGGACGACGAGCCGCAGCAGGGCGCTCGCGGTCTCCTCGGTACCCGCGTCGGGCCGGTCGGTGCGGGCCAGCTCCCAGCGCACCTCGGCCGGGCGGGACCCGCCCCGCGCGAGGGCGTCCTCGATCTGGTCCCGCACGAGCGCGGCCTTGGCCTCGACGTCGAGGCCGGTGAGGACGAAGACGACCTCGTTGCGGAAGCCGCCGAGCCGGCTGAGACCGGCCTTGAGGGTGGGCGGCGGGGCCTCGCCCCGGACCCCCTCGACCCTGACCCGGTCGGGGGCCTCCCGCGTGAGCCGTACGGTGTCGAGGCGCGCGGTCACGTCGGGCCCCGCGTACCGGGCGCCCGCCGTCTCGTAGAGGAGCTGGGCCGTGACCGTGCCGACGTCGACCAGGCCACCGGTGCCGGGGTGCTTGGTGATGACGGAGGAGCCGTCCTCGTGGAGTTCGGCGACGGGGAAGCCGGGGCGGCGGAAGAGGCGCGGGTCGTGCTCGCGGAAGAAGGCGTAGTTGCCGCCGGTGGCCTGGGTGCCGCACTCCAGGACGTGCCCGGCGACGACGGCGCCCGCGAGCCGGTCGTACTCCTCCGGGCCCCAGCCGAAGTGCCACTGCGCGGGTCCGGTGACGAGGGCGGCGTCGGTGACCCGGCCGGTGACGACGACGTCGGCCCCGGCCGTCAGGCAGGCGGCGATGCCGGCGCCGCCGAGGTAGGCGTTGGCGGCGAGGGCGCCGTCCCGGGCGGGCAGGCGGTCGCCCTCGACGTGCGCGACCCGTACGGGCAGGCCGAGCCGGTCGGCGAGCGCGCGCAGGGCACCGGCCAGCCCGGCGGGGTTCAGGCCGCCCGCGTTGGTGACGATCCGGACCCCGCGCTCGTGGGCGAGGCCGAGGCCCTCCTCCATCTGGCGCAGGAAGGTCTTCGCGTACCCGGCGGCCGGGTCCTTGAGCTGGTCGCGGCCGAGGATGAGCATGGTCAGCTCGGCGAGGTAGTCGCCGGTCAGGACGTCCAGCTCTCCCCCGGTGAGCATCTCGCGGACGGCGTCGAACCGGTCGCCGTAGAAGCCGGAGGCGTTGCCGACGCGGAGGACCATCAGGGCGTCCCGGGGGTGGGAGTCGCGGGGGCGGGGGCGCCGGGGGCGGAGTCGGGGGCTCCGGGGGCGGGGGGTCCGGAGGTGGCACCGGCCTCCCGGCCCGTGCCCGCCGGGCCCGCGAACGCCTGGGCGATGGTCAGCCAGTGCGCGGCGTCGGGGCCGTGGGCGGTGAGGGCGGTGTCGTCGCGGTGGACGCGCTGGGTGACGAGGAGGCAGAAGTCGAGGGCGGTGCCGGTGACCTTCTGAGCGGCGTCCTCGGGTCCGTACGTCCACGACTCGCCGTCCGGAGCGACGAGTTCGACCCGGAAGGGTTCGGCCGGGGGCCGCTCGCCCCGGACGAGGTACGCGTAGTCGCGGGCGCGGTGCCCGATCCAGGCGACGTGCCGGAGGCGGGCGGTCGGCGGCCGGACGACACCGAGGGCGTCGGCGACGTCCTGGCCGTGCGCCCAGGTCTCCATCAGCCGGGCGGTGGCCATGGCGGGGGCGCTCATCGGCGGGCCGTACCAGGGGAAACGCGCACCGGGCGGGACCGCGCGCAGGGCCTCCTGGAGCCGTTCGCGGCCCTCGCGCCAGCGGGCGAGGAGGTCGGCGGGCGGCAGCTTCGCGCCCTCCTCCGCACCCTCGTCCACGAAGCGCTCGGGAGCGGCGATCGCCTTCTCCGTCTCGGCCGCGAACGCCTCGGCGTCGGTGGCGGCGAGGAGGGCGGCGCGGTCGGTCCAGGCGAGGTGCGCGATCTGGTGGGCGATCGTCCAGCCGGGGGCGGGAGTGGGGACACCCCACTGCTCCTGACTCAACTCCGCCACGAGACGGTCGAGTTCTTCGCTCTCGTCGCGCAGGTCGTCGAGGACGACGACGGGGTCGGACACGGTGCGCTCCCCTCGGGGGACGGGCGGTCACGGTCACGGGCCTTCGCCGAGGAGCATGGCAGCGACACCAGAAACAATCAAGCGTGCTTGCTTTAGTTCCGGAAAACGCCCGTTCCGGAGCGGCCCGGGAGCCCCGCAGGGCACGCGGCGCCGACCCGCGCCTACGCCCGGCGGGGCCGCCGCACCAGCGAGGCGGCGGTGGCGGCGGCGACGACGAGGGCGAGGTTCACGAGGGGGAGGAGGGCGCCGGGGGCGTCGTCGATCGCGCCGATGCCGTTCCCGACGGCGGTGATCCAGCCGGCGGTCCCCACCGCCACCATCGGGCCGACCCCCCGCTCCCCCGTGATCCGCATGCCGATCCACAGGACCAGCGGCATCAGCAGGAACGTGTTCATGAGCGCCGAGGTGAACGCCTGGTCGGAGGAGTACCCGGTGCCGGTGCCCAGCGTCGAGGCGGCCTGGGCGCTGAACGACAGGTAGAGGGTGTCGGACAGGATCAGGTGGGACGCCGCGACGCCGATCAGCGAGACGACCAGCGCCTTGAGCAGGCGGGGGCCGGGCGGGGTGGGTGAGGTCGGTGCCATGACGCCCGACTATACGCACCGTCTATACATGCAGTGCATAGACCCCCGTGAGGAACTACGCCCGCCGCCTCGGCCATGACCGCAGGCCGCACCGGCCGGCCGGCCCGGGGGACGTCGGGACGGTCCGGAAAACGCCGGCCCGGGGGACGCCTACCGCCCTTACGGCCGGGCGCGCGGGCACACGCCTCCGCTTCCGGGCTCGGACCAGACGTGACGACGGAGTCACGGCCCACAGCGCGCGGAGGTTCGAGTCCACCGATACGTCCAGGCCGGCCACCCCTACGGCCCGCCCCCTACGGCGTACGCGGTGCCGGCCGAAACGCGCGGGGCACCGGAAGGCGGTCGCGGAGGGGAAGGGAGAGGGGAGCGGAGGGGGCGCGGTCCGCATCCCTGCCTGGTGCGGACCGCGCGTCCTGCTTCGCCGGGCCCGGGGTACGGGGGAAGAACCCCGGGCCCGGCATGAGAGCGGTCCCATGCGCTCAGTCCTCCGCCTGCCCCCGAACTCCCCGCCCATGCGCGCCCCGACGCACGTCTTCCGAAAACCGTGGGCACGTCCGAGGGCTCCGGGACCCCCCACCGCCAAAGCCCTTTCCCCCAGCGGCCGGTGCGCGATCGACCGATTGACCGGCAAGGGCGGGCGGACCACCGGAGCAAATCTCAGTTCGCGGTGCCGAGGGCCTCGTAGACGTGTCCGATGTAGTCGTGCGTGCGCTCCGAGCCGAGGATTCCGGCGCCCAGCCGGTTCATCGTGTACGCGAACGTGACGCGCCGGTCGAGGTCCATCACGACGGCCGAACCGCCCCAGCCGGCCCAGAAGCAGATCGTTCCGGTGGGCATGCCGGGCATCGTCCTGCGGTCGGCGAGCGCGTAGCCGAGGCCCCAGCGCACGGGAACGCCCAGGAAGAGGTCGACCCCGTCGGCCTGTACGTCGAAGATCTTCTCCACGGTGTCCGGGGAGAGCAGCCGCAGGCCGTTCGCCTCGCCGCGCCGTGAGATCACGGAGAGGGCGCGCGCCAGGCCCCGCGCGTTGCCGTGTCCGTTGACGGCCCCGAGTTCGGCGCGGCGCCACCTCGGGGTGTCGACGTGCTCGTCCCGGGCGGGGCTTCCGAGCAGCGTCCTGACGAAGACCGACGCGGGATCGAGCCCCGGCGGGACGTCGGGCGCCCCTCCCGACGGCACCAGCGCGGCGACGCGCGGCCAGTCGGCCTCCCGCGCGCCGATCTGGACGTCGGCCTCCAGCGGTCCGGCGATCTCGGTCTCGACGAACTCCGTCAGGGTGCGGCCGGTGACCCGCCGGACGAACTCTCCGACGAGCTGCCCCTGGGTCTGCATGTGGTAGCCGGAGGCGGTTCCCGGCTTCCACCAGGGCTCCTGTGCCGCCAGCCGGGCGCTCGCCGTCGGCCAGTCGTACAGGTCGTCCATGGTGAAGGGCCGCTGCCAGCCGGAGAGCCCCGACGTGTGCGCCAGGACGTGCCGCACCTCGACGTCCCCCTTGCCCCCGGCGGCGAACTCGGGCCAGTAGTGCGCGACCGGGCGGTGGAGGTCCAGCGCTCCCCGGTCGACGAGGACGAGGGCCGCCAGGCTGCTGAGGGTCTTGGTGGTCGACCACAGGCCGACCAGCGTGTCCCGGTGCCACGGGGCGGTCCGCGCCGCGTCGGCGTGCCCGCCCCACAGGTCGACCTCCATGACGCCGTCGACGTCGACGGCGATCGACGCCCCCAGTTCCTCACCGGATTCCAGGTGCGCTGCCAGCGCTGCCCGGACCGGCTCGAAGCGGGCGGTGCTTGTTCCTTCGACGGTGACCATGGTCTTCCCCACTGTGGACGGCATTCGCCCACCCAACGGGACGACCGGCGTCCCGGTTCACCGCCGTCCGGTCCGGAAGGACATGAACCGGGACGTTCCCCCGCGCCCGGCCCCTCCGCGGCGGCGGACCCCACCACCCGCGGAATCCTCACGCTGGGTGATGCCCTGCTAGGGTCGCCCCGGTGTGCGGAGGCGGGCCACGGGGTCTCACCGCCCCCCTCCGCCCGAGCCGCCTTCCGCCCCGGACGCGGACAGACCGTCGCGACGGGACCGGGGCGTACGGACGTCCCGGCGGGGCGTCCGCACGGCGTCCGCCGCCACGCCTCCGGCGCGACCGTTCCCCGTACCGGGCGGGCCGGCCCGGCCCACGGCCGGAGCGGGGCGCCCGCGTACCGGTGGGACGCGCGTGTACGGATGGTGACACCGTCGAGGGGGGTATCCGGTGGAGACGACGACCGTGGGGCAGGAGTTCGACTTCGGGCTGCTGGGACCGCTGGTGGTACGGCGGGCGGGCACGGCGCTCGACCCGGGGCGGCGCAAGCAGCGGCTGCTGCTGGTGCGACTGCTGCTCGCGGACGGCTGCGCGGTCGCTCCCGGGACGCTGTGCGAGGAGCTGTGGCCGGGCCGGGCGCCGGCCGGGGCGGTGGCCTCCCTGCACGCCCACGTCAGCAAGGTCCGCGCGGTCCTGGAGCCCCAGCACCTGCGCGTGCGGGGGACGTGCGAGGTGCTGGTCACCGAGCCCGCCGGCTACGCCCTGCGCGTCCCGCCCGGGAGCCGGGACACCGTGCGCTTCGAGCGGGCCGTCGACCGGGCGCACCGGCTGCTGGACCAGGGGCGGCCCGAGGAGGTCCTCCGGGAGGCCGGGCGGGCCCTGGACATGTGGCGCGGTGCCGCGCTCGCCGACGCGGCGGACCACCTGTTCGCCGCCCACGAGGTCGCGCGCCTGGAGGAACTGCGGCAGACCGCCCGCGAGATCCGCACCACCGCCCTGCTCCTGGGCGGGCACGTGCCCGGGGCCGTGGAAGCGGCGCGGGAACTGACGGCGGAGGACCCGCTGCGGGAGACCGGCTGGGCGCTGCTGCTGCGCGCCCTCTACCTGGCCGGCCGGCACCCCGAGGCGCTGCGGTGCTACGCGGACCTGCGCGGGCGCCTCGCCGGCGAACTCGGCCTCGAACCCGGCCCCGGTCTGCGCGCCCTGCACGACGGCATCCTCCGCCACGACCTGCCGCCACTGGCCCCGCCGGGAACGGCGGACGCGGCGGGCGGCACCGGGGGCGGACGCGGTCCGGGCCGTCCGGCCGGGCCCCGGGGGCCGGAGGGCCGGTCCGGGGACCGGGACGGAACCGCGCCCGCCGACGCGGGTCCCGCCGCGTCCGGCGGTGCCGCGTCCGGCGGGACGACCGCGGGTACGGCGCCGTCCGGCGCGGACGCCGGTACGACGGGACCGTCCGGTACGGCCGCCGGGGAGTCCACCGGTCCCGCGAACCCCTCCGGCACGGACGACCGCCCGGCCGGAAACACCGAGAACACCGGGAGCACCGGGAGCACCGAGAACACCGGAAACACCGGGAGTCCCCGTGACGACGCCCCCTCCCCCCTCGTGCGCCCGGCACAGCTCCCGGGCGACCTGCCGGTGTTCGCCGGGCGCGAGGCCGAAGGCGCCTGGCTGTCCGGCGCGAGCGGCGCGCCCGGCCGGCCGGGACCGGCCGGCGCGCCCGTCGTCGTCATCGGCGGCGCCCCCGGCGTCGGCAAGACCACCTTCGCCGTGCACCACGCCCACCGGATCGCCTCCTCGTTCCCCGACGGACAGCTCTTCGTCAACCTGTGCGGGTTCCATCCGCACGCCCCCGCCGTGGAGCCGGGCGACGCCCTGCACGGCTTCCTCGTCGCCCTCGGGGTCCCCGCCCCGCGCATACCCGAGGACACCGAAGGCCGCAGCACGCTGTTCCGCAGCCTCCTGGCCGGCCTGCGGGTCCTGGTCGTCCTGGACAACGCCCGCGACGAACAGCAGGTCCGCCCCCTGCTGCCCGCGAGCGGCGGCTGCCTCACCCTGGTCACCAGCCGCAACCGGCTCCCGGGGCTGATCGCGACCGACGGGGCCAGGCCCCTCACCCTCGCGCTGCCCTCGCGGGCGGAGGCCCACGAGACGCTGGCCCGGCGCCTGGGGCCGGAGCGCCTGGCCGCCGAGCCCGAGGCCGCGGCCCACATCGTCCGGCTGTGCGGACGGCTGCCCCTGGCCCTGGCCGTGGTGGCCGCCCGCGCCGAACTCGACCCGGACTTCCCCCTGCACGCCGTCGCCGACGACCTGCGGCACGCCCACGGCGGTCTGGACGCGTTCACCGGCTTCGACGCCACCACGGACGTCCGGGCGGTGTTCTCCTGGTCCTACCGGTCCCTGGACGAGCCCTCCGCGCGCCTCTTCCGGCTCCTCGCCCTGCACCCCGGCCCCGACATCACCGTCCCGGCCGCCGCCGGCCTCGCCGGGCTCCCCCTCGCCCGGACCCGCCACCTGCTCGCGGGACTGACCCGTTCCTGCCTCGTCGAACAGCCCCTGCCCGGCCGGTTCGCCCTCCACGACCTGCTGCGCGGCTACGCCGCCGAACTCACCGGTGCCCACGACGACGCCGACGAGCGGCACCGCGCCACCCTCCGGGTCCTGGACCACTACATGTTCACGGCCTACGAGGGCAACCGGCTGTTCAAGCAGGAGTCGCTGCCCGAACTCGACCTCGGCTCCCCGGACGCGGGCGTCACCCCAGAAAACCTCGCCACCGTCGAACAGGCCAACCGGTGGTTCACCGCCGAGCGCCGGGTGCTGGACGCCCTGCTGCACACCGCCGTCGGCCGGGGACTCGACCGCCACGTCACCGGACTGGCCTGGTCCCTGAAGGAGTACCTGAACCGCCAGGAGTACTGGCCGGAGGCCATCACGGCGCTGCTCCCCGTCCTGGAGGCGGCCCGGCGCCGGGGCGACCGCGTCGAGGAGGGCCGCTGCCTCCGCCACATCGGCGGCGTCCAGGGCTACCTCGGCCACCAGGAAGAGGCCCTGCGCCACCTGCGCCGGGCCACCGCGATCTTCGAAGAGCTCGGCGCGGTGGGCGAACAGGCCCGCGCCCACTACAGCACGGCGTGCGCGCTGTACCTGTTCGGCCGGATCCCGGAGGCCGTGGCGTTCTCCGAACGGGGGCTCGCGCTGTCCCGGGAGACGGGGGACGAGCTGTGGACGGCCGAGTGCCTCGTCGAACTCGCCTGGTTCCACGCCAACCTGGGGCAGCCGGAGAAGGGCCTCGCGCTCAGCGAGGAGGCCCAGGCCCTGTTCGGGCGCCTGGACGCCCCCTGGCAGCAGGCCCAGGGCTGGGACGTCCTGGGCCACATCCTGCGCCGACTCGGCCGGTACGAGGAGTCGGCCGCCACCTACCGGCGGGCGACGGAGGCGTTCGGGGAACTGGGGGACCGCAGGAACGCCGTCGGCACGCTGATGCGGCTGGGCGACACCCGGCTGGCCGCGGGCGACCGGGAGGGCGCCCGGGCCGACTGGCTCCGCGCCCTCGCCGACGCCGAACAGCACGCCCTGTCCCGCAGCGCCCAGGAGGCCCGGGACCGGCTCGCCGCCCTGGACGGCGGAGCGGGGCCCGTGCCCGCCGCGCCGGAGAGGGCCGTCGGCGGCCATCGCGTGCCGGACCCGCCGGGCGGCGTTCTCCCGTACGGCCACGCCCCGGCGGAGACCGGCGCGGGACGGGACGGCGAGGACGGCCGCACCGGGTGAGCGGGACGGCCGGACGGACACGCGTGCCCGTCCGGCCCGGCGCGGCCGTCGCCGGTCACTCGGCCAGGAAGGCGAGCAGGGCGTCGGTGACCTCCTGGGCGTGGGTCCACAGCAGGCCGTGCGGGGCGCCCTCGACGACGACGTACTCGGCCTGCGGGAGCGCCCGGTGGAACGGCTCGGCGGTGGCCTCGATCGGCAGGATGCGGTCGGCGGTGCCGTGCAGGATCAGCGCCGGCACGTCGATCTTGGCCACGTCGGCGCGGAAGTCGGTGGTCCAGGTCGCGACGCAGGCCAGCGAGGCGTACCAGGAGGCGCCGGCGGCGACGTTCCAGCTGTTGCGGACGGCCTCCTCGCCGATGCGGGTGCCGAGGTTCTCGTCCAGGTTGTAGAAGTCCTGGTAGAACGCGGTGAAGTAGGCGTACCGGTCGGCGGTGACGGCCTCCTCGATGCCCTCGAAGACGCTCCCGTCGACCCCCTCGGGGTTGTCGTCGGTCTTGAGCAGGAACGGCTCCAGGGAGGCCAGGAAGGCGGCCTTGGCGATCCGGGCGGAACCGTAGGTGCCCAGGTAGCGGCCGACCTCGCCGGTGCCCATGGAGAAGCCGACGAGGACGGCGTCGTTCAGGTCGAGGGTCTCCAGGAGGGTGTTCAGGTCGGCGGCGAAGGTGTCGTAGTCGTAGCCGGTGGTGGGGCGGCCCGAGCGGCCGAAACCACGCCGGTCGTAGGTGATGACCCGGTAACCGGCCTTCAGCAGGGCGGCGGACTGCTTCTCCCAGGACTGGCCGTCGAGCGGGTAGCCGTGGATCAGCACGACCGGCTGCCCGGTGCCGTGGTCCTCGTAGTAAAGCTCGACGGGGGTGGAGTTCTCCTGGCCGACGGTGATGAACGCCATGGTGCTCGGTGCCTTTCGTGAAGGGGTGCGGTGAGGTCGTGCGACGAGGTCGTGCGGTGAACGGGGAGTGGGGGCGGGGCCCGCCGTCAGCGGGCCGTCCGGGCGGCCTTCTCCACGATGCGGACGACGGCGTCGGGGCGTGAGACGGACACCGCGTGCGACGCGTCGACCTCGGTCGTGTGCGCGTGCGCCCGGGCCGACATGAAGCGCTGGACGGCGACGGGGATGTTGCGGTCCCCGGTGGTGACCAGGGACCAGGAGGGAATCGTCTTCCAGGCGGCCCCCGTGGACTTCTCCTCCAGCGCGGCGGCGGCGATCGGGCGCTGCCCCGCGGCCATGAGCCGCGCCTTGTCCGCCGGCACGTCCGCGGCGAACTGCCGGTGGAACTTGTCCGGCTCGATGGAGAGGTCGGTGCCCCGGACGCCGCCCGGCAGCGTGTACTCCACGGGTTCGACCGCCTCGCCGAGGGTGCTGCCGGGGAGCTTGTTCGTCAGTCCGAGCGAACTCTCGCCGGAGTCGGGCAGGAACGCCGCGATGTAGACGAGCGCCTTGACCTTGTCCTCCATCCCGACGGCCGCCCGGCTGATGACGGTGCCGCCGTAGGAGTGGCCGACCAGGACCACGGGCCCGTCGACGCGGTCGATGACGCCGCGCAGGTGGGCGGCGTCGTACGCCGGGCCACGCAGCGGGTTGGCGGCGGCCACCACCGGGTAGCCGGCGTGCCGCAGCCGCTCGACGACCCCGTCCCAGCTGGAGGCGTCGGCGAACGCCCCGTGCTCCAGCACGATCGTCGGCCGCTGCTGCGGGTGGGGCGCGGCGCCGGCCACGCCGGGAAGGGTGACGGCCGTGACGGACAGGGCCGCGGCCGCGGTGGCCCCGAGCAGGGCGAGCCGGCGGCTCGGGCGGGGGATGCGCATGGTGAACGTCCTTTTTCTTGGGATTTTCTTGGGATTTTCTTGGGATGCCGGCCCCGGCGGGGGCGGTGACGAGGCGGGTGGGGCCACCGGGAGGAGACGCCGCGGTCGCCGCGGGGCGGGCGGGACGGTGTTCCGGTCCGGCCGTGGCGGCGTCTTCTCCCCGTCCTACGCACGAGGACCGGGTCCGGTTCACCCGTGTCCCCCTGATGTCTTTCCGTGACGGCGTCCGGTGCCGGAGGACGGCGGCGGGAAGGGCGCGCCGGCGCGACAAGGAGACGAAAAGGTTTGGTCAAGGCATCCCGCGCAGGGTGGGTCCCGCGTTCCCGTCCTCGCGGGAGACGTCTCACGGCACACGCGAACAGGACAGAACGTCACCATGAACGGGACCCTGGAGGCGGGGATCACCCCCCTCGCCCCGACGCGGGCGCATGCCCGGCCCACCGCGCCGCACGACGGCCGCGACGCCGTCGTCGACGACCTCTACGGCCAGTACCGGCCCATGCTCCTCCGGTACGCCGCGCGCCTGCTGGACGGCGACTGGCACAAGGCGGAGGACATCGTCCAGGAGACGGCGGCCCGCGCCTGGAAGCACTCCGGGTTCCTGGGCGACCGCCGCGAGCACGTCCGGCCGTGGCTGTTCACCGTGGTCAGGAACCTGGTCATCGACCACCACCGGGCCCGCCGGATCCGTCCCCTGGACCCGATGTCCGCCACGGCACCGGACGCCGGCCGGGACGACACGGACTCCGCCCTCACTTCCCACGTGGTGCGCGAGGCGCTCCGGGAACTGAACGAGCAGCAGCGGACCGTCATCCAGCTCATGTACTACCTGGAGTGCAGCGTGGCCCAGGCCGCCGAACACCTCGGCATCCCGCCCGGCACCGTCAAGAGCCGCGCCTTCTACGCCGTGCGGGCCCTGCGCAAGGCGCTCGCGGAACGGGGCGTGCTCGGCGCGTAGGGCCCCCGCGCGGCAGGGGGCGGACGGGGCCGCGCGCGGGCCGCCGGGGGCGCCTCTCTCGCGCCCGCCCCGGCGCGTCCCTTACGGGACCTTCCGCGCGGGTCTCCGGGAGGGCTCCGTACGGGACGGTTCCCTGCGGGAGGGACCCGTACGGGTGCGGACCGCGCCCATGCTCGCCCCGATGACGAGGGCGATGGCGAGGGCGTCGGTGACGGACAGGACCTGGCCGAGGACGAGGAAGCCGGCCGCCGCCGCGATGGCCGGTTCCAGGCTCATCAGGATCGCGAAGGTGGGCGCGGGCATGCGGCGCAGGGCGAGGAGTTCCATGGTGTACGGCAGGACCGACGACAGCAGCGCGACCGCGAGGCCCAGGCCGAGCGTCGACGGCACGAGGAGCCCGCCGCCCGCCTCCGCGAGGCCGAGCGGCAGGCTGAGGACGGCGCCGAAGGCCATCGCGAGCGCCAGCCCGTCCACGTGCGGGAAGCGACGGCCGGTGCGGGCGCCGAAGACGATGTACGCGGCCCACATGCCGCCCGCCGCGAGCGCGAAGGCGGCGCCCGCCGGGTCGAGCCGTTCGAAGCCCCCGCCGCCGAGGAGGACGACCCCGGCGAGGGCGATCCCGGCCCACAGCAGGTTCGTCCACCGGCGCGAGGCCACCACGGAGAGGATCAGCGGGCCGAGGACCTCCAGGGTGACGGCCGCGCCCAGCGGAATCCGGTCGGCGGCCTGGTAGAAGAGGGTGTTCATCCCCGCCAGGGCGGTGCCGAAGGCGGCGATCGTGCCCCAGTCGGCACGTCCGTACCCCCGGACCGCGGGCCGGCAGACGGCCAGGAGCACGGCCGCGGCGAGCACGAGCCGCAGGGTGACGACCCCGAGGGCCCCGGCGCGCGGCATCAGGAGGACGGCGAGGGACGAACCGAACTGGACGGAGAGCCCGCTCGCGACGACGAGCGCGACCGGCCCGAACCGGCGGACCGCCGCCTTGTCCCCCACGGACCCCACGGCTTCCCCGGTCCCTGCGGGAGCCCCGGGCCCCACGGAATCCGTGTGCCCTACGGGCCCTGCGGGAGCCCCGGGTCCTACGGGCCTTGCGGGACCTACGGGCCTTGCGGGACCTACGGGACCTAGGGCTCCTACGGGACCTACGGCCCCTGCCGCCCCCGCAGGACCCCCGGCCCCCGCACCGACCGCGCCGACCGTACCGGCCGGGATCACGCCCTTGACCGGACCGTTCACCTGCTGCTCCTCCACACCCACACGCGCGTCCGCGCGCCACCGAGGTCCGCGGGACCGGACGTCCGGTTCCGCGCCGTGCGTCCCGGCGTACCGCTGTCGGAACCGTCCCGGCGTACCGCCGCCGGAACCACCCCCTCACGCTACGGGCCCGTACGCGCCACCGGAAATGCCGATTGCGCTGCGGTTATGCTCCGGACGCATGAGCATCGAGCTGCGCCACCTCCGCTGCTTCCTCGCCATCGCCGGGGAGTCCAGCCTCACCGGGGCGGCCGCCCGGCTCCACCTCACGCAGCCCGCCGTCTCCCGCACGCTCGCCGCCCTGGAACGCCACCTCGGCACCCGGCTGGTGGACCGCTCCACCCACCACCTCGCCCTCACCGCCGAGGGACACGACTTCCGGGTCCGGGCCGCCGCCGCGCTCGCCGCCTTCGACGCCGCCGTGGACCCGGCCCGTCTCCGCCACCGCCCCCTGCGCCTCGGGCACGCCTGGTCGGCGTTCGGCCCGTACACCACTCCCCTGCTCCGGCGCTGGCAGCGCGCCCACCCCGACACCCCGCTCGAACTCCTCCGCGTGGACGACCGCACCGCCGGTCTCGTCCGGGGCGAGGTGGACGCGGCGCTGCTGCGCGGGACCGTGGAGGCGTCCGGCCTGGTCACGGCGGAACTCACGACCGAGGGGCGGGTGGCCGCGCTGCCCGCCGACAGCCCGCTCGCGGACCGTCCCCGGCTCGCCCTCGACGACCTCGCGGGCGAGACGGTCGTCCTCAACACCGTCTCGGGCGCGACCACCCTCGCGCTCTGGCCCCCCGACGCCCGCCCGACGGCCGCCCTCACCGTCGCCAACACCGACGACTGGCTCACGGCGATCGCCGCCGGCCGGGGCGTCGGCGTCTCCTCCGCCTCCACGGCGGCCCTCCACCCCCACCCGGGCGTCACCTACCGCCCGCTCCCCGACGCACCCCCGCTCCCGGTGCTCCTCGCCTGGCGGGACGCCTTCCCGCACCCGGCGACGGAGGCGCTGGTGGCGATGGCGCGGGAGATCGTCGGCGGGAGGTGACCCGCCCCGGCCGCGTCCACGGCGTCCCCGCCGGAGGCAACGCCGGACGTGCGGGACCCGGATGGGCAGGACCCGGACGCGCAGGCTCCGGACATGCATAACCCGGTGCGGCCGGCTCCTCGTACGAGTCCGCCGCCGCACCGGGCCGCACGCTCAGACCAGGGCGGTGACCAGCAGGGCGAAGGCGGCGACGATGACGGCGACGCGGACGTAGTGGTAGCGGTCCCAGCGGTTCATCTGCTCCTTCCAGTCGGCGGGCCTGTTCCCGGGGGTCCACGACGTGCTCCGGTTGTTGATCGGGACGAGCAGCAGGATCGACATGACCACGCTCAGGATCAGCAGCCCGCCGGCGACGACGACGAGGCCGGCGCCGGGACGGTGCCGGCCGGCCACGGCCCACACCGCGGTCAGGACGAGCGAGCCGATGTACCAGAACGGCATCACGGCGCCGAGCATCCGGCCCCCGTGGGCACGGCCGAGCTGATCGCTGTCGTCGGGGAGCGCGGTGAGGATCGGGTTGACGACGAAGGCGACGGAGAACTCCACCCCGACCATCAGACCGACGGCCACGGTGGTGAAGACCTCAAGTGCGTCGAGCATGACGGACCCTCCCGGGATCTAGCGCCGCTAGGTGATGGCGCAACGCTAGACCTACTGTCGCTCGATTGCCTAGCGGCGCTAGGATCACATCATGTCGGTACAGGAACGCAAGGAACGCGAACGGGCGGACCGCGAGCGCCTCATCGTGGCCACGGCCCGCGAACTCGCCGAGCGGCAGGGCTGGGACGCGGTCACCACCCGCCGGCTCGCCGAACGCATCGAGTACAGCCAGCCCGTCCTCTACAGCCACTTCCGGGGCAAGCGCGAGATCATCGGCGCCGTCGCCCTCGAAGGCGCGGGCGAGATGGCCGTACTGCTGCGGGCCGCGGCGTCCGCCGCGGACGGTCCGCGCGCGCGGGCCGCCGCCCTCGCCCGCGCCTACCTCGACTTCGCCGCACGCAACCCGGCGGTCTACGACGCCATGTTCCAGCTCGACGGCGGTCTGGCGTTCGCTCGTGAGGACACCCCCGAGCCCCTGAAGGACGCCTTCGCCGCCCTGCTGGAGAACCTCGGCGAGGCCGCCGGGGAAGGTGTCCACCCGGCGCTTTTCACCGAGGTGTTCTGGGCGTCCCTGCACGGGCTGGCCACCCTGACCCGGGCGCGACGGCTCCCGCCGGAGGACGCCGAACGGAGGACGGAGCTCCTGGTGGACCGGCTCGCCGCGGCCTGACGCACCACAGCCCGGCACGCCGTACCGCCCGACGCGCGGCAGGGGCTCCGGGTCCCGCCACGCACGCCACACACCACCCGCTCAGCCCCCGCCCGCCCCGTTCGCCCGCCCACCCACGACGGGGCACGAGGCGCCGTCCCCGCCCACCCCCGCTCATCCCCGTCCTCCCGGGTCCCGGCCCGGCCCCTCGTCCGATCCCTCGCCCAGCTCCTCGTCCAGCCCCTCCGCCAGCACCTCCGCCAGGTGCCGCCCCCGCAGGTCCGTCAGGTCGCCGATCTGGGTCCTGCACGAGAAGCCGTCCGCCAGGACCGTCGCGTCCCCGGCGGCCCGCAGCGCCGGCAGGAGCCGGTCCTCCGCGCACGCCACCGAGACCTCGTAATGGCCCGGTGCGAAGCCGAAGTCGCCCGCCAGGCCGCAGCAGCCGCCCACGAGGTCGCCCGTCAGGCCCGCCCGCTCCCGGAGGCGGCGGTCCGCCGCGTCGCCCAGGACGGCGTGCTGGTGGCAGTGGGTCTGGCCGGCGACCGGTCGGTCCAGACGGGGCGGGGCCCAGTCGGGCGCCAGCTCCTCCAGGGCCTCCGCGAAGGTGCGGACGGAGGCGGCGAGGCGCGCCGCGCGGGGGTCGTCCCCCATCAGCTCGGGCAGGTCGGTGCGGAGGGCCGCCGCGCAGGAGGGTTCCAGGACGACCACCGGCCCCGCCACCTCCTCCATCACGTCCAGCGTCCGCCGCATCACCTTCCGCGCCGCCCCCAGCTGCCCCGTCGACACGTACGTCAGCCCGCAGCAGACCCGGCCCGGCGGCAGGTCCACCCCCAGGCCCGCGTCCTCCAGGACGCGGACGGCCGCCTCGCCGACCCCGGGCGCCAGGTGGTTCGTGAAGGTGTCCGGCCACAGGGTGAGGACCGGCGGGCGGTTCGAGGCGCGCTGGGCGAACCAGTACGCGAAGGACCGTTCCGCCACCCTCGGCATCGTCCGCTCCGGCGTCACCCCCGCGAGCCGCGCCGCGAACGGCAGCCGGAGCCCCGCGTTCAGGCCCCGCCCGAACAGGTCCAGCCAGTGCGGGAGCCGTCCCATCGTCCAGTGCGAGCGCGGCCGGCGCAGGAGGCCGCCGGGGCCCGCGTAATACCCGTCCAGGAACTCCGCCTTGTAGGCGGCCATGTCGACGCCCACCGGGCAGTCGCTGCGGCACCCCTTGCAGGACAGGCACAGGTCGAGGGCCTCACGGACCTCCTCCGAGCGCCGGCCGCCGGTGATCACCTCCCCGAGCGCCATCTCGTGCAGCAGCCGCGCCCGCCCCCGCGTGGAGTGCCGCTCCTCCCCCGTCGCGCGGTACGAGGGGCACATCACGTCCTCTCCCCGACTCCCGCCCTCCGTACGGCACTTGGCGACTCCCACGCACCGGGCGGCGGCCCGTCCCAGGCCCACCACCGGGAGGCCCGTGAACCGCAGCCCCTCGTCCAGCGGCTCCGGCCGGACCAGCATCCCCGGGTTGAGTCCCCCGTCCGGGTCCCACACGTCCTTGACCGCGCCGAAGAGGCCGACCAGCTCCGCCCCGTACATCTTCGGCAGCAGTTCGGCCCGCGCCCGCCCGTCGCCGTGCTCGCCGGAGAGCGAACCGCCGTGGGCGACCACCAGGCCGGCCACCGCCTCCGAGAAGCGCCGGAAGTCCCGGACCCCCCTCTCCGTCCACAGGTCGAAGTCGATGCGGACGTGGACGCAGCCGTCCCCGAAGTGCCCGTAAGGGACGCCCCTGAGACCGAAATCGGCCAGCAGGGCGCGGAACTCCCTGAGGTACGCGCCCAGGCGGGCCGGGGGCACCGCGCAGTCCTCCCACCCCGGCCACGCCTCGCCCCCGCCGGGCGTCCGGGTCGCCGTCCCCGCCGCGTCCTCCCTGATCCGCCACAGCGCCCGCTGCCCGGCCGGGTCCCGTACGACGGCCGCGTCGAGGGCGTCCGCCGCCCGGACGACCTCCCGGGCCGCCCCGGGACCGTCCACCTCGACGAACAGCCACGCGCCGCCCCGGGGCAGCCCGGCGGCGTCCGGCACGAGGTCCGCCGCCATCCCCTCCACCGTCAGCGGCCGGTACGGCAGGAGCCCCGGCGCCGCGTCCGCCGCCGCGCCCTCGTCGGGGTACCCGAGCACCACCAGGACGGGTTCGGCGGGCAGCGGGACGAGCCGTACGGTCGCCTCCGTCACCACCCCGAGCGTGCCCTCGCTGCCGCAGAAGGAGCGGGCCACGTCCACGCCCCGCTCCGGGAGCAGCGCGTCGAGGGCGTACCCGGAGATCCGGCGCGGAAGGCCCTCCGGGTAGCCGGTCCGCAGCAGGGCGAGGTGCCGCCCCACCAGTTCCCGCAGGCCGGGCGGCGCGCCCCGCCCCTCCCGCCCGAGCGTCAGCTCCGCGCCCCGGTAGGTCACCACGTCCAGCGAGCGCACGTTGTCCGCCGTGGTGCCCCAGGCGACCGAGTGCGCCCCGCAGGCGTTGTTGCCGATCATGCCGCCGAGGGTGCAGCGGCCGTGGGTGGACGGGTCGGGGCCGAAGGTCAGCCCGTACGGGCGGGCCGCCGCCCGCAGCCGGTCGAGGACGGTCCCCGGCCGGACGACCGCCGTCCGCGCCCCGGGGTCCAGGGAGACGATCCCGCCCATGTGCCGGGTCAGGTCGAGCACGATGCCCGTGCCCGTGGCCTGTCCGCCGGTGGACGTGCCGCCGCCCCGGGCGACCACCGGCGTGCCGTGCGCCCGGCAGACCTCCAGGACCGCCGCCACGTCGGCCGCGTCGCGCGGGGCGACCACACCGACCGGGACCCGCCGGTAGTTGGAGGCGTCCATGCTGGTCAGAGCCCTTGCCGTGGAGGAGAGGTCGACTTCTCCCGCGACGGCGGAACGGAGGGCCCCGGCGAGTGCGGACGGATGTTCCTGGTGTCTTCCCACAAGTCCAGGATGGCGCGTTCCTCGTCTCATCGGGCGGACATCCCGCGACCGCCCCCTCCCCGACCCGATACGCTCCGCCTCGTGGCCGATATCCAGATTCCCGCTGACATCAAGCCCGCCGACGGCCGTTTCGGCGCGGGCCCCTCCAAGGTGCGTACGGAGGCGCTGGACGCCCTGGCCGCCACCGGCACCTCCCTCCTCGGTACGTCCCACCGCCAGGCCCCGGTCAAGAACCTGGTCGGCGAGGTGCGCGCCGGCGTCCGTGACCTCTTCTCGCTGCCCGAGGGCTACGAGGTGATCCTGGGCAACGGCGGCTCCACCGCCTTCTGGGACGTCGCGACCCACGGACTGATCGAGAACAGGTCCCAGCACCTCGTCTTCGGCGAGTTCTCCTCCAAGTTCGCGAAGGCCGCGAAGCTGGCCCCCTGGCTGGCCGACCCGAGCGTGATCTCCTCCGACCCGGGCACCCACCCGGAGCCGGTGGCCGAGGCGGGCGTCGACGTCTACGCGTACACCCACAACGAGACCTCCACCGGTGTCGCCGCCCCGGTCGAGCGGGTCGCGGGCGCCGACGAGGGCGCGCTCGTCCTGGTGGACGCGACCTCCGGCGCGGGCGGCCTGCCCGTCGACGTCACCGAGTCGGACGTCTACTACTTCGCCCCGCAGAAGTCCTTCGCGGCCGACGGCGGCCTGTGGCTGGCGGCGTTCTCGCCCGCCGCCCTGGAGCGCGCGCGGAAGGTCCACGCGTCCGGCCGGCACGTCCCGGAGTTCTTCTCGCTGCCGACCGCGATCGACAACTCGCTGAAGAACCAGACGTACAACACCCCGGCGCTCGCGACCCTCTTCCTGCTCAACGAGCAGCTCAGGTGGATCAACGGCCAGGGCGGTCTGGACTGGGCCGTGGCCCGGACGAAGGAGTCGTCCGACGCGCTGTACACGTGGGCCGAGGAGTCGAAGCACGCCTCGCCGTTCGTGACGGACCCGGCGAAGCGCTCGCAGGTCATCGGCACGATCGACTTCGCGGACGAGATCGACGCGGCGGCGGTCGCGAAGGTGCTGCGCGCCAACGGGATCGTGGACACCGAGCCGTACCGCAAGCTGGGCCGCAACCAGCTGCGGATCGCGATGTTCCCGGCGGTCGACCCGGCGGACGTGCGGGCGCTGACGGCCTGCGTGGACTACGTGATCGAGAAGCTGTAACGCCCCTTTCCCGTACGGAGGGCCCGGCACCGCGCGCACGCGGTGCCGGGCCCTCCGCCGTCGTCCGTCACCTCCGGCGCACGAGCCGCTTCCCCGCCACCACGAGGAGCGTGGCGCCGGCGAGGACGAGGAAGCCGGTGGTGACGTTCCCCCCGCCCTCCCCCTCCGGGGACGCGGACGGCGGCGCGGAGGCCCCCGGGGAGGCCGGGGCGCCGCCCGGGGTCTTCGGGTCCGTCCGTCCGCCCGAGGGCGGTTCCACGCGCAGGACGCGGCTGTTCCTCCCCTCCGAGCCGAACATGAGGGCCGAACCGTCCCGCGTGTACGTCACCGACTCCGCCTGCCCCTGGAAGGGAGCCCCCACGGGGGTGCCCCCGCCCACGGGCCGCCCGTCCTTCCAGGCGTACTCCACGGCGGTGAAGTAACCGCGCAGGACGAGCCGGCCGCCGTCCGGCGAGAAGGCGCCGTCCGTCACCCACGGCACTTCGGCCACGCGCCGGAAGACGTTCGTCCCGGACCGGGAGAGCCGCTCGGGACCGGCGTACAGGCCGCCGCCGTCCTCCCGCTTGCTCGCGATGTACACCCGGCCGGTCTTCGGGTGGACCATCAGGGCCTCGGCGTTGCGCGGTCCGTCGGCGTACTTCACGACGTACTGCTCCGCCCTCACCTCCTGGTCCTTCAGGACCGCCGGTTCGGGGAAGCGGTAGATCCAGACGTGGTCCCAGGAGCCGTCGAGGTTGTCCCCGACGTCACCGACGTAGACGGCGCCGTCCGGGCCGACGGAGATCGCCTCCATGTCACGGGGGGTGCCGACCCCGCGCATCGTCAGGGTCGCGACCGTCTTTCCCGTACGGGAGTCGACGCCGTAGATCAGGGGCGCGTCCTGGTCGTTGTGCGTCCAGTAGATCCCGGGGTGGGCGCGGCTCGCGGCGAGCCCGCTGGACTCGGTGATCCGGGTGTCCTGGATCGTGAAGTCCCGGTCGGGCTCCTGCCCTTCGGCACGGACGGGACCGGCCGGGAGCAGCACCAGGGCCGCCGCCGCGCCGAGGGCGCACAGAGCAGATCGCATGCCCCCAAGCCTGCCACGGGGCCGCGGCAACCCGGTTGCCCGGTACGGGCGCCCCTGCCATGGTCACGTGCATGCCCTCCTTCCCCGCCCCCGACGGCACCCGGCTCGCGTACCACGACTCCGCCCCCGGCGCTTCCGGCGCACCGCTCCTCTGCCTCCCCGGCGGCCCGATGCAGGACTCCGCCTATCTGGGTGACCTCGGCGGCCTGGCGGCACGCCGGCGGCTGGTCCGGCTCGACCCCCGGGGCACCGGCGCCTCCGCCGTGCCGGAGGACCCCGCCTCGTACCGCTGCGACCGGATGGTGGAGGACGTGGAGGCGCTGCGCGCGCACCTCGGGATCGACGCCGTCGACCTGCTGGGCCACTCGGCGGGCGCGAACCTGGCCGCGCTGTACGTGACCCGGTACCCCGCCCGCGTCGCCCGGCTCGTGCTCGTCACGCCGGGCACGGCGGCGGTGGCGCTCGCCACGGCCCCGGAGGAACGGCTGGCGGCGGCCCGGCTGCGCAGCGGGGAACCGTGGTTCGGCCCGGCGCATGCGGCCCTCCGGGAGGTCACGGCGGGGCGGGGCACGGCGGAGGCGTTCGCGGCGGTCGCGCCGTTCTTCCACGGGACCTGGGACCGGGCCGCGCGGGAGCGGCACGCCGAGAACGACCGGCGGCGGAACGACGCGGCGGCGGCGCTCCACACGGGCGGGGGCGCCTTCGAACCGGCCGCCACGCGCGCGGTGTTCGCGGGGTTCGACCGTCCGGTCCTGGTCGTGGCCGGCGAGGGGGACGTGAACACCCCGGTGCCGACGGCCGCCGCGTACGCGGACCTGTTCCCGGCGGCGGAGCCGGCCGTCCTGCCCGGGGCGGGCCACTTCCCGTGGCACGACGACCCGGAACGCTTCACCGCGACGGTGGACGCCTTCCTGGAGCGGAGGCCCCCGGTGTCCCGGATCACACCGGACCCCGGCACCCGGTCCGCGATGATGTGACCATGCGTTTTCTGTTCGTCGGCGACAGCATGACCATCGGACGCGCCGGCGACTGGACCTGGCGCTACCGGATGTGGCAGCACCTGGAGGCGACCCTTCCGGGCGGGTACGAGATCGTCGGCCCGCGCAGGGGCCTGTACGACCCGGCGAATCCGGACGGCCCCCACGACGGCGAGGCGTACGCCGCGCCGGACTTCCCCGCCCCCGCCCGCCGCCACCTGGCCGGCTGGGGCGAGGGCTGGCTGCACATGGCACCCCTGATCGGGGAGGCGGTCGCGGCGACCGGGGCGGACGTGCTGCTGGTCTCGCTCGGCCTGATCGACCTGGGCTTCTACACGAACAGCGACCAGACCGACGAGAACGTGCGGGCCTTCGTCGGGGCCGCCCGCGCCGCGAACCCGCGCGTCCGGGCGGTCCTCCTCCCGGTCATCCCGAACGTCCGCGCCACGTACGACGCCCCCTTCGCCGCCGAGTGCGTCCGCTTCAACGACCTCCTCGCGAAGGCGGTCGCCGACCTGGACACGGCCGCCTCCCCCCTCCTCCTCGCGTCGGTCCCGGAGTCGTACGCCCTCCCGGCCGACACCTACGACGGCACCCACCCGGGCCCCACCGGCGAGCACAAACTGGCCGCCGCCTTCGCGGACGCGATGCACCGGGCGTGGGAGCTGGGCGGCCCGTACGCGCCCCGGGGGGCCGGGCCGCTCGGCTGAGGCGGTCCACGGGACGCGCTGCGGGAGCGGGAAGCCGTCCGCCGGCGGTTCCGCCCGGCGGGTCGTCGCCACCGGCGGCCCCTTCCGGCATCACCAGGCGAACGCCTCCGGGGACGGGCCCGGCCCGGGGAAGATCTCGTCGAGCCCGGCCAGTACCTCCTCGCTCAGCTCCACCTCCAGGGCGCGCAGCGCGCCGGCCAGCTGCTCCGGGGTGCGGGGCCCGACGATCGGGCCCGTCACGCCGGGGCGGGTGAGCAGCCAGGCCAGACCGGTCTCGCCGGGCGCGAGTCCGTGCTTGTCGAGCAGGTCCTCGTACGCCTGGAACCGCGCCCGCGCCGCCGGGTCGGCCAGCGTGGCCGCCGCGCGCCCCTCCGTGCGCCGCTTGCCCTCGGCCTCCTTCCGCAGGACCCCGCCGAGGAGGCCGCCGTGCAGCGGGGACCAGGGGATGACCCCGAGGCCGTACTCCTGGGCGGCCGGGATCACCTCCATCTCGGCGCGCCGCTCGAAGAGGTTGTAGAGGCACTGCTCGCTGACGAGCCCGACCGTCCCGCGCCGGGCGGCCGCCTCGTTGGCCTGGGCGATCTTGTAGCCGGGGAAGTTGGACGAGCCCGCGTAGAGGATCTTCCCCTGCTGGATCAGGACGTCGACCGCCTGCCAGATCTCCTCGAAGGGAGTGGCGCGGTCGACGTGGTGGAACTGGTAGAGATCGATGTGGTCGGTGCCGAGGCGCCTGAGGCTGCCCTCGACCGCGCGGCGGATGTTGAGCGCCGAGAGCTTGTCGTGATTGGGCCACGCCTCGCCGTCGGACCCCATGTTCCCGTAGACCTTGGTGGCGAGGACGGTCCTGTCGCGGCGGCCGTCGCCCTGGGCGAACCAGGAGCCGAGGATCTCCTCCGTCCGCCCCTTGTTCTCGCCCCATCCGTACACGTTGGCCGTGTCGAAGAAGTTGAGCCCCGCGTCCAGCGCCGTGTCCATGATGGCGTGGCTGGTGGCTTCGTCCGTCTGGGGTCCGAAGTTCATCGTGCCGAGGACGAGTCGGCTGACCTTGAGTCCGGTGCGTCCGAGCTGCGTGTACTCCATGGTCACAAGCCAACGCCCTGGAGCGCGCTCGAAGCAAGCGCCCGTCGCGAAGCGGGCGCGCGTCGCGCCGGGGCTACTGGCCGGCCACCGACGCCACCGCGACGATCACGAACATCAGTACGAGCACACCGGCCATGATCCGGTTACGGGTCTTCGGGTCCACCCGTCGAGGTTAACCCGGCCGGTCCCGCGTCCCCCTCGGGCCCCTCTCCCCCGAGCGGCCGGCGCCCGGCCTCCTCGCACCGGGGCCGCTCCCACGGAGGAGAGCGTGAGGTGCCGTCCGTCCCGCGAGGTCCGGCGCACCCCGTCGGCCCCGGGCAGCCGGCGCGGCCGGTCCACGGCCCGCCCGAGCTCGGCCGGCCGCTCCGGGGGCGGCGGGACGGCGGCGAAAAGCCTCGCGGGAGGAGCGGGGCGGGCCGCCGGCCCGGGACCGGTGGTCCCGGGCCGGCGTTCCGTCCGTCAGAAGACCCGGTCGTAGGACGTGTCGTCCTGGGGGACGCCGACCGTCGTGTCGGCCCGGGGCGCGAAGGGAGCCCCCCAGCTGCCCGTGCCGGCGTAGAAGTACGCCTCGCCCGTCGCGGTCCGGGCGTACAGGTCGGGACGGCCGTCCTTGTTCGCGTCGCCCATCCCGACGAGGTCGCCGTACACGCCCCAGCCGCCGCCGACCTGGATGCGGGGCGCGTACGTGCCGTCGCCCTTGCCCAGGTACAGCCAGAGCAGACCGGCCTTGTCCCGGGCCACGAGGTCGCCCGCGGGAGCGCCCGCGACGTTGCCCACGGCGACCAGGTCGTTGTAGATGCCCCAGCCGACCCCGATCTTCTTCCGCGCCTTGTACGGCGCGGCCACGTCGCCGGTGCCCTGGTACAGGTACAGGTCGCCCGCCTTGTCGATCGCGGTCAGGTCGGCCCGCCCGTCACCGGTCAGGTCGCTGCCGCCCGCGAGGAGGTCGTAGACGCCCCAGCCGCCGCCGACCCGCAGGGGGTTGCCGATCTCTCCCCGCCCGTCCCCCAGGTGTGCCCACAGCACGCCGTCCTTGTCCCGGCTGATGATGTCGGGGGCGTGGGAACCCGCCACGTCGCCGACGGACTCGGTGCGGTCGTAGAGGTTCCAGTTCCCCAGGTCCACCCGTCCGCCCCAGACGGAAGCGCTGGGAAGGAGCCGCTTGGTCTCGTCGTCCCAGAAGGTGACGTCCTTGTCGAGGAAACCGTTCTGCTCGCGCAGCAGAAGATCGGGCGAACCGTCGTCGGTGTAGTCGTGCATCTTCGGCGTACGAGCCAGCTTGAACTCGCCGGAAACGGTGACCGGCGACATGCCGTTCCAGGGCTTGGCCGTCACCCGCCATTCATAGGCGCCGTTGGGAGCGTTCTCCTGGGTCGGGTGCGGATACGGACCGAACACCCCGGCCCAGTCGATGCCGATCGAGCCGTCCGGGAGGACCACGGCGCCCGCCGAGCCGGGACGGACGGTCTGCCGGAAGTACCTCGACGATTCCTTGTACCGGAACTCGATGGCGAGGTCCACCTTGGTCGTGGAGAACTTCCAGGCCAGGCGGGCCTTGGCGCCGCCGTCCAGGGAGACGACGGCCGGGACGGTGGTGCCGACGTACCGGAGGGGCGTGGTGTTCCCGTCCGGTGACTCGGCGGACGCGATCAGCGTGGCCTCGGGCCTTCCGCCGGTTCCGAGCGCGATCCGGTAGACACCGTTTCCGCCGCCCGCGGTGGTCCCGAGGGCCAGCAGGGTGCCGTCGGCCGCCTTCGTGACGCTGCGGGCGTGGGTGAGGAGGGGGAAGGTGGTGCCGTCCGCCAGCGAGCGGGCCGTGAACGTCTGGTCCTGGGCGGTGGCGCCGGCCGAGGTGGCGTTCGACATGAACCAGTCGCCGAGCATGCCGCCGGCGAGGTTCGCCTTGACGTCGTAGCCCAGCGGAACCCTCGTGACCTGCTTCTCGCCCCGTACGGCGGACGCCAGCAGGACCTTCCCGTCGACCCGCTCGGTCCAGGCGACGCGCTTCGGCGAGATGAGCGCGAGGTCGACGGAGGTGTCCTTCTTCAGAGCGGCCTCGTACCGCTCGACGGTGTGACCGGTCGCGAGGTCGAGGACCACTTTGTCCTTCCGCTCCGGCACGGTGAAGCCGGTGGAGTAGTGGCCGCCGAAGGCGATGCCCGGGAGGGTGTCACCGGCCTCGAAGGAGCTGGTGTCGCCGCCGCGTGGGTCCGCCACCCTGCGCACGACGGGTTCGGTGCCCTGCAGGGAGACCAGCTTGGCGGAACCCGAGCCGCCGTAGAGCGCGTCGTTCACCACGAGGGTGGACCCCTCGATCTCCTCGACCTTTCCGCCCGTCTCCGCCGTCAGCAGGTCGATGGTGGCGGGGGCCGCGCCGGTGGCCATGTCGTAGAACTTCACCTTCCTGTCGTAGGGCCGGCTGAACGTCGTTTCGACGACGGCCACGACGTCCGAGGCGGAACCGGCGGCGTACTCGTAGTCACCCTTCTCGATCACGGTGGAGACGCCGTCCGCGTACCGCGTCCAGCGGAAGACCCAGTCTTCGTCCCTGGACAGGAATCCGGTGGTCCCGGCGCCGGCCAGGGAACCGCCCGCCCTCAGGAACGGCACCGGGATCGGAGCGGCGGTCGTGGCGGCGGGCGCCGCCGTGGCCGTGGTGTTCGCGGGTGCCGCCGTGGCCGCCGGAGCGAGGAGGGGCACGGTCCCCACCACCGCCAGGACGACCCCCGTCGAGACCACTGCACGGCAACGAGACAAAGCAGTACGCACGGTGCGTTCCCTCCCCTATTCCTGCAAACACCCTTACTGACTCGCGTGTTCACCGGAAAGTTGTGCGACTAGCCTCGTGCGCATGAAGATCCGCAGGGGTGGGGCCGACGACGTGCCCGTGATGCTCGCCGTCCTGGACAGCGCCGTGGTGTGGCTCAACGGCAGGGGAATCACCGCCCAGTGGGGCACCGAACCGTTCACGGCGCGCCCCGCCGCCGTGCGGCAGGTCGAGGAGACGGCCGCCGAGGGCGACGTGTGGATCGCGGAGGTCGACGGCGTACCGGCGGGCACGATGACCCTGACTCCGCATCCCGGCAAGCACGTGCCGCGCGCGGCGGAGCCGGAGGTGTACGTGCGCCTCCTGGCGACCGACGCCCGTTTCCACGGCCACGGGGTGGGGGCGGCGCTCCTGGCGCACGCGGCGGCGGAGACCCGGCGCCGGAACGTCTCGCTCCTCCGGGTGGACTGCTACGCGGGCGGCGGGGGCCGCCTGATCGCGTACTACGAGGGTCAGGGCTTCACCCGGGCCGGCACCTTCGCGGTGGGCGACTGGCCGGGCCAGATCCTGGAACGGCGCTTCTGACGGCGACGGCCGGAGGGGGCCGGGGTCGGCCCCCGGCCCCCTCCGGCCGTCGTTCCGGGGCTACGCCGCCGTGGTCAGGCGCTCCGGTGCCGTACGCGGCACGAAGCGCACCCGCGGGTGCCCCCGTCCCCATCCCAGGGCGACCCTGAGTCCGCCGATCCGGGCCAGGACCAGGCCGACCACGACGGCCGCGAGCAGCGAGATCACACCGCCCGTGGCGAACCCGACCCGGGCGCCGTAGGCGTCGGTGACCCAGCCGAGGAGCGGCGCGCCGATCGGCGTGCCCCCGGCGAAGACCATCATGTAGAGGCTCATCACCCGGCCCCGCATCGCGGGGTCGGTGGCCATCTGGACGGCCGAGTTCGCGGTGATGTTGACCGTGAGGCCGATCATGCCGATCGGCACGAGCAGCAGGGCGAACAGCCAGAACGCCGGCGACAGGGCCGCCGCGATCTCCAGGGCGCCGAAGACGCCGGCGGCGACCACCAGCATCCGCAGCCGGGTCGAGCCGCGCCGGGCCGCCGCGAGGGCGCCCGCGAGCGAACCGGCCGCCATCAGGGTGTTGAGGAAGCCGTACGTGCCGGCGCCGACGTGGAAGACCCCGTCGGAGAAGGCGGTGAGCCAGATCGGGAAGTTGAACCCGAAGGTGCCGATGAAGCCGACCAGCACGATCGGCCAGATCAGGTCGGGCCGTCCGGCCACGTACCGCAGGCCCTCCCTGAGCTGTCCCTTGCCGCGCGGGGCGCGCTCCACCTTGTGGAGTTCGCCCGTCCGCATGAGCAGGAGGCTCACGAGGGGCGCCAGGAAGGAGAGGCCGTTGAGCAGGAAGGCCCAGCCGCTGCCCACCCCGGCGATGAGGACGCCGGCGACGGCGGGGCCGACGAGCCGCGCGGTCTGGAAGTTCGCCGAGTTCAGGGAGACGGCGTTGCGCAGCCGGTCGGGGCCGACCATCTCGGAGACGAAGGTCTGCCGGGCCGGGTTGTCGACCACCGTCACCATGCCGAGCAGGAAGGCGATCAGGTAGACGTGCCAGACCTGGACCTGCCCGGAGAGGGTGAGGACGGCGAGCGCGAGGCCGCACAGGCCGAGGGCGGCCTGGCTGAAGAGCAGCAGCCGCCGCTTCGGGTAGCGGTCGGCGATCACTCCGCCGTACAGGCCGAAGAGCAGCATCGGCAGGAACTGGAGGGCCGTCGTGACGCCGACGGCGGCGGCCGAGCCGGTGAGGCTCAGGACCAGCCAGTCCTGGGTGATCCGGGCCATCCACGTACCGGTGTTGGAGACGATCGCTCCGGTGAAGAACAGCCGGTAGTTCCGGATCGAGAGCGAGGAGAAGGTCCCCCCGCGGCGGGTGTGGGTATCGGAATGATGGACGGGGGCGGAGTCTGCTCCGGTTCCCGTACTCAAAGTGCGTCGCCTCCTCGGCTCGGGTCTACAGATGGGCGAGCTTCTCCAGGACGGGGGCGGCCGCGCGCAGCTTGGCCCATTCGTCCTCGTCCAGTCCCTCGGCGAGCGCGGCCAGCCAGGCGTTCCGCTTGCGGCGGGACTCCTCGAGCATGGCCTCGGCCTGCTCGGTCTGGCTGACCACCTTCTGCCGGCGGTCGTCGGGGTGCGGCTCCAGCCGGACCAGTCCCTTGGCTTCGAGCAGCGCGACGATGCGGGTCATCGAGGGCGGCTGGACGTGCTCCTTGCGGGCCAGCTCGCCGGGGGTCGCGGAGCCGCAGAGCGACAGGGTGCCGAGCACCGACATCTCGGTGGGGCTCAGCGACTCGTCGACGCGCTGGTGCTTGAGGCGTCGGCCCAGCCGCATGACGGAGGAGCGGAGCGCGTTCACGGCCGCGACGTCGTCTACGGCGCCGTGGGACAGGTCAGGCATGTTCCTTAGCCTAACTCATTACTCTGTCTAAATACCAACGGGAACGACCCCGCGTCGCACGGATCACACCGGAGCCCGGCCGGGCGCCTCCCGCGCCGCCGCACGCGCCGCGCCGCGTCCTCGCGCACCGCGCCGCGTCCTCGCGCGTTCCGTCCGGCACGCCGTCCCACGCGCGCGCGTACCCGCGCCCGCCCGCGACAACACGTACGGCCCCGGATCACGCTCCCGCATCCATGTATCACCCGAACGAGTGAGTCGGATCCGGAAAGTGACGCAAAGGAGCCCCGGCGCCCCCGAACCTGACGGCATGGGATCGACAGTGCTCAGCCTGCGCATCGACGGTGAGCTGCTCGACCGGCTCAGGAGCCACGCCGCGAAAAGGGGAATGAGCGTCCAGGACTACGTGGTCCGGACGCTCATTCGCGAGGATTTCGACGAGCGGTTCAAGACCGCCGTCGACGAGACGGAGAAGTTCTACGGGGACGGGGAGGGGCCGGGGCCCGGGGCGGAACCGGGGGCACCCGGCCCGCCCCGGGATCACGTGAGGCCGAGCGCCGGCATCGCGTAGTAGAAGACGAACACGGCCGACACCGCGTACATGGCGGCGGGGACCTCACGCCCCCGGCCGGCCGCGAGCCGCAGCACGCTGAAGGCGATGAAGCCGATGCCGATGCCGTTCGTGATCGAGTACGTGAACGGCATCATCAGCATGGCCAGGAACGCCGGCACCGCGATGGTGAAGTCGCTCCAGTCGATGTCCCTGACCGAACCGGCCAGGATCAGGAAGCCGACCGCGAGCAGCGCGGGGGTGGCCGCCTGCGACGGAACCATGGTCGCGAGCGGCGTGAGGAACAGCGCCACCGAGAAGAGGCCGCCGGTCACCACCGAGGCGAGACCGGTGCGGGCCCCCTCGCCGACGCCCGCCGTGGACTCCACGAAGCAGGTGGTGGCCGAGGAGGAGGACGCGCCGCCGGCGGCGACGGCCAGGCCGTCGACCAGGAGGACCTTGTTGATGCCGGGGAAGTTGCCGTCCTCGTCCATCAGCTCGGCCTCGTCGCCGACGCCGAGGATCGTGCCCATGGCGTCGAAGAAGCAGGACAGCAGCACGGTGAAGACGAAGAGGACGCCGGTCAGGACGCCGACCTTCTGGAAGCCGCCGAAGAGGCTGACCTGCCCGATCAGGCCGAAGTCGGGCGACGCGACCGGGTTGCCCGGCCACTCCGGGGTGGTCAGGCCCCAGGACGGGACGTCCGCCACCGCGTTGATCACCATGGCCACGACCGTCATGACGACGATCGAGATGAGGATGGCGCCGGGCACCTTGCGGACCATCAGCGCGAGGGTGAGCAGCGCGCCGAGGGCGAAGACGAGGACCGGCCAGCCGGTGAGGTGCCCGCCGGTGCCGAGCTGGAGCGGGACGGTGGTGTGCGCGGCGTCGGGGACGCGGGAGACGAAGCCCGAGTCGACCAGGCCGATCAGCATGATGAAGAGGCCGATGCCGATCGCGATGCCCTTGCGGAGGCCGACCGGGACGGCGTTCATCACGCGCTCGCGCAGACCGGTCGCGACGAGCAGCATCACGACGACGCCGGCGAGGACGACCATGCCCATGGCGTCCGGCCAGGACATCTTCGGCGCGAGCTGGAGCGCGACGACCGTGTTGACGCCGAGACCGGCGGCGAGGGCGATCGGCACGTTGCCGATGACGCCCATGAGGAGGGTCGAGAACGCCGCCGTCAGGACGGTGGCGGTGACGAGCTGGCCGCCGTCGAGCTGGTGCCCGTACATGTCCTTGGCGCTGCCGAGGATGATCGGGTTCAGCACGATGATGTAGGCCATCGCGAAGAAGGTGGCGAAGCCACCGCGGACCTCGCGGGCGACGGTCGAGCCGCGCTCGGAGATCTTGAAGAAACGGTCGAGTCCGGAGACCGGTTCGGGGGAACCGGACGGCTCGGGGGACGGGGCCTTGGCGGCGGCCGTGGTGCTCATGGGAGTCCTCGTAAGCGGTATCCGTTTGGCGGTTCGTACGAAGGAAACCCGCCACAGGCAAACCGTTTCAGTATGAACACATGAACGAGCGAGCGTCCATCTCCGCGCGTAGACAAGAAATCCGGCCGCCTAGACTGGCCCCATGGCGAAGTGGACACCGAAACACGAGGCACCCGAGCCCCTGGAGGGGCCCGTCGTCGCCACCATCACCGGCGGAACGGTCCTCTGGTTCGTCCTCTTCCTCGTCCAGCTCCCCTTCTACGGCTGGTTCGACGACCGGGACCTGACCTGGTGGGTGTGGACCTGCCTGGCCGGCGCGGGCCTCGGACTGATCGGCATCTGGTACGTGCGGAAGCGGGACGCGGCGCTCAAGCGGCACGCGGCGGAGAACGCGCGGGACTCCGCTCCCGGGCCCCGGCCCTGACCCGTACGGCCGGAAGGACGGCGCCGGCCTCCCCGGCGCGGGTGCCGCGCCCGAGCGGGGCCGCCCCGTCCCCGCACCGCCCTCCCGGCAGGTGAACGGTCCGTTCCGGTCGTACCGTCGAAAGCATGACGCAGCGGGCGAAGATCGACACGGACGACGGCGGGGCGGCGGAGGACGGGCCGCCCGTCGAGCACCGCCCGGCCGGGCTCACGTCCGCCGAGGTCGCGGAGCGGGTCGCGCGCGGCGAGGTCAACGACGTCCCCGTACGCAGTTCCCGCTCGCTCGCCGACATCGTCCGCGCCAACGTCTTCACCCGCTTCAACGCGATCATCGGCGTGCTGTGGGTGATCATGCTCTTCGTCGCGCCGGTCCAGGACGGCCTGTTCGGCTTCGTGATCATCGCGAACACCGGGATCGGCATCGTGCAGGAGCTGCGCGCCAAGAAGACCCTCGACGGGCTCGCGGTCGTCGGAGAGGCGAAACCGGCCGTCCGGCGCGACGGGACCGCCACCCCGCTGTCCACCTCCGAGATCGTCCTCGGCGACCTGATCGAGCTGAGACCCGGGGACAAGGTCGTGGTGGACGGGGTGGTCGCGGAGGCCGACAGCCTGGAGGTCGACGAATCGCTGCTCACCGGCGAGGCCGACCCGGTGGTGAAGAAGCCCGGCGACCCGGTGATGTCGGGCTCCTTCGTGGTCGCGGGCGGCGGCGCCTTCACCGCCACGAAGGTCGGCCGCGAGGCGTACGCGGCGCAGCTCGCGGAGGAGGCGTCCCGCTTCACGCTGGTCCACTCCGAGCTGCGCAGCGGCATCTCGACCATCCTCACGTACGTGACGTGGATGATGGTCCCGACCGCGATCGGCCTGATCATCAGCCAGCTGGTCGTCAAGAACACCGATCTCAAGGAATCGATCGCCCGCACCGTCGGCGGCATCGTCCCGATGATCCCCGAGGGCCTCGTCCTGCTGACCTCCGTGGCCTTCGCGATCGGCGTGGTCCGCCTGGGCCGGAAGCAGTGCCTCGTGCAGGAGCTGCCGGCCATCGAGGGCCTGGCGCGGGTCGACGTCGTCTGCCTCGACAAGACCGGCACGCTCACCGAGGGCGGCATGGACGTGACCGGGCTGCGCCCGCTGAACGGCTGCGACGAGGCGTACGCGCGGAAGGTCCTGGGGGCGTTCGGCGCGTCCGACCCGCATCCGAACGCCTCCCTCCGGGCGGTCGTCGACGCGTACCCGGCCCCGGAGGGGTGGACGTGCACGGGGACGCTGCCGTTCTCCTCGGCCCGCAAGTACAGCGGCGCGGTATTCGAGGAGGATTCCGGCGGGACCACGTCGTGGCTGCTCGGCGCCCCCGACGTCCTCCTGGGGGACGGGGACCCGGCCCTGGCCGAGACGGACCGCCTCAACGAGCGGGGCCTCCGGGTCCTCCTCCTCGCCCGTACGGACGGGGAGCCCGGCTCCCCCGGGGCGGCGGAGGCCGCCCGCCCGGCCGCCCTGGTGGTCCTGGAGCAGCGGCTGCGCCCGGACGCGTCCGACACCCTCGCGTACTTCGCCGACCAGAACGTCGCCACCAAGGTCATCTCCGGCGACAACGCGGTCTCGGTGGGCGCGGTGGCCGGAAAGCTGGACCTGGCCGGCGCGGAGCACGCGGTGGACGCCCGCACGCTCCCCGACGACCGGGAGAAGATGGGCCGGGTCCTCGACGAGAACACGGTCTTCGGCCGGGTCTCCCCCCGGCAGAAACGGGACATGGTGGCCGCGCTCCAGTCGCGCGGCCACACGGTCGCCATGACCGGCGACGGGGTGAACGACGTGCTGGCCCTCAAGGACGCCGACATCGGCGTGTCGATGGGCTCGGGCTCGGAGGCGACCCGGGCGGTCGCGCAGATCGTCCTCCTGAACGACTCCTTCGCGACGCTGCCGTCGGTGGTCGCGGAGGGCCGCCGGGTCATCGGCAACATCACGCGCGTGGCGACGCTCTTCCTGACGAAGACGGTCTACTCCGTGCTCCTGGCGGTCCTGGTGGTCTGCTCCCAGGTCGAGTACCCCTTCCTCCCCCGCCACCTGACCCTGCTCTCCACCCTGACCATCGGCGTCCCGGCCTTCTTCCTGGCCCTGGCCCCGAACAGGGAACGGGCCGCACCGCACTTCGTCCGCCGGGTCATGCGGTACGCGATCCCCGGCGGCGTCGTCGCGGCGGCGGCCACCTTCACCACGTACCTCCTGGCCCGCCACCACTACAGCGGCGCGGACGCCCTGGGGGCCGAGACCAGCGCGGCGACCCTGACCCTCTTCCTGGTCTCCCTCTGGGTCCTCGCGATCGTCGCCCGCCCCTACACCTGGTGGCGGCTCGCCCTGGTCGCCGCCATGGCCGCCGCGTTCCTCCTGGTCCTCGCCGTGCCCTGGCTCCAGGACTTCTTCGCCCTGCGGCTGGTCGGCACGACGATGCCGTGGGCGGCGGTCGTGATCGCGGCGGCGGGGGCGGCGCTGCTCGAATGCGCGTGGCGGTGGGTGGGGAGGAGGTTCCCGGCGCAGGGGCCCGCCGGGGCGCGGGGCCCCGGCGGCGTCCCGGGCGCCGGTGGGCGCCGGTGAGTACCGGTGGGTGTCAGTCGAACCAGCGGTCCCGCGCCAGCTCCTCCGTGCGGGTCGGGTCCTCCAGGAGGGCCGCGACCTCGAAGCGGCGGGGCCACTGGCCGGCGGCCCAGGCCAGGCCGGCGGCCACGCCCTCCAGGGTCGCGGCGTGGACGGTGCCGTCGGGGGTGCGGCGCCAGTCGAGTTCGACGCCGCCCGCGCGCAGCTCCTCGTGCTCGACGTACGTGGCCGGGGCCGAGGGGCCGAGGAGGGCGGCCACGGCGGCCGGGACCTCGTGCTCCTCGCCGGCCGTCGTGACCTCCGCCTCCACCGTCTCGCTCAGGCGCCGCACCTGGAGCAGCTCCGCCAGGTCCGCCGCGCGGGACGGGGACACGGGGAGGAGGGGCAGGCCCGCCGTCAGCGGGAGGAGGTCGGGGGCGTCCGCCACCACGGCCTCCGCCGCGTCCACCACCGTCGGGGTGCCGTCCACGACCGCCCGCAGCTCCTCCGGGAGGGTCACCTGCTCCGGGTCCAGGTCCGCGAGGGCCGTGTAGAGGGCGTGGAGCCGGTCGGCCGTCACCTCGCGGTCCGGGTCGGCCAGCCGGGCCAGCAGCTCCGCCGCGCCGCCCGGCTCGTCCAGGAGCGCCGCGACCGAGGTGCGGACGCCGAGGGCGCGCAGGACCTGCTCGTCCTCGAAGCCGGTCGCGTCGGCGGGGTCGTACAGGCCGATCAGGAGGGGGTCGGTGCCCGCCGCGCGCAGTCCGGCCGGGCGGCGGCCGTCCAGTACGGGGTGGTCCCGGAGCCACCAGGCCGTGTACGAGCGGACCGTCTCGGTGGTGCCGTCCGGGAGGAGGACCCGTACGGGCTGGATCAGGGCGTCCCTCAGGGGCGGGACGGCCAGCAGGGCGAGCGCCCGGGGCCAGGCGTCGTCGTCCACCAGGTCCAGGTCCCGTACGGCCACGATCTCCGTCGCCACCGGCGGCACCGGCGACGGCGGCAGCCGGTCGAGGACGTCCTCGCACCACACGTCGATCGCGTCGAGGAGTCCGGCGTCGTCCGGCTCGGGGTAGTCGCCGTCGCGGGGCTCGACCTCGTCCGGGTCGAGGACGAGATCACTCGTACGGACCAACCCGAACGTGGCGAGCACCCCGCAGGCGGCGAGCGGACGTTCACCCCAACGAGCGGCGAGGTCGGCGTCGACGAAGGCGAGTTCACCCTCCCGCATGACGGCGGCGAAGGGCGACCCGGGCATGACGAGTTCGCCCGCGGGGGAGAGTTCGCCGTCCTCGTCGGGGAGGGCGAGCGCGCCCAGCCACGGCTCCTCGCCCGGTTCGAGGCCCGCGTCCCTGACCAGGCCGAGGACCGTCTCGGCCAGCTCCTCGGCGTCCAGGGCGTTCACGTCCTCGTCCCAGATGTCGCCCACGTCCAGGGAGGCCGCGACCGCGAGCCGCACCTGGTGGGTCCGCAGGATCGCCCGGGGCGTGGCGGGCAGGGCGCCCAGCTTCTCCAGGAGCGGGTGGGCCGCCTCCGGGTGGGCCACCTTCAGACCGAGCCGGGCCAGTTCGGCGGGGGTCTCCTCCTGCGGGAGGAGGACCTGGCGGGGGCCGATCGCCGTACGGCCCCGGGCGCCCTCGACCTCCTCCGTCAACGGCACCGGGAGCCCCGTCAGCCGGTCCGGGTCCACCCCGGCCAGCGAGTCGTAGAGCCGCCACCACCAGGAGGGGTCCCGGTCCACCCCGGCCAGGCGGTCGATCGCCTCGGTCAGGGGCACGCGGCCGACGCCGAGCGTGCGCAGCTCCGGCCGGCGCTCCAGGCCCGCCGGGAGGAGCGTCGGGAAGACCTCCGCGAGCACGTTCACGGTGTCCGCGCCCGCGCCCTCCACGACCTCCGCCTCGACGGGGCGGAGCGCGGGCAGCTCCTCGGTGGGGACGGCGGGCGCCAGGAACGCGACGCGCGGCAGCCGGTCGAGGATCGCCTCGCGCAGCGCCCCGTCGAGCGGGCCCTTGCCGAGCGGCCCGGGGACGAGGTCGAGCGCGGAGGGCGTCACCGGCCGCCAGTCGGCGAGGAGTTCCGCGTACGCGTCGGCCGCCCGCCGCACCAGGAAGTCGGTGAGCGGACCGGGCGCCGGGTGGCGGCGGGCGGTGTCGAGCGGCAGGGTCGCGATGAGGAGGGCGGGGATCCCCAGGGGCTCGTCCGTGGGGGTGGGGGCGTGCACGACGGGGGTGGTGCGCGGGTAGCGCGGGGCGCCCGCGTCGTCCACGGGCACGGCCCAGGTGACGGACCAGTGGGGGCGGAGGCGCTCCTCGACCGGACGGTCCTTGAGGAGCTCGGGTTCGATCGGGCCGCCGTGGGTGACGGTCCGCCAGCGGTGGGAGCCGGTGGCGCTGTCCTCGACGCGGACGTGGCCGCCCTCCTCGGAGCGGCGGAGGGTCCGTACCCCCTCGGGCGTCTCGACCACGACCTCGGCGAGGCCGGGCAGGGTGAGGAGCAGGGCGTCGTCGACCGAGGAGAGGAGCCGTTCGGTGAGGTCCCGGGCGGCGGCGTCGCGCAGCGGCAGGACCACGACGGTGTCGTAGCCCTCGGGGGCGGTGCCCTCGGCGGGCAGCGGGAGGCGCAGGAGGGGGACGTGGCCGTCGCGGCGGCGCAGCTCGTCGCCGAGGCCCGGGCTGTACCGGGCGGCCTCGGCGGCCAGGTCGCGGGCCTCCGCGAGGGACCAGCGGACGCCCCCGTGGCGGCTCAGGACGGCGGGCTCGTCGGTGACGGCGAGGACGGCGGCGAAACCGACGCCGAACCGGCCGACCGCGCCCGGTCCGTGCGGGCCGCCGCCCTGCTCGCGCTTGGCGGAGGCGCGGAGGGTGGACAGCGACTCGGCGCCGGCGGCGTCCAGCGGGGCACCGGTGTTGGCGGCGGCCAGGACGGCGGGACCCTCGCGGTCCGCCGGGTGCAGGGTCAGGCGGAGGCGGCCGGTGACGCCGGCGCGGCGGGCGGCGTCGGCGGCGTTCTGGGCCAGCTCGACCACGAGCCGGTCGCGGTAGCCGCCGAGGGCGAGGTCCTCCTCGGCGTTGGCGTCCTCGCGGAAGCGGGCGGGGGAGGCGCCCCAGGCGTCGAGCACCCCGCGCCGCAGCCGTGCGGTGCCGAAGGGGTCGGTTCCGTCGGTCGTCGTCCGGACGCTGACGCTCACGTCTGACTCCACTCTGCGGTTCTGAGGGCGGTTCTGCGGGGAGCGGTTCCGCGCGGGGCGGTTGCCGCGGCGTGGCACCGCGCGGCGGCGTCACGTCCCGGGGCCGGTGACCCCGGGGCCCGAAGGTACCGCGCCCGGAGACCCCCGGCCGACGGAGCGCGAACGGCCCCCCGTACCCCCGGGCCCGCCCGCGCGGGGCGGCACGCGACCGGCGTCCGGGTGGCCCCGGGACGCGCCCGGGGAGTGCCCTAGGAGTGCCCCAGGTCCTCCGACGCCGCGTCCGGTTCCGTCGTGGAGCCGGAGTCCCCGGCCGGGCGGAGGGGGAAGGCGTCGACGGCCGTCGAGTCGAAGACCGGGAGCGCGGGGCGGGGCGGCTTCGGCATGACGGCGGCCTCCGAGTGCCCCCCGCAGCCGTACGCGAGGGAGACGACCCGGCCGTCCGCCGGGGAGAACTCGTTGGCGCACACGCCGAACGCCTGCTTCAGGGAGCCGGAGAGCGGCATCAGGAAGGCGCAGGACGCGCAGGTCGCCGGGGCCGCCTGCGCCATGGGCGTGTTGGCGCCGAAGGCGTCGTCCCAGCGGTCCGCGGCCACGCGCAGGCCGTAGCGGGAGAGGACCCGGGCCCGCCGCAGGCCCAGCTCCTCCGCGACCGAGGCGATCGAACCCCGCGAGGGGATGCGGGCCACGATCTCGGCGTCCTCGACGTCGAGGTGGTCCGCCAGCTCCTCCGAGACGGCGGAGTTCGGCGGCGGCACGTCCTCGCCCGTGTACCCCGGTTCGAGGCGCGGGTCGTCCTGCTCGGTCGGCAGCAGGTCCCCCGGGCCCATGTCGCCGGGGCGCAGCCGCTCGCTCCACGGCACCCACTCGGGGGCGAGGAGGGAGTCGGGGCCGGGCAGCAGGACGGTTTCGTCGAGCGTGACGTTCTTGGCGCGGGAGGCCCGCGTGACGGTCACCGCCCAGCGCCAGCCCCGGTAGCCGGGCTCCTTGGACTCGAAGAGGTGCGTGACGACGCGGTCGCCCTCCGCGACGACCTCGACGTGCGCGCCCACGATCCCCGGGGCGGCCGCCTCCTCGGCGGCCTCCCGCGCGAGGTCCACCGCCTCGGCGCACAGGCGGTCGGGGGTACGCGTGGCTCGCGGGGCACGCGGGGTACCGCTTCGCGTCGTCGCAGCACTCACAGGTATCGCTTCTCTCCTACGCCGTCTCACAGGTGCGCCGGCCGGGAGGCGGGAGCGAAGCAACGGGCGGCGGGCGGAGCGGACCGGGGGGCCGCATCGACGTCCGCGCCCGACGTGTCTCGCGCGTCTCGGGCACACCTACCGCCATCCATTCTGCGGGATGCCGAAGAGGCGCGCGGCCGAGAGCTTCCGCCGGTGACGCGCTACGCACGCTACCCCGTCCGCGCCCCTCCGCCCACCTGCCGGTCCCAAGAGGCCCGTCCACCGGCTCCGGGGACGCGCCCGCCGACCCGCTCCGGCATCCGTCCCGGACCCGAACCCGGACCCCGAACTTGACACCCCGAACCCCGAACCCGGACCCCGGACCCGGACCCGACCCCGGCCCCGCCACCCTCCCGGCGGGCGACACGCCCGGGGCGGGCGGTCGCCCGGGCCGTGCGCCGGCACCCCTCCGGGACCTGCCCGTACGGGCCGGGCCGCGGACGTCCCTGATCGTCTTCCGCGTCACGCCACGATTCACATCCCGGCCTTGGGGCACTATGACGGGGTGGCAGCCGCACGGTCCCCCGTACGATCCGAGGATCACGCCGGGCCGCTCCGGAGAGCGGGCCGGGCGGTCGGCCGTGCCCTGCACCTGCCGTTCACCGGCACCGCGAGGGGCATCCGGAAGGCCACCCACGCGCACGGGGCGGGCGAGTCGGGGCTCGGCAAGCTGATCGAGCTGCACGCCGTGAACGGCGCCGGGGACGTCATGATCACCGTCGCCCTCGCCTCCACCGTCTTCTTCTCCGTGCCGACCGACGAGGCGCGCGGCCGCGTCGCCCTCTACCTCGCCATCACCATGGCCCCGTTCACCCTGCTCGCCCCCGTGATCGGTCCGCTCCTGGACCGCGTCCCGCACGGCAGGCGGGCGGCGATGGCGGGCGCGATGGGGACCCGCGCGGTCCTGGCGATCATGATGTCCGGGGCGGTCGCCACCGGCGGCATCGAGCTGTACCCGGCCGCGCTCGGCGTGCTCGTGGCCTCGAAGGCGTACGGGGTGGTGCGCAGCGCGGTCGTGCCCCGGCTGCTGCCACCGGACTTCTCGCTCGTGAAGGCGAACTCCCGAGTCACCCTGGCCGGGCTCCTGGCCACCGGGATCGCCGCGCCCGTCGGGGCGGGGCTCCAGACGATCGGGCCGGGCTGGCCGCTGTACGGGGCGTGCGCGCTGTTCCTGCTCGGGGTGTTCTGGGCGCTGCGCATGCCGCCCAAGGTGGACTCCGCGAAGGGCGAGCGGCGGGCCCATCTGCTGGCGCACGACGAACCCCCGGAGGAGCCCCGCGCCCGCGGTCGCGCGTCCGGCGGGGGGCGCGGGAGGACGCGCGGCGCGCGGAAGCCGGGCCTGCGGACGGTCGGGCCGTCCGTCCTGCACGGCCTGGCGGCGAACGCGGCCCAGCGCATGCTGTCGGGCTTCCTCATCTTCTTCCTGGCGTTCCTGCTGCGCGAGCACCCGCTCTCGGGACAGAGCGCCGCCGTCTCCCTCGGCATCGTGGGCGTGGCGGCCGGCGTGGGCAACGCGTGCGGCACGGCGGCCGGCTCGCTGCTCCGGGACCGGGGCCACGGCCCCGAGGTGATCATCGCCACGATGATCAGCGCGGTGCTCGGCACCGCGATCTGCACGGCGGTCTTCTTCGGCGGCGTGATGGTCGCCGTCCTGGGCGCGGTCGCGGGCACCACCCAGGCCCTGTCCAAGCTGTCCCTGGACGCGCTGATCCAGCGGGACGTGCCCGAAGCGGTGCGGACCTCGGCGTTCGCGCGCTCCGAGACGGCCCTCCAGATGGCATGGGTGGTGGGCGGCGCGATCGGCATCGCGCTCCCCCTGAACGGCACCCTCGGCATGTCCGTGGCGGCCGCGATCCTGGCCCTGGGCGCCCTCCTCGCCGTCCGCGGCCTCCTCACGGAGGCCCGTCGGCGGCCGAACCCCGAGAAGCGCCCGAAGACCCGGGTGGCATAGCCCGGCGGTACGGACCGGCGACCCGGCGGTACGGACCGGCGTCCAGGGCGGCGGGGCTCCCTCCGGGGCCCGGGCAGGGCCCCCAGGGCCCGATCCACATTCCTCAGGGGGATCGAAGCAAGGTCCCTCAGGTGCGCGGGGCAAGGTCCCTCAAGGGCTCGGGGCAGGATCCCTCAGGTGCTCGGGGCCGGGTCCCTCAAAGGCTCGGGGCAGGCCCCTCGGGGGCTCCGGGCAGGGGCCCTCCGGTGCTCCGGACACGGTCCCCCCGGGTCTCCGGGCACGGCCCCAGGGGTACGGATGGCCCAGCCCGCCGCCCGCCGGAAGGCGGCACGCCGTACCCCCGCGTGGCACGGAAGCGGCGGCCCGATAGCCTTCGGCTCATGACCGTTGCGTTCTTCTCCGGCTCGCGCCGCCGGGCCGCCGTCGCCCTCGGGGCCGTCTCCGCCGGGCTCCTCGTCCTCTCCGCCTGCGACAAGCCGACTCCGCTCGCGACCCTGACGGTCGGGACCGACTCGGTCCACTCCGAGGCCGCCTGCTACAACAACGGCGACGCCCTCAAGGAGTCGCAGATCCAGCAGTGCCTCAACAAGAAGGCCGACAAGTCCATCGCCGTGGCGATGGACGACAAGATCCGCTTCGGCGTGGACCCGGAGGTCGCGGACCACGGCTGGACGATCTTCCTCGGCGGCCAGCAGGCCGAGCCCGAGCCCTACAAGAAGACGTACCGGACCATCCCGGCCAGCGCCTTCTTCACCAGCCAGACCGGCGAGGCCACCGACAACGCCCAGGTGACCATCGTCGAGAACACCGGCAAGAAGCTCACCGGTGTCTGGCACTTCCAGCTGAAGAAGGACTCCTGATCCGCCGGTGGTCCACCGGATCCTGATCGTGACGGCCGTGGCGGCGGAGGCGGACTCCGTCACCGCCGGCCTCGGATCCGCCGCCCCGCGGCCCGTTCCGCTGCCGGGGGGCCTCGTCCTGCGCCGTCACGCGGACGGGACCGGCGCGCGCGTCGACGTCCTCGTCGGCGGGGTCGGCCCCGCGGCCGTCGCCGCCGCGACGGGAACGGCCCTGGCCCACGCCTCGCTCACGGACCCGGCGGCCGGTGGTCGCGACCGCGACCGCGACCGCCCGTACGATCTCGTCGTCTCCGCCGGGATCGCCGGCGGGTTCCAGCCGTCGGCCCCGCCCGGTTCCGTCGTCGTCTCGTCCGCGATCGTCGCCGCCGACCTCGGGGCGGAGACCCCCGACGGGTACCTCTCCGTCGAGGAGCTCGGCTTCGGGCGCTCCGCGCACCCCGTACCCGCGGCGCTGACCGGCCGCATCGCCGGCGTCCTGGCCGCCGGGGGCCTGCCGTGCGCCGTCGCGCCCGTCCTCACCGTCTCCACCGTCACCGGCACCGCCCGGCGCGCCGCCGAGCTTGCGGAACGGCACCCCGGGGCCGCCGCCGAGGCGATGGAGGGCTTCGGGGTCGCCGAGGCCGCCGCCGCGTACGGGGTGCCCGTCGTCGAACTCCGGACCGTGTCGAACGCCGTCGGCCCGCGCGACCGCGCCGCCTGGCGCATCGGAGACGCCCTGGAGGCGCTCCGGCACACCGCCCAGCTCCTCAGCCGCACCGTCTTCGTGGAGGCGCCGTGAAACTGAAGATCGCCTACTCGCCCTGCCCGAACGACACCTTCGTCTTCGACGCCTGGGCCCACGGCCGCGTCCCGGACGCCCCCCGGCTCGACGTGACCTTCGCGGACATCGACGTCACCAACGGCTGGGCCGAGAGCGGCACCGACGCGCACGACGTCCTGAAGGTGTCGTACGCCGTGCTGCCCTGGATCCTCGACGAGTACGCCCTGCTGCCCTGCGGCGGCGCCCTCGGCCGGGGCTGCGGGCCGCTCGTCCTGACCCGGTCGGCGGCCACCGGGGCCGACCTGGCGGGGAAGCGGGTCGCGGTGCCGAGCGAGCGGTCGACCGCGTACCTGCTGTTCCGGCTGTGGGCGGCGGAGGCCGTGCCCGGCGGGGTCGGTGAGATCGTCGTCATGCCGTTCCACGAGATCATGCCCGCCGTCCGCGACGGCCGGGTGGACGCGGGGCTCGTCATCCACGAGGCCCGCTTCACGTACCAGGAGTACGGGCTGTACCGCCTCGCGGACATGGGCGAGCACTGGGAGGCCACGACCGGGCTCCCGATCCCGCTCGGCGCGATCGTCGCCCGCCGCTCGCTCGGCGCGGACGCCCTCCGGCGGATCGCCGACGCGGCCCGCGCGTCCGTGCGGATGGCCTGGGACGACCCGGAGGCGTCCCGGCCGTACGTCCTGGAGCACGCGCAGGAGATGGACCCGAAGGTGGCGGACCAGCACATCGGGCTCTACGTGAACGAGTTCACCGCCGACCTCGGCGAGCACGGTTACGCGGCGGTCCGCGGGCTGCTCACCCGCGCCGCGGCCGAGGGGCTCGTACCGCCCCTCGGCCCGGACGCGCTGTCGTTCCCCTGATCCGGGGCCGCGCGTCCGGTCCGGCTACACGTCGAGCTGGTCCGCGACCGCCCGCAGCAGCCCGGCGATCTTCTTGCCCTGGGTCTTCTCCGGGTAGCGGCCCCGCTCCAGCATCGGCGTGATGTTCTCCAGGAGCGTCGTCAGGTCCTGCACGATGGACGCGAGTTCGTCGGGCTTGCGGCGCTGCGCGGCGGCGACGGACGGGGTGGGGTCGAGGACCACGACGGACAGCGCCTGGTCGCCGCGCTGGCCCGCGACGACGCCGAACTCGACCCGCTGCCCCGGCTTCAGCTCCTCGGTCCCGGCAGGGAGCACCGACGAGTGGACGAAGACGTCACCGCCGTCGTCGCGGGAGAGGAAGCCGAAGCCCTTCTCGCTGTTGAACCATTTCACCTTGCCGGTAGGCACGTCCGTCCTCGTCCTCGTCGATGGGGATGGCAAACGGCGGGCCGACCGACCCGCCGCCACCAAGGCTAATGCTCCGGGGGCCGGTGACAAGACGTCGCCGGTGTGTTCCTCCGGCCCGGGAACTACCCTGGCCGGATGCGCAGTGAAACCCCCGCCGCGCCGGTGGACGACAGCGTTCCCGGTGACGGTCTCGTCAAGGCCGGTGTGATCCTCTTCGCGATCGGCGCGGTCGCGACGCTGGTCACCGTGGCCCCGCTGTTCCTCGGGACGGACCCGTTCCCCACCGTCGCGTACACCGTCTCCATGCTGATGGGGGTCGGTTTCCTCGTCGCGGGCGCCGGACTGATGCGGTCGATCGCGGCCCAGCGCCGCCGTGACAGGGCCGGCGCGGACGCCCCCGCTCAGGCCCGGTAGCCCTCCCACCAGGCACGGAAGTCCGTCAGGTCCGTCAGGACCACGTCCGCGCCGGCCTCCCGCAGCTCCTCGGCGGAGCAGGGTCCGGTCGCCACGGCCACCGAGAGGGCGCCCGCCGCCGCGGCGCCCCGGACGTCGCCGGTGTGGTCCCCCACGTACACGCGGGCGCCGTGGGCGCGCAGGGCCTCCGCCTTGCCCTCGGCCCACAGACCGCCGACGAGCTCGTCGGGCTCCATGCCGAGGTGCTTCATGTGCAGCGCGGCGTGCGGGCCGTTCTTCGCGGTGACGACGAGCGTCCGGCCGCCCGTCTCGTGGACGGCCCGGAGCGCGTCCCTGGCGCCCGGCATCGGGACCGTGGGCCCGATCGCGTGGCGCGGGTAGAGCGACCGGTAGCGGGCCGCCATCTCCGGGACGCGCTCCTGGGGGAACCAGTACGCCAGCTCGTGTTCGAGCGGCGGCCCGAGGCGGGTCACGGCGAGGTCGGCGTCGATCGCGACGCCGACCTCGGCCGCGAACGCCTCGTAGGTGGCCTTGATGCCGGGCCGGGTGTCGAGGAGGGTCAGGTCGAGGTCGAACCCGACGGTGAGGGGCGCGTCGGGGCCGCCGGGGGTACGGGCGGTGTTCGGGGAGGTCATGTCCCCATTCTCGGCGGGTGCGCGAGCGGGCGGACGGGTCGGGTGGACGGGACCGCGCGCCGGGCCGGGGTTCCCGGAGCGCACGGGTCGGGCGGGTCGGGGTCGCCCGTACCCGTACGGGCCGGAGCGGGTCGGGATCGTCCGTACGGGTCGGGCGGGCGCCTCGGGGGCGGGCTCAGTGCCTGCGGGGTCTGCGGGCGCGCCACAGCAGGAACAGGGCCGAGGCGACCGCCGCGCCCCTCAGGACCCACGGCCAGGTCTCGGAGACCGCCGCGCCCATCGCCTCTCCGCCCGCGCCCACCGGGGCTCCCCAGCGCCCCTCGACGCGGCCCCACAGCCAGACGATCCCGGACGCGGCGGAGAGACCGGGGATCACCAGGACGGCCGCCTTCGCCTCGCCGGGGGTCAGCCGGCGGGAGGCGTGGGCGAGGAGCCAGCCCGCGGCCAGGGCGACGAGCGAGCCGAAGACGGCGCCCCCGAGGAGGAGCAGCGCGGCCAGCAGCACGAAAGAGCCGGCGAAGCGGGGGCGGGACGGGGCCGCCGGCTCCGCCGCCGGGGCGGGTTCCGGGGTCCCGGCCCGGCGCCGGCGGAGCAGCCGGGCGAACGGGCGGCGCTTCCCCGGGGCCGGGTCCCCGGCCTCCTCCTCGTCCTCGTCCTCCGGGGGCTCGGGCGGCCTGAAGAGGTCCGGACGCTCGACCCCGCCGACGAAGCCGGGGACGCCCGCGGCCTCCTCCTCCGCCCGCCACCAGTCGGGCTCCCCCGGCCCGTCGAAGGCGGCTCCGGCCACGCCCCCGTGGAACAGGGGGCCGCCGGGGTCCGACGCGCCGGGGCGCGGTGCCGGGATTCCGGGCCTTCCGGGACCGGACCCGGCCGGGCCGCCCGCCCCGGAGCCGTCCCGGGCGCCGGTGCCGGGCGGGGCACCGCCGGAGCTTCCCCCACGGCCCCTCTCCCCCCTGCGGGACGGCTTCCCCGTACGGGGCCCCGGCGCCGGCCCCCGTACGTCCTCCGGGTCCCGCGCCGCCCCCGGGTTCCCCCCGCTTCCCCGGACGCCTCCCCGCTCCGGGGCCGCCCGGTCCACCACCTCGTCCGGGCTGCCCAGGTCGCCGAGGATGCCGCGCACCGCCGCCGGGTCCTCCTCGCCGCGGGTGGCGCGCCGCCGGTCGATCTCGTTCCGGAGCGTCGACACCAGCCGCGCGCGGTCGCCCGCCGGCAGTTGCCGTCGCTGTGCCAGATCGCCGACCCGGCTCAGATAGTCGTCGACCAACCGGTCGCTCTCGATCCCCACGGTGTCCCTCCACGGCCGGTTCGCCCGGTACGGCCCGACGTTAGCGCCTGAACAGCGGCTAACGTGGGGCGGATGGGGATCGGTGAGCACGACCGGGAGGCGCACGTGCCCGAGGGAACTGGTGCCGTCACGGCGCCCCGCACGCTCGCGGAGGCGCTGCGCGCGCGGGGCGACGAAGGGCTCGCCGCACTGCTGCGCGCCCGCCCCGACCTGCTGAATCCCGTACCGAACGACCTGACGCAGCTGGCGACCCGGGCCGGGACGCGGGGGTCGGTGGTGCGGGCCCTGGAGCGGCTCGACCGGTTCGCCCTCCAGACCGCCGAGGCGCTCGCCGTCGCACCGGACCCGGCCCCGTACCCCGTGCTCCTGGCCCTGCTCACCGGCGACGAGGGCGACCCGGTGATCGAGGCGGCGCTGCCGGACGCGGTGGCGCTGCTGCGCGAACAGGCCCTGGTGTGGGGCGAGGACGACCGGCTGCGGCTCGTACGGACCGCGCGGGAGCTGCTGGCGCCGTCGCCGCAGCACCCGTCGCCGACCGGGCTCGGGCCCACGGTGGGCGAGGCGACGGCCGGGATGTCGCCGGGCCGGGTGCAGGAGATCCTGACGGCGGCCGGGCTCGCCCCGACGCACGACCCGGTGTCGGCGGTGGCGGCGCTGACCGGGCTCTTCACCGACCGGGACCGGATGGGCGCGCTCCTCGACGAGGCGTCGCCGGAGGCGCTGGCCGTCCTGGACCGGCTCGTGTGGGGCCCGCCGTACGGCGAGGTGACGGCGAACCCGACCCCCCCGGTGCGCTGGCTGCGCGACCGGGGCCTGCTGCTCCCGGTGTCGGAGCGGACGCTGGTGCTGCCGCGCGAGGTGGCGCTGCACCTGCGGGGCGGGCGGGCGCACCGGACCCCGGAGCCGGTGGCGCCCGAGGTGCGCGTCCTGCGCGAGCACCGCCCCGAGGCGGTGGACGGCGCGGCCGCCGGACAGGCGCACGCGGCGCTCGCGACCGTCGAGGAGCTGCTGAAGTCCTGGGACGGGGGCGGCCCGCAGGTGCTGCGGGCGGGCGGCCTCTCGGTGCGGGACCTGCGGCGGACGGCCGCCGCCCTGGACGTGACGGAGCAGGCCGCGGCGTTCTGGCTGGAGCTCGCCCACGGGGCGGGGCTGCTCGCGTCGGACGGCGAGGCGGACGAGCGGTACGCGCCGACGCCCGCCTACGACCACTGGCTGGACCTGCCGCCCGCCGAGCGCTGGACCCGGCTCGTCACGCCCTGGCTCGCCGCGACCCGCACACCGGGGCTGGTGGGCGGGCAGGACGCCAAGGGCCGTACGCTCGCCGCGCTCGGCCCGGACCTGGACCGGACGGCCGCGCCCGAGGTGCGGCACCGGGTCCTCCACCTCCTGGCGACGCTTCCGCCGGGGGCCGCCGCCGACCCGGAGACGCTGTTCGCCCGGCTCCGCTGGGAGCACCCGTCCCGGGGCGGGGCGGCGCGGTCGGGAGCGCGGGGGCCCGCGACCGGGCCGGAGGCCGGCCTCCCCGGCGACCTGCGGTCCCGGCTCGCGCGCTGGACGCTCGCCGAGGCCGAACTCCTCGGGATCACCGGCCGGGGAGCCCTGGCGGGACCGGCCCGCGCCCTGCTCAACCTGCCGCTGACCGGGGCCGCGTCGCCCACCGCCCCGGGCGGCGGGGTCGAGGAGGCGGTGGCCGCCGAGCGGGCGGCGGAGCTGCTCGCGCCGCTGCTGCCCGAGGCCGTCGACCACGTCCTGCTCCAGGCCGACCTGACGGCCGTCGCGCCCGGCCCGCTGCGGCGGCCGCTGGCCGAGGCGCTCGCGGTCCTCGCGGACGTGGAGTCGAAGGGCGGCGCGACGGTCTACCGGTTCACCCCCGGTTCCGTACGGCGGGCGCTCGACGCCGGGCAGACCGCGTCCGACCTGCACGCCTTCCTCGCCGCGCACTCCCGCACGCCGGTGCCGCAGCCGCTCGCGTACCTGGTGGACGACGTGGCCCGGCGCCACGGGCACCTGCGGGTGGGGGCGGCGACCGCGTACGTGCGCTGCGACGACGACACCGTGCTGGGCGAGATCCTGGCCGACCGGCGCTCCGCCGCCCTGGGCCTGCGGCGCCTCGCGCCGACCGTGCTCGCCGCGCGGACGGACCCGGCGACGCTGCTCGACGGGCTGCGGTCGATGGGGTACGCCCCGGCGGCCGAGTCCGCCGAGGGCGACGTCCTGGTGACCCGCGCCGACGCCTACCGCACGCCCGCCCGGACGGCCCCCGTGCCCGTGCCGGACGGCCCGCCCGCCCCCGACGACGCGCTCCTGGGCGCGGCGGTGCGCGCGATCCGGGCCGGTGACCGGGCGGCGACGGCGGTGCGCGGGGGTCCGGCGGCCCCGGCGCCCGCCGGGTCCCTCCCCCGCACCTCCGCCGCCGAGACCCTGGCGACCGTCCAGGCCGCCGTGATGACCGGCTCGGCGGTCTGGATCGGCTACGTCAACGCGGACGGCGCGGCGAGCCAGCGCGTGATCGCCCCGGTCCGCGTGGAGGGCGGTTTCGTGACGGGCTACGACCACACGGCCGACGAGGTGCGCACGTACCCCCTGCACCGGATCACGGGCGTGGCGGAACTGGCGGACGACCAGGTGTGAGCGGGGCCGGGGGCGGCCCGGGCCGGGGCGGACGGGACCGGGGCGGCCCGGCCCCGGGGCGAGCGGGGCGGGCGTCAGCGGCGCGGGGCCACCAGCGCGCCGGGGTCGAGCTTCAGCGGGAAAGGCCCCTCCACGGCCGTCTCGCGCCCGGCCTCGGCGACGAGGCGCTCCACGTAGTGACCGTCCCGCGGCTCGGGGACGACGAGGGCGGGCACGGGCTCCCGTTCGAGGCGCCACGGGTGCTCGATGCCGTCCTCCGCGTAGTACGGCGGCTTGGGCAACCGGTCCGTGCGGCGGCCTGAGGACGACGGCGAGACGATCTCGACGACGAGGAACACGGCGTCGGCGTCGCACGTCACCGGGTTCTCGGCGGCGGCCGCGGCCTCCACGACGACGAGGTCGGGGATGAAGAGCCCGTCGGGCAGGACGGCGTTGACGGATTCCGGCACCTCGGCGGAGACGCCGGCCGCCTGGACGGCGGAGTCGAGCAGACTCCACAGCCGGGACGACGCCCGCTGGTGCGTGAATCCCGGAGCCGGTGACGTCAAGGGTGCTTCCCCCGTCGATTCGCGACGCCCACCACGGTCCTCCCCCAGAGCCAGTACCTCTTCTACCGTCCGGGGCCCGTAATGCGGATCGTGGGCCACGCTCGTCTCCCGTCACCTCCCTCGCGCGGAAACCGGTGCCCCCGGTGCGGCAGCCCCTGCCGGCAAAGGCCCCGCATCAGGCAGACTGGAGGATTGGCCGTCGCCGGAGCGGCCCGGGAAGGACCTGATCACGCGTGAACGGACCGCTCATCGTCCAGAGTGACAAGACGCTGCTCCTGGAGGTCGACCACGAGCTGGCCGACGCCTGCCGCCGGGCCATCGCGCCCTTCGCGGAGCTGGAGCGGGCGCCCGAGCACATCCACACGTACCGGGTGACGCCGCTCGGGCTGTGGAACGCGCGGGCCGCCGGGCACGACGCCGAGCAGGTCGTGGACGCGCTCGTGGAGTACTCGCGCTACCCCGTGCCGCACGCCCTGCTGGTGGACGTGGCCGAGACCATGGACCGGTACGGGCGGCTCACCCTCTCCAAGCACCCCACCCACGGGCTGGTGCTGACCACCACCGACCGGCCCGTCCTGGAGGAGATCCTCCGGTCCAAGAAGGTGCAGCCGCTGGTCGGGGAGCGGATCGACCCGGACACCGTGGCCGTGCACCCCTCCGAGCGCGGGCAGATCAAGCAGACCCTCCTGAAGCTGGGCTGGCCGGCCGAGGACCTCGCCGGGTACGTGGACGGGGAGGCGCACCGGATCGACCTCGCCGAGGACGGCTGGAGCCTGCGCCCGTACCAGAAGCAGGCCGTGGAGGGCTTCTGGCACGGCGGTTCCGGGGTCGTCGTGCTGCCGTGCGGCGCGGGCAAGACGCTGGTCGGCGCCGGGGCGATGGCGGAGGCGAAGGCCACGACGCTGATCCTGGTGACGAACACCGTCTCCGCCCGCCAGTGGAAGCACGAGCTGGTGAAGCGGACCTCGCTGACCGAGGACGAGATCGGCGAGTACTCCGGTACGAGGAAGGAGATCCGGCCGGTCACCATCGCCACGTACCAGGTGCTCACGACCCGCCGGAAGGGCGTCTACCCGCACCTGGAGCTGTTCGACTCGCGGGACTGGGGCCTCATCGTCTACGACGAGGTGCACCTGCTGCCCGCGCCCGTCTTCAAGTTCACCGCCGACCTCCAGGCCCGGCGGCGGCTCGGGCTGACCGCGACCCTCGTGCGCGAGGACGGGCGCGAGTCGGACGTGTTCTCGCTGATCGGGCCGAAGCGGTTCGACGCGCCGTGGAAGGAGATCGAGGCGCAGGGGTACATCGCGCCCGCCGACTGCGTCGAGGTCCGGGTGAACCTGACCGACTCGGAACGGCTCGCGTACGCGACGGCCGAACCGGAGGAGAAGTACCGCTTCTGCGCGACGACGGCGACGAAGCGGAAGGTGACGGAGGCGCTGGTGCGGAAGTTCGCCGGGCAGCAGATCCTCGTCATCGGCCAGTACATCGACCAGCTCGACGAGCTGGGCGAGCACCTCGACGCGCCGGTCATCAAGGGCGAGACGCCGAACAAGGAGCGGGAGCGGCTCTTCGACGCGTTCCGCACCGGCGAGATCAGCGTGCTCGTGGTGTCGAAGGTCGCGAACTTCTCGATCGACCTGCCGGAGGCGACGGTCGCCATCCAGGTGTCGGGCACCTTCGGGTCCCGGCAGGAGGAGGCGCAGCGCCTCGGCCGGGTGCTGCGGCCGAAGGCCGACGGCCACCAGGCGCACTTCTACTCGGTGGTCGCCCGGGACACCATCGACCAGGACTTCGCGGCGCACCGGCAGCGGTTCCTGGCGGAGCAGGGCTACGCGTACCGGATCGTGGACGCGGACGAGCTGCTGGCGCCGTAGCGTCCCGGAAGGGGCGCGGGGGCCGGCGGGGCGCACGGGGGTGCCAGGCGCGCGCTCCTCGACGGCGCCGCCGGAGGGCCGCTCTCCGACGAACCGCACGCGTACGAGCCCGCCGGCGGCGGCGGAGGCCCGCCGGACCGCGTTCTAGTCCAGAGCCGCGAGGACCGGGCCGGCGAGTGCCAGGGCGTACTGGGCGGCGACGAGGGCGCGGCGGGGTGCGGCGAGGGCCGCCGCGCCCGCGAGGCAGCCGAGGGCCAGGGCCCAGAAGCCGGCCGTGAGGAACCCGCCGCCCACGCCGTCGCCGTCGACGGCGTCGACGAGTCCGAAGGCGGCGGTGAGCACCAGGCACCCGGCGAGGAGGAGGAACCCGCAGAGCGCGAGGACGCGCAGGGCGCGGGTGCCGGGCGCGGTGGGCGCGGTCGGGCCGATGGGCGCGGTGGGGCCGGTCTGCACGGTCGGGCCGATGGGGTCGGTCGGGCCGATGGGGTCGGTCGGGCCGGTGGGGTGGGTCGGCGTCGTCATGCCCCGATCCCACCAGGGCGGGCGGGGGCGGTGGCAGGCGTCGCGGTACTCAGCCGGGCGGTGCGCGTACTCAGGCGGAAGCGCGTTCGGGCACGTACCTCGGACGGGGGTCGCGCACCCCCGCCTCCGGCGGGCCGTAGTCGCCGAGGAGGACGACCCCGGCCGCCGCGCCGCCGAAGGCACGCAGGGCGCGCAGGGCGAGGCCGGGGCGGCGGGTGCGGAAAGCGGCGGTCACGAGGGGGAAGGCGGTCGCGGACATGTCTCCATGGTGGAATCCGGGCATGCCGCGCACGTCGCCCTGAGGGGTGAACCGGGGAGGGGTCGGGGTCGGACGTGAGAGCTACGCCGTCCCCTACGGGATGTACGCCGGGCCCTTACGGGACGCGTGCGCCAGGTCTCGCGGGGCCGTACGCCGGACCCTTACGGGACGCGCGCGCCGGGCCTCGCCCGGAACCGTGCGCGGAACCCGTAAGGGACACACGCCGGACCTCGCGCGGGCCGTACCCGGAACCCGTACGGGACGCCCGTACCGGCGGAAAAGCCGTTCGCCCCCGGCCCTCCCCAGGGTCTACACTCGCCAGCTTCCCCGCCTCCCTCCGTGGAGCGCCGCCGTCCGGTCGGAAACCGGCGGCCACTTCGCCGTGTCCGCGCGTCCGCCCCGGAGGCTCCACCGTGTCCGCACCCGACCTCGATCCCGATCCCGATCAGCAGTCGTCCGCCGGCGATCCGCTCGCGCGCGAACGCGCCCATCTGGCCGCCTCCCGCGCCGCCCTGCGCGCGATGCGCGAGGACGTGCAGGCGCTGGACATCAAGGACGTCACCGCGAACTGGGTCAACGCGGCCGTCCTGGAGCGGCAGATCGAGGACCGGATCAAGGCGCTCGCCGACCTCTCCGGGACCCCGCTCTTCTTCGGGCGCCTCGACTACCTGCACACCACGCGGGAGGGGCAGCCCGTCGCCGGAGACGACCCGATCGGCACCGTCTACATCGGGCGGCGGCACGTCCACGACGCCGCCGGCGACCCGATGGTGATCGACTGGCGCGCCCCGGTGTCGCAGCCGTTCTACCGGGCGTCCCGGAAGGACCCGCAGGACGTGGGGCTGCGGCGCCGCTTCGGGTACACGGGCGGCGAGCTGACCGCGTACGAGGACGAGCACCTGTCCGACCCGGAGGAGCTGGAGCGGACGAGCCGGCTGCTCCAGGCGGAGATCGAGCGGCCGCGCGTGGGCCCCATGCGGGACATCGTGGCGACGATCCAGCCCGAGCAGGACGAGATCGTCCGGTCCGGCCTCTCGGGTTCGGTGTGCGTGCAGGGGGGACCCGGGACCGGCAAGACGGCCGTGGGCCTGCACCGCGTCGCGTACCTCCTCTACGCGCACCGGGAGCGGCTCGCCCGCACCGGCACCCTGGTCGTCGGGCCGAACCGTTCCTTCCTCCACTACATCGAGCAGGTGCTCCCCGCGCTGGGCGAGCTGGAGGTGAAGCAGGCGACGGTGGACGACCTCGTGGCGCACGTGGAGGTACGGGGGACGGACACGGCGGCGACGGCGGTCGTGAAGGGCGACGCCCGGATGGCGCAGGTGCTGCGGCGGGCGGTCCGCTCGCACGTGACGCTGCCGGAGGAGCCCCTGACGGTGGTGCGCGGCTCGCGCCGCTGGCGGGTCCCCGCGTACGAACTGCAGGAGATCGTAAGGGAGTTGCTGGACCGCGACATCCGGTACGGAGCGGCCCGCGAGGCCCTTCCGCAGCGGGTCGCGCACGCCGTGCTCGTACGGATGGAGCAGGCGGGCGAGGCGCCGGACGACCGGGTGCAGAACGCGGTCGCGCGGAATCCGGCGGTGAAGGCGTTCGTGAAGGCGTGCTGGCCGCCGGTGGACCCGGCGAAACTGGTGCTGCGGCTCCTTGGCGACGCGGAGTTCCTGGCCGCGCACGCGGAGGGGCTGCTCACGGAGGACGAGCGGAAGCTGCTGCTGTGGGAGAAGCCGGCCCGGAGCGTGCGGACGGCGAAGTGGTCGGCGGCGGACGCGGTGCTCGTGGACGAGGTGAAGGACCTGGTGGAGCGGACGCACTCGCTCGGGCACGTGGTCCTGGACGAGGCGCAGGACCTGTCCCCCATGCAGTACCGGGCGGTGGGCCGCCGCTGCACGACCGGTTCGGCGACGGTCCTGGGCGACCTGGCGCAGGGGACGACGCCGTGGGCGACGGAGAGCTGGGCGCAGGCGCTCGGGCACCTGGGGAAGCCGGAGGCGGTGGTGGAGGAGCTGACGGCCGGTTTCCGCGTGCCGCGCGAGGTGATCGCGTACGCCTCGCGGCTGCTTCCGCACATGTCGCCGGGGCTCGCGGCGGTGGAGTCGGTCCGGGACAACCCGGGTTCGCTGGTGGTCCGGCGCACGGAGGACCTGGACGCGGACGTGGTCGCGGCCTGCGCCGAGGCGCTGGGCCACGAGGGCTCGACCGGCCTGATCGCCGCCGACGCGCGGATCGCGCCGCTCGCGGAGGCGCTGACGGCGGCCGGGCTCCCGCACCTCTCCCCCGGCGAGGAGACGACGGCCGAGTCCCGGCTGACCCTGGTGCCGGCGTCGCTCGCGAAGGGCCTGGAGTACGACTACGTGGTCCTGGACGAACCGGCGGCGGTCGTGGACGGCGAACCCGACGAACGCACGGGCCTGCGGCGGCTGTACGTGGCGCTGACGCGTGCGGTGTCGGGGCTGACGGTGGTGCACGCGGCGCCGCTGCCCGAGCAGTTGGGCGAGCTGTGAGCGCGGGCGCCCCGCACCACGTCGAGGTGTGGGTGGGCGACCTGGAACGCGCCGAGGCGGACTTCGGGTGGCTGCTCGGCGCGCTCGGGTACGTGCCCTTCCAGCGGTGGGAGGGCGGCCGGAGCTGGGCGCTCGGCTCCTTCTACCTGGTGGTCGAGGCGTCCCCGGCCCGGACGTCGGACGTGCACGACCGGCTCCGGCCGGGCCTGAACCACCTGGCCTTCCACGCGGGCGACCGGGCCGCCGTCGACGCCCTGGCCGCCGAGGCCCCCGCGCACGGCTGGCGGTTGCTCTTCGCGGACCGGCATCCGTACGCGGGCGGCGAGGGGCACTACGCGGCGTACCTGGAGAACGCCGACGGTTTCGAGGTGGAACTGGTGGCCGATCCCCCGTCCCGGGGGGCGTGAGGGCCCCGGGGCGCCCATCCGCTGCGGAGAACGCCGGACGGCCCCGGGGTGAAGGGACGGCGACGGAGGAGGTCGTTCACCGCCCCGTTCATGTACGGCGGGCGCCTGTCCACGGCGAGGTGCCGGTGATTTAATCGGCGACGACTTTGCCCGGCCGAGGGGGGTCCTCCGGCGGCCGGGGTCGTCTTCTCCGGGCGGCCGAGCGACGCGCGCCCGTGAACCGCGGACGCGTTCCCGCCCAGTGACGAGAAGTCACGGCGAATGTGGGTGATGAACATCCGAATGAAGAAACGTTTTGGCGTCGTGGGCACCGCTGCCCTGTGCGCCCTGCTCGGCCTGCAGACGGGCAGCGGCAGCGCGAGCGAGATGGCGGGCGGGGAGGTGCCGGCGGCTGCCCCGTCCACCACCGGCACCTCCGGCGGACCGACCGGTTTCCCGTACGTCGGATCCGCCGCCGCCCAGCGGGACGGAACGGGGGTGTCCACCGTGCGGGCGGTTCCCCGGGGCCCCCGCCACGACTACAACGGCGACGGCCGGAGCGACATGGCCGCCTGGTACGACTACGCCGGGGGCGACGACGGCATGCGTGCCTTCCTCGCCGGTGCGGACGGCGGTTTCGCCGCGCCCAACAGGGCGTGGCAGTCCCCCGCGGGGAACTTCTGGGCCGAGCACATGAAGCGCGTCACCGGTGACTTCAACGGGGACGGGAAGGGCGACGTCGCCGCCTTCTACGGTTACGACGACGGACGGGTCTCCCTCCTCACCTGGCTCGGCACCGGCGACGGCACCTTCGCCGCCCACTTCGCCTCCTGGGCCGTGGCCCCCGGCAACTGGACGTTCGACGCCATCACCGCCGAGGCCGGCGACTTCAACGGTGACGGCCGCGACGACATCGCCGCCTGGTACGACTACGCCGACGGCCACGACGCCCTCATCGGCTTCTCCCTCGACGCCACCGGGAAGCTCGGCAACCGGCGTGAGCTCCTGAACGCCGTGCCGGGGTGGTACGAGCGGTCCCAGATGCGCCCCGTCACCGGCGACTACAACGGTGACGGGCGCGACGACCTCGCCACGTTCTACGGCTACAGCGACACCCGGGCGAAGGCCATCACCTTCGTCGCCAAGGCCGACGGCACGCTCGGCGACGCCCTGCACAGCTGGTCGGAGCCCAAGGGCTGGTCCCTCGCCCGGGTCCACATGTTCGAGCGCTACAGCAGCCCCCCCGCCCCTGCCCGTCTGCCCGGTCGTCTACGGGCACGGCGGCTACCCCACCGGGGAGAACGCCTGGCAGCGCGACCAGATCCGTCAGCCGAACCACCCGAAGGGCCTCGCGGAGCAGAAGAGCTGGGGAGCGGGCGGCGTGGAGGCCGACCTCCAGCTCACCAAGGACGGCACCAAGGGCGTGATGTGGCACAACAGCACGACCAGGGGCCTCACGGGACCGAATGCCAAGATCACGGACATCTGGTGGGCCACCGGCTCCGACCAGCTGAAGGGCCGCACGATCGACCGGGGACCGTACGCCGGCGAGACCGTGTACACCTTCCGCGAATGGCTCGACAGCGCCAGGGCCCAGAACATGGCCGCCTTCGTGGAGCTCAAGGGCGAGGCCGGGCAGTCGCTGCTCAACACCAACGCGTCCATCCGTGAGACCGCGTGGAACGAGGTCATCGCCCCCATCAGCGAGCGCGTCGCGAAGCAGAAGATCATGATCTACACGGGTGCCGACAACACCGACCTGAAGGCCGAACTCACGAAGCGCCTCACGGCCGCGGGGCTCGGCGCCACGCCCACCGGCCACCCCCGCTGGGTCGACTCGGCGGCGGTCGGCTGGGAGGAGCCCGCTCCGCCGGCCTCCGCCCAGTACGCCACGTGGCAGGAGAAGCTGGACCAGTTCGCCACGCCCGTCTCCTCGCAGGCGATGGTCACCACGTGGCCCAAGGAGCTGAAGTCCTGGCTGAGCGGAAAATGCCTCTGACGCCCGGACACCACCCGGGATGAGGGGCGTGGGGGACACGGCGGCGCCGTCGTCCCTCCGACGAGTCGCGGCCGGGGGCCCCGCCCCGGCATGACGAAGGGCTGGACCTGTCGGTCCAGCCCTTCGTGTTGTTCGTGGCGGGTCGGGCCCTCTTTCAGGTCGTGGCCGGGCAGCTCGGGTCAAGGTCCGATGCGTCGTGCCACCAGCACGGTTCCGACGGGCAGGAAGGCGGTGAAGAGCGTGGCGAGCGCTCCGACCAGGAGAACCAGCGCCCGTGCGGCCCATTTCTTTCCCCTTGCCGGCTCCACCTCGTTCATGGACCGCAGGCCGACAGGGGAAAGGGCGTGAGGTCATTGCCCCGAACCGGCAACGAAGGCCGCTGTTCCGTGCTGTCGGCCGGGCACCCTGCCGTGGGGGGCCGACCGAAGAGGCCCGGGGGAAACGTCCTGGTCCGAGGCGGGGAAGAGGGGTTCCCGGGTGGTCCGGAGGCGGCAAGCCCCGGCGCCGGGGCTCAGTCGGTCTCGATGCCGCGCGCGGCGAAGATCCCGGCCGCGTCCGGCACGGCCAGGACGCCGTCCTCCACGAAGGTGACCTCCCGCAGGTGGGGCAGCAGGGCGAGGTCGTCGAGCGAGCGGACGTCGAACAGGTCGTCCTCGCCGTCCCAGGCGGGGGCGCAGTGCCGGAAGACCTCCGCCCCGGCGTCGAAGCACAGCTCCTCGACGCGGGCGAGCAGCTCGGCCGGGATCTCCAGGGCCTCGAAGTGGGCCCGGGACTCCGGCAGCACCTCCTCGTGGAGGCCGTTCTCCAGGACGTGGGACGCCGGGTCGCCGATCCCCCGCGCGGCCAGCCGCGCGAACAGGTCGTAGACCGGGAGGAGCGGCTCGGGGCCGTACATGAGCTCCTCGATGACGAGCAGCTTGAGGTTGAAGTCGCGGAACTGGCTCATGGGACAGGAGTACCACGGAGGTGTGACACGGGTCCGGCCCCGAGAGGAGGGCGGCGGCGGTCCGGAGCCGCCCTCCCCGGCCCGCTACGCGTATTCGGCCAGGGCCTGGGTCCAGGTCCTGCGGGCGACGGCGGCCAGGACGGGGTTCGGGACCGGGGCGGTGCCGGGCCCGGGCGCGCCGCCGTAGTGGTACTCGGTCACCACGCCCCAGCACAGGGCCCAGCCCCGGCCGCGCGCCCAGGTGGCGTCGTCGACCCCGGACGCCTCCCGGAAGAGGGGGCGGGTCCCGGGGGTGAGGAGGCTCCAGGCGGCCATCATGTCGCAGGCCGGGTCCCCCGTGCCGAGGCCGCCGAAGTCGATGACGGCGTGCAGACGGCCGTTCCTGGTGAGGAGGTTGCCGGGGAGCAGGTCGGCGTGGACCCAGACGGGGGCGCCCCGCCACGGCGGGAGGCGCAGGACCGACTCCCACGCCTCCGTGACGGCGGCGGCGTCGAGCGTGCCGTCCGCGCCGAGGGCCTCGGTCGCCGGCTTCATGGCGCCCCGTTCCCAGTCGGTGACCGGGCCGCCCCGGAAGGACGCCGGGCCGCCGGTCGCGTCCACCGCGCGCAGGGAGACGCCGAAGCGGCCCAACGCGACGGCGGCGTGGGCGAGATCGGTGACCGGGGCGCGGTACGCGTCGTCCCCGTCGAGCCATCCGTACACCGACCAGGGCCGGTCGAACCCCTCCCCCGGCACGCCGTGTCCGACGGGCACGGGGACGGGCAGCGTCAGGTGCGGGGCGAGGCGCGGCAGCCAGTACCGCTCCTTTTCGGCGTGTTCCCCGGACCACTCGGCCTTCGGCAGGCGTACGGCGAGGTCGTCCCCGAGCCGGAACATGGCGTTGTCCGTCCCCGCCGAGTCCACGGCCCGCACGGGCAGGTGCGCCCACGCGGGGAACTGCGCGGCGATCAGGCGCTCGACGAGGGCGGCGTCAGGGGTGCGGGGAGCGGTCACGCGGGCGAGGCTAGCCGTCCGCGCGGGAGGCGGCGACACGTTTTCGCGGCCCTCCGCCGGTCGTCCCGCGCGGCGGCGCCGTGCGCCGCGCGCCGGTCCGTCGACCCGTCGGCCCGCGCGCGTCCGGCGGGACCGCGAAGCGCCGCTACCCGGTCCCTCAGGGCTCCGGGGTCGCGTCCACCGCCTCGCGCCACGTGCGGACCGCGTCCGCCGACACGGGGGCCGTCCAGCCCCCGGGGCGGGCCGCGCCGCCGATGTGGAAGGCGTCCAGGCCCGCCGCGCGGAGCCCGGGGAGGTGGTCGAGGCGCAGGCCGCCGCCGACGAGGATCCGGGCCTCGTAGCCGGGCTCGCCCGTGCGGGCGGCCTCGGCCGCGAGGGTGGCGAGGCCGTCGTCCACGCCGGTGGGGGCGCCGGCCGTGAGGTAGGTGTCGAGGCCGGGCAGGCCGGCGAGCTCCTTGCGCAGCCGGTCGCGGTCGGCGGCGCGGTCGATCGCCCGGTGGAAGGTCCAGCGGCAGCCGTCGAGGACGGCGACCAGCCGCTCGACGGCCACCAGGTCCGGCTCGCCGTCGGGGGTGAGGAAGCCGAGGACGAACTCGTCCGCGCCGGCTTCCCGGAGGTCGGCGGCGCGCGTCACGAGGGCCTCGACGCCCTCCGGGCCGCCGGACGAGAACCCGTCGGCGAGGCGGAGCATCACGCGCAGCGGGATGTCGACGGCGGCGCGGATCGCGGCGAAGCCGGCCCCGGACGGGGTGAGCCCGTCCGCCGCCATGTCGGTGACGAGTTCGAGCCGGTCGGCGCCGCCGGACTGGGCGGCGACCGCGTCTTCCTCGTCGAGGGCGATCACCTCAAGGACTGCACGGTTGCTCATCGAGCCCATTCCTCCATGAATGACGGCTACAGGTCTAGTCCAATGTCCACCCTATCCGTGCGGGTGGCCCCCCGCATCGTGCCCGTCGCCACCCTCCGGGGAAACAACCGCTCCGGACGCGCCCGCCCGTACCGTGAAGGCCGCCGTCCGCACCTCGCCCCCGTGCCGGAAGTCGAGGAACAGGCGGTACGCGCCCGCGCTGGGCGCCGTCGCCGTGAAGGAGACGTCCGGGCCGGGTCCGCCCTCGTTCGGGTGGACGTGGAGGTAGGCGAGGTCGCCGTCGCGCAGGGCGACGAGGTGTCCGTACGCCCCGAGGTAGGGCTCCAGGTCGGTGACCGGCTTCCCGGCCCTGGTGACGGTGAACCGCAGCCCGCCTGGCTTTCCCGGGTCCAGGGTGCCGCCGAGCCGGACCCGGTAGCCGTCCACGGACGCGGTGGGCGCGGCGGCGGGCAGCGGCTTCGGGGCGTACTCGCCCGGTACGGAGAGGTCGGCGCCGAGCGTGAGGGCCCTGGCGCCCGGCGCGGCGGGCTTGAAGTCCGCGAAGGCCCGGTAGGCGCCGGGGGCGGGCAGGTCGGCCTCCACGGTCCAGGTGCCGTCGGCGGCCTTCACCGGGTGCAGGTGGCGGAAGACGGTGAGGTCGCGCGAGGCGACGACGAAGTGCATCTCCTTCTCGTGCTCGGTGGCGAAGGCGGTGACCCTCCCGCCGGACGCGTCCCTGACGGAGAACCTCAGGACGCTCCTGCCGGGGGCGGGCGTCGGGGTCTCCAGGGCGAGGGTGTAGCCGCCGTCCGAGATCTGGAGCCCGCCGGGCGCGTCCGCGGCGGCACCCTCCTCGTGGCCCGCGTGCCCGCCGGCCGCCGGGTCCTTCGAGGGGGCCGGGGCGGTCGCGTGCGCGCCGTGCTCCGCCCGTTCCGGCCCGCCGAGGGGGCCGACGCCCCTGCCGACCCCGTACGCGGCCCCGAAGGTCGCGGCGAGCGCGGCGGCATAGGCAGTGATCCTCACACCGGTGTTCATGACTGCTCTCCCGTACGTGGGCGGCGCGGGCCGCCGTGCGGTGGCCCCTTCCATGCACGTCACGATACCCCCGGGGGGTACCAAGTCAAGTCGGCGCTCCCCCTTGCTCCTCATACGGCAGGGGGGTATACATGGAGTCGTGAGCGGATACCCCCCAAGGGTATGCGAGGACGTAGAATCGACCGAGGAGAAAGCCATGGGCTCCTGCTGCACCCCCGACCACAGCTGCTCGACCGGCGCGGACGGGGCGGCCGCCGTCGCGACCGCCGACACCGCCACCACCGTCTACGCCGTCTCCGGCATGACCTGCGGCCACTGCGGGTCCGCGATCACGGCGGCCGTCGGCGCCCTGCCCGGCGTCCTCTCCGTGGACGTGGACGTCACCGGCGGCCGGGTGACCGTGACCACCGGCGGCGCGCCCGACGACGCCGCGGTCGCGGCGGCCGTCGACGAGGCGGGCTACGAACTGACCGGACGGGCCTGATCCGTCACCGGCCCACCACCGGACCGGGCCGCCGGACCCGGTCCTCCGGCGGGACCGGTCCGGCGGTGGGCCCGGCGGGCCCACCGCACCACCCCCGGCCACCGGGGCCCGCCCGTACCGCACCGGACGGACCCCGGCCTCCGGCCCCGTACCCCACGAGGAGCAGACCTCATGACCACGACGACCTCCGGCACGGCCCGGGTCGAGCTCGCCATCGGCGGCATGACCTGCGCCTCCTGCGCGGCCCGCATCGAGAAGAAGCTCAACCGCATGGACGGGGTCGAGGCCACCGTCAACTACGCCACCGAGAAGGCGAAGGTCACCTTCGACGCGGACGCGGGCATCGGCGTCGCCGACCTCATCGCCACCGTCGAGGCCACCGGTTACACCGCCGCCGAGCCCGAACCCCCGGAGGACGAGACCGCCGGCGCGGGCCCCTCCGACGAGGAGAGGGCCGACGAGGAGCTGCGGCCCCTCAGACAGCGGCTCGTGACCGCCGTCGTGCTCGCCGTTCCCGTCATCGCCATGGCGATGGTCCCGGCCCTCCAGTTCACGTACTGGCAGTGGCTGAGCCTCACGCTCGCCGCGCCGGTCGTCGTCTACGCCGCCTGGCCCTTCCACAAGGCCGCCTGGACCAACGCGAAGCACGGCGCGGCCACCATGGACACCCTGATCTCGGTCGGTACGACCGCCGCGTTCCTGTGGTCGCTGTGGGCGCTGTTCTTCGGCACCGCCGGCACGCCCGGCATGACGCACCCCTTCGAGTTCACGATCGCCCGCTCCGACGGCGCCGGGAACATCTACCTGGAGGCCGCCGCCGGCGTCACCGCCTTCATCCTGGCGGGCCGGTACTTCGAGGCCCGCTCCAAGCGGAAGGCGGGCGCCGCGCTCAAGGCCCTGATGCAGCTCGGGGCCAAGGAGGTCACCGTCCTGAAGGACGGCCGGGAGGTCACCGTACCGACCGCCGGGCTCCGCGTCGGGGACCGCTTCCTGGTCCGCCCCGGCGAGAAGATCGCCACCGACGGCACCGTGGTCGAGGGCTCGTCCGCCGTGGACGCCTCCATGCTCACCGGCGAGTCCGTCCCGGTCGAGGTCAACGTCGGGGACGCCGTCACCGGCGCCACCCTGAACGCCGGCGGCCGGCTCGTCGTCGAGGCCACCCGCGTCGGCGCCGACACCCAGCTCGCCCGGATGGCGAAGCTGGTCGAGGACGCGCAGAACGGCAAGGCCGCCGCCCAGCGCCTCGCGGACCGGATCTCGGCCGTCTTCGTGCCGGTCGTCATCGCGCTCGCCCTCGGCACCCTCGGCTTCTGGCTCGGCACCGGACAGGGCCTCACCGCCGCGTTCACCGCCGCCGTCGCCGTCCTGATCATCGCCTGCCCCTGCGCCCTCGGCCTGGCCACCCCGACCGCCCTCATGGTCGGCACCGGCCGCGGCGCCCAGCTCGGCATCCTCATCAAGGGCCCCGAGGTCCTGGAGACCACCCGCAAGGTCGACACGATCGTTCTCGACAAGACCGGCACCGTCACCACCGGCCGCATGACCCTCATCAAGGTCCACACCGCCGGGGACACCGACGAGACCGACGTCCTGCGCCTGGCCGGCGCCCTGGAGCACTCCTCCGAGCACCCCATCGCACGGGCCGTCGCCACCGGCGCCGCCGCCAGGGTCGGCACCCTGCCCGCCCCCGAGGACTTCGCCAACGTCCCCGGCCTCGGCGTCCAGGGCGTCGTCGAGGGCCACGCCGTCCTCGTCGGCCGCGAGAAGCTGCTCGAGGAGTGGGCGATGGAGCTGCCCGCCGGCCTCAAGTCCGCCAAGGACGAGGCCGAGAAGGCCGGCAAGACGGCCATCGCGGTCGCCTGGGACGGCAAGGCCCGCGCGGTCCTGGAGGTCGCCGACGCCGTGAAGGAGACCAGCGCCGAGGCGATCCGGCGACTGCGCGGGCTCGGCCTCACCCCGATCCTGCTCACCGGCGACAACCGGGCGGTCGCGGAGGCCGTCGCCGCCGAGGTCGGCATCGACGAGGTGATCGCGGAGGTCATGCCGCAGGACAAGGTCGACGTCGTCAAGCGCCTCCAGGGAGAGGGCCGTTCGGTCGCCATGGTCGGCGACGGCGTGAACGACGCCGCCGCGCTCGCCCAGGCCGATCTGGGCCTGGCGATGGGCACCGGCACGGACGCCGCGATCGAGGCCGGCGACCTGACCCTGGTCCGGGGCGACCTGCGGACGGCGGCCGACGCCATCCGGCTCTCCCGCAGGACGCTCGGCACGATCCGCTCGAACCTCTTCTGGGCCTTCGCCTACAACGTGGCGGCCCTGCCGCTCGCCGCGGCCGGTCTGCTCAACCCGATGATCGCGGGCGCCGCCATGGCCTTCTCCTCGGTCTTCGTGGTCGGCAACAGCCTGCGGCTGCGGGGCTTCAGGGCGGCCGACGCCTGAGGCGGCGCACGCGGGAAACGGGGCCGGGGCCCGTCCGACGCCGGACGGGCCCCGGCCCGTGGCGCACGCGGCCACGGAGCGGCGGGCGCCGGGGCGGCCCGGATACGGATCCGCGGAGCCGGGACGGCCCGGGTACGGATCAGCAGGCGCCGAGCTGACGCGGGTACGGATCAGCAGGCGCCGAGCTGACGCGGGTACGGATCAGCAGGCGCCGAGCTGACGCGGGTACGGATCAGCAGGCGCCGAGGTCCTGCCACACCCCCCACTCGCCGGTGGTGCCGGGCTCCTCGCCGGTCGTCCACCACTTGGCCTTCCAGGTGTGGCCCTTGTGGGAGACCTGCCGGCCGCCGGTGTAGACGGTGGCCCCGGCCCACGGGGCGGCCGTGCACGGGGTGGCGCCGCCGGTGACGGTCAGGGAGAAGACCGCCGAGTGACCGGCCGACGGGCTCGCCCCGTCGACCGCGATCCGGTACGTGCCGGAGACCGCGGCCGTCGTGGTGCTCAGGGTGAGCGTCGAGGAGCCGCCGGCCGTCACGGAGGCGGGGCTGAGGGTGGCGGTGACGCCGGCGGGCAGCCCGCTCACCGAGAGGTTCACCGTCTGCGCCGTGCCGGCGGTGACGGCGGTCTTCACCGTGGTGCTGGTGGAGGAGCCGGCGGCGACGGTGGCGGAGGCCGGGGTGGCGGTCACCGAGAAGTCGTCGGCCGGGGCGGTCGTCCCGCTGGTGAAGGGCGCGAAGATCCGGGAGAAGTCCCAGGTGTTCTGCTGGATGCCCGAGCAGTTGTCGGCGGCCGCGCCGCCGGGGCAGCCGCCGTTGTCGCGCTGGAGCGCCCAGAACGAGAGGGTGTTGATGCCCTTGGAGACGGCCCAGTCGTAGACCGTGCGGGCGTTGGCGAGGGTGAACGTCTCGGCCGGGCCGAAGTCGTCCACGCCGATCATCTCGGTGATGCCGACCATGCCCCAGAGCTGGGCGGGCGTCCTGCCCGGGTAGAGCTTGGCGAGCTGGTCGTACAGGCCCTGCGCGGCCGTCTTGGTGTCGGCGGCCATGTCGTGGGCGGCGTTGTCGTAGTAGTCGAAGGTCATCATGTTGACGACGTCGACGCGGGCGCCGTTGGCGACGGCGTTCTTGAGCACGGCGAGTCCGCTCGCGGCGAGGCCCCGGGTGGTCGTCGGCAGGGTGTACGAGATCTCGATCCGGCGCCCGTTGGCGGCGGCCCAGTCCTGGAGGACCTTGATGGCCTTGTTGCGGCGGTCGACACCGGCGGCGTTGTCGAGGGAGTCGACCTCGATGTCCATGTCCAGCCGGGTGACGTCGTAGGTGGTGATCACCTTCTGGTAGACGGCGGCGATCTGGTCGACGTCGGTGCAGCTGTCGGCGATCTCGGTGCCGGTGGTGTCGGCCGTGTACCCGCCGAAGGACGGGATGACGTCGCCGCCGCGCGACTGGATGGTCTTGATGTCGGCGCCGAAGGAGGACGCGGCGACGGGGGTGGAGGTGTCGCCGTTCCAGTACGCGGTGCAGGAGCCCTTCGCGGCGGTCTGGAGGAACGCCATCGTCAGGTGCTTGGCGCCCGACTGGGCGCTGAGGGCGGCGGGGCTCTCCCCGGTCCACGCCTCGAAGTAGGGGGCGAAGACGTGCTCGGGGAGGGGGGTCGCCGCCTGGGCGGGCGCGCCGGTGACGGCGGCGAGGCCGAGGGCGGCGACGGCGGTCACGGCGGCGGTGAGGGCCGAGCGGAGCGAACGTACGCGTCTCATGGCAGTCCAATGGCTGTGGGGGGGCGGGTGCGTCAACGCCTTTGTCGGGCACGCCTGTTGGCATACGGAGTAGTCCCGGCGGGCCGAGTGCGTCAATGGTCTGGACCAAGTTTGAACAAGTCTTGGACTAGACCACTTGGGCCCTTTCGCGCGGGGCGCGGACGCCGGAAGGGGGCGCGTACTGCGGCGATGCGCGCGGACGGCCCGGACGGCCCGGGGAGCCGCCCCTTTTCCCCGGACCGCGCCGCGGGGAGGGCGACGGAGGTCCTGCCGGAAGTCTTGCCGGACGGGGTCCGGGTCGTTACTTTCCAGTAGCCGGAACATGAACAACGCTCAGCTCTTCCCATGCCCCTCATCCGCGGCCCGCCCCCGGCGGCCGCTCCATGGAAGGAACAGCGATGTCCTCTTCGAGACGGTCCCCCCACGGCACGACGCCCGGCGGCGCGACATCCAACGGAGCGAAGCCCGCTCCGACGCGGTCCCCCTCCCGCGCGTGGCGCACGGTCGCCCCCGTGGCCGCCGCGCTCGTCCTGTCGGTCGCCGCGAGCGCCGCGCCGCCGGCCCTCGCGGCGGAGAACGGCCCGGCCGGCCTGCGCGAGGTCATGTTCGTCGGCAACAACTGGGACGGGACCGCCGACGTCATCGAGGACCGCGGCGCCTTCTCCCGGATCGCCCGGGTGAACGTCGTACCGGACAAGACGCAGCGCCTGGCCGAGATCTACCTCAACCCCGTCAAGCTCGCCTTCTTCCTCGGCATCCGGCTGGGGCCGGGCGAGGGGCACGACCAGTTCGTGGACGACATGTACTCCACGCCCGACGGCTCGGCCGTGGTCGTCTCCCGCCCGAGCTTCGCCGACGTCGTCTCCGTCGACCTGACCACGGGGAAGCTCCGGTGGCGCTTCCCCGTCTCGGGCTTCCGCGCCGACCACATGGCCGTCTCGCCCGACGGCAGGCGGGTCGCGGTCTCCGCCTCGACCTCCAACACGGTGCACGTCCTCGACATCGAGACGGGCGTCCAGGTCGGTTCGTTCGCGACCGGGGACAAGCCGCACGAGAACGTCTTCACCGCCGACGGCCGGTACCTGTGGAACATGTCGATCGGCGAGGTGACGACCGCGCTCGACGACCCGTTCTGGGACTTCACCAAGGGGGACCGGAAGATCACGGTCGTGGACGCCCGGACCTTCGAGCAGGTCCGCGTCATCGACATGCGCGAACGGCTCGACGCGTTCGGCCGCAAGGACCTGTCCGACGCGGTCCGCCCGGCGGTGTTCTCGCCCGACGGGTCGAAGCTGTACTTCCAGGTGTCGTTCTTCAACGGCTTCCTGGAGTACGACGTCGCCACCGACCGCATCACCCGCGTCAAGACGCTGCCGAAGAACCCGGCGACCAGCGAGGACCGCACCACCTGGGTCAACGACTCCCGCCACCACGGCATGTCCATGAGCCCGGCGGGCGACAAGCTGTGCGTCGCCGGGACGATGGACGACTACGCGACGGTCGTCGACCGGGCCACCCTGCAGGAGGGGCCGCTCGTCCCCGCGTCGAAGCCGTACTGGGCGACCGTCAGCGGGGACGGAAAGGCGTGCGTCATCTCCGAGAGCGGTGCCGACGCCGTCACCGCCATCGACTTCGCGACCGGCCGGAAGGTGGCGACGGTGGCGGTGGGCGACCACCCGCAACGCGTGCGCGCCGCCCGGGTCCCGGCGGACTGGACCGGCCCGGTCGGCTGACCGCGCCGCACCCCCGCCGCACCGCTACGGCCCGGCCGGGCCCGGTGACCCGGCCGGGCCCGCCGGAACGGCCGGATGCCCCTCGTGGCCCCGGTCCGCGACGGACAGCCGGCACACGCCGTCCTCGCAGTCGCGCCGCAGGCGGCCCCGCGAGACGGTCTGCGCCAGGCCGACGATCCAGCACATCGGGCAGCCGCGCAGGGCGAGCACGCCGACCGGCAGGAGGAGCAGGCTGACCGGGCCGGTGACCGGAAGGAGCGCGACCGAGCCGATCAGGCCGCCGAAACCGAGGGCGCCCCGGACCAGATGGCGGGACAGGGAAGAACTGGCGAAGTCAGGGCCGGCCGCTTCGGCTGGTGTCACGGGAACCTCCGGGTACGGGCAGGGGGGTGGACGGGGTGCGGAGCGACCGCCGGACCGCGGCGCGGGCGCGGTGGAGGCGCGATTTCATGGCGGCGTCGCTGAGGCCGAGCGCCTCGGCGACCGCGCGCCCGCTGTGGCCCTGGACGTCCCGCATGATCAGGACGTGGCGCTGTTCGGCGGGCAGGGCGGCGACGGCGGTCGCCACCCTGCCCGCCTCGATGCGCTGCAGGACCACGTCCTCGGCCGACTCCACGGCCGGGCCCGGCGGAGCCGCCTTCCCGGCCGGGCCCGCGGCGTCGTCCGGCAGGGGCGCGTGGACCCGGGTCGTCCGGGCGCGCCGCAGGCACTCGTTGCGGACGATGCGGAACATCCACGAGGCCAGGGCGCCGGACGCGCGCAGCATCCCGATCTTCCGGTAGAGGATGATCAGGGCTTCCTGCGCCGCGTCCTCGGCGTCCTCGGGGGTGGCGCAGAGCGAGCGGGCGAACCGCCGCACGTTCGGGTGCGAACCCGACACCAGGGCGGCGATCGCGTCGACGTCGCCGCTCCGGGCGGCGGTGACCAGCCGTTCGCCGGGCCAGGACGCGTCAGCCACGGGTCTGCTTCCGCTTGCGCGTGAGCGCGTAGGCGCAGGTGCAGAGCAGTACGGCTCCGGCGGCGACGACGATTCCGACGATCATGAGGTCCTCCTTGTCCCGTCCCGACGTGCGTCGGTACACATGAAGGAGGCACCGGGCCGCCGAAAGGATTCGGCCCGCACCGGGGAAATCCGCTCGCGCCGGGACCTTCCCGGCCGGAAGCGCCGGGGACCGCCGCCCGTCCTCGCTCCGGGCCCCGGTCCCGGCGGTTCGCGTACTCCCGGCAGGCGTCCCGCGTCCCTAGGATCGCCCCATGGCCTCCACGTCCCCCGACCGCACCGGCGGTTCGTCCCTCTCCCTCTGGTCCAAGGACTCGTTCCTCTCCATCGGTTCCGTGGGCTCGATGCTCTCCATCGGCTCGGTGGGTTCCTTCCTCTCCGTCGGCTCGGTCGGCTCCGCCCACTCGGTCGCCTCCATCGGATCCTGGGCGAGCGTCGCCTCGGTCGGTTCCGCGCTGTCGGTCGCCTCGGCCGGTTCCTGGGCGAGCGTCCGCTCGGTGCTCTCGGTCCGCTCGAAGGACTCGTTCCTCTCCCCGGGCCCGTGCCGCGGGGCCGTGAGGACGGGGGCGGCCGTGGCGCTGGCGGCGGGGGCGGTCGCCCTGACGGCGGTCTCCCTGACGGCGGGGGTACGGCGGGGCCGCTGACGTCCGGGCCCCGCACGGGCCCCGGCACCCCGTACCGGCTCAGCTCACCATGCCCACCGCCAGGGCCGTGATCAGCGCGCTCGACGCGAGGGCCGTCGCCAGGCGGCCCCGGGGACCCGTGACGGCGCGGCCGAGGAGGGTGCCCGCGGTGGACAGGAGGAGCTGCCAGCTCGCGGAGGCGGCGAAGGCCGCGAGGACGAAGACCGCCGCACCGGCCGGCCCCGTCGCCGGGCGCCCGCCGAGGACGAGGGCGGTGAAGTAGAGCACGGTCAGGGGGTTGAGGAGGGTGATCCCTAGGAAGGCCGCGTAGGCGGGGAGCGCGCGCCGGGGAGCGGACGGTCGGCCCGTCCCCGTGGCCGCGTCCGGACCCGTGGCCGTGCGGTACGCGCGGACGGCCCGCCACGAGGAGTGCGCCGCCAGGGCCACGAGGACCAGCGCAGAGACCGGGCGCAGGAGCGTGGCGACCGGGGCGAGGAGGGGGACGAGGGCGGTGCCGCCGAGGACGGCGAGCAGCGCGTACAGCCCGTCGGCGGTGGCGACGCCGAGCGCCGCACCCGCTCCCGTACGCCACGGGGAACGGGCCGCGACCGCCACCAGGTGGGCGCCGACGGCGCCGACCGGGACCGCGATGCCGTAGCCGGCCAGGAGGCCGGCCACCACCGCACCCGTCGTCACGCGGCGGCGGTGATCGCGCCTCCGGGGGAGCCGGTCCGCTGCTGTCGGCGGTAGGCGGACCCGTCCTTCGTCCGGGTGAGGAAACCGCCGGTCACGAGGTACCGGCGCAGGGCCGGGAAGTCCTCGTGCACGGTCCGCAGGGCTTCGTTGACCTCGGGCTCGGCGTAGTCGCGGCCGGGCTCGAAGAGGGTGGCGGCGAGGTGCGCGAGCAGCGCCTCACGGCGCGCGGCCCGGCGCGGGACCGCCTTGAGGCGTCCGTCGGCGGTGAACAGGTCCGCGACGGCGGCGGAGGAGGAGGGAGGGCGGGTCATGGACGGGAAGCCTGGCGCTTCGGGTCCACGCGCCGCAAAGGGTTTTCGGCGCGGGAGGCGGACCGGCGCGGGCAGCGGACCGGCGCGGGCGGCAGGCGGCAGGCGGCAGGCGGCAGGCGGCAGGCAGCAGGCAGCAGGCAGCAGGCAGCAGGCAGCAGGCAGCAGGCAGCAGGCAGCGAACCACAAGTCCACCCCCGCGTACCGGAATTCCTGAGAAGATCCGTTCGGCGTCGCCGTCCCGCGCGACCCCGGCCCCCGGCAACGCGTTTCGGGGCCCCCGCCCGAACCGGTCCGCCCAGGAGGACGTCCGCCCGTGCACGCGCCATCGTTCCCGGCCGGAGCGGAAGACTCCGGCGCGGCAGCCGTCAGGATCGGCGTCCTCGCCCCGCTCTCCCGGCCCGGCTGGACCGAGGCGGGGCGGCACCTGCTCGCCGGGTTCGAGCGGGGCGTCCGCGACGTCAACGACGCCGGCGGGGTCGCCGGGAGGCCGCTCGAACCGGTCGTACGGGACACCGCCGCCGATCCGTCGAGGGCGGCGGCGGCCGTGGACGAGTTCGCGCGCCTGGGCGTGGCCGCCGTGGCCGGGGAGTACCACAGCGTCGTCGCCCGTGCCGCCGCCACCAGGGCCGATGCCCTCGGTCTGCCGTTCCTGTGCTCGTCGGCCGTGCTCGACGCGGTGGCCGAACGGCCGACGGAGTGGGTCGCCCGCCTCTCCCCTCCGCAGTCCCACGGCTGGCGGGTCTACGCGGACCACCTCCTCGTCGCGGGCCACCGCCGCGTGGCCGTGGCGGCCGACCCCGGCGCGTACTGGGATGCGGGCATCCGCCTCCTCCGGGACCGCCTCGCCCCGCGCGGCGGCACCGTGACCGCGTTCGACGCGCGCGCCCTCTCCCCCACCGCGCTGTGCGACGGACTCGCCGCCGACGGCGCGACGGCCCTCCTCCTGCTGACCGGTTTCCCGGAACCAGCGGTTCCGGTCGTCGCGGCCGTCCGCCGTGACCCGCGCCTCTCCGAGGTCCTGATCGGCGCCCCGGCCGGGCAGCCGGAGTTCGCGGAGTGGGAGGCGCTGCTGGGCGGCGACGGCGCCTCGGTCCCGTTCCTGCGCTACCTGCCCGAACGCCTCACCCCGCTCGGCGCTCGGGTCGCAGCGGACCTCCGCGCGCGACTCGGCGGAGCGCCCTCCTTCGTCGCGTTCGAGGGGTACGACACGGCCCTCGTCCTCGCCGGCGTCCTGCGCTCCCACGGTCCTGACCGGGTCCGCGCCGCGCCGGCCTGGTCCCGCGTCGCGGTCGGGGGCACCCGGGGCGAGATCCGGTTCTCCCGCGTCCCGGGCATCGGCGTCTGGCAGTCGTCCTGGACGGCGACCCAGGTCGTGGACCGGGACCCGGCGGACCCCGGCCGCTTCCGGGTCCTCCGTTCCGGCTGAGGGGACACCGGGAAGCCGGTGCGCCGGGGCGCGTCCGCCGGGCCGCCCCGGGGTCACGCCTCCCCGGAGAACCGTTCCCAGGCCGACTGGCGGGTGATGCCGAGCGCCTCGCCGATCCTGGCCCACGTCACGCCGCGCCGCCGCAACTCCACGACCCACAGGCGCACATCGGCCTCGACCTGGTCGGCCACGGCGGCGGCCCGGGGCAGCCGTTCCAGCATCTCCGCGTCGGTGAGACCGCCCCACGTCGGCATCCGCGGCCCGGCCGGGTCCGGACGGTACTCGGCCACGATCGAGGCGGCCAGGTCCACGCACTCGTCGCAGATGTTCACCCCTGGCCCGGCGACCAGCTTGTCCACCTCCGTCTCGGGCTTGGCGCAGAACGAGCAGATCCGGCCGCCGTGTTCGGGCGCTTCCCCGGGCATGACGCCTCCTCCTCCGGCCACGACCCGACCGTCAGGCCGTTCCTGACGGGCAGCGTACGGACGTCAGGGCCACCCTGACAAGCGACGGCAGCGCCGGGCAGTCCTCCGGGCCGGTCTCCGGGACGGTCTCCGAAACGGGGGAGAGCGGGTCCTTCGGCGGTACGCCGGCCCCGGTGGGCAGAATGCCCCCATGACCGCCGAGGAAGAGCACGCGCTGCTCCACCGCTGGAACGCCACCCTGCTCGCCGCCCGCGCCGGCCGCGAGGGGCCCGACCCCGCCCCGTACGGCAGGAACCTGCTGGCCCGCTGGGCCGAGCCGCAGCGCCGCTACCACACGGTCGACCACCTCCGGTCGGTCCTCGACCGCGTCGACGAACTGGCCGACCAGGGCGGCGAGGGCGGGGAGCTGGAACTGGTCCGGCTGGCCGCGTGGTTCCACGACGCCGTCTACCGGCCCGACCGCTCCGAGAACGAGGAGCGCTCGGCGGCCCTGGCCGGGAAGGCCCTCACCGAGGCGGGCCTGACCCCGCGCGAGGTGACCGAGGTCGCCCGCCTGGTGCTCCTGACGGCCTCCCACGACCCGGCCGAGGGGGACCTGAACGGCGAGACCCTGTGCGACGCGGACCTCGCGGTCCTGGCGGGCGAGCCCGCCGCGTACGACGCGTACGCGACGGCGGTCCGCGAGGAGTACGGCTTCGTCCCCGACGACGCCTTCCGCGAGGGCCGCGCCGCCGTCCTCCGCCACCTCCTCGGCCTGCCCCGGCTCTTCCGGACGCCGTACGGGGCGGCGGTGTGGGAGGAGAAGGCGCGGGAGAACGTGGAGCGGGAACTCGAACAGCTCAGAGAACCCGGCGGACCCGGAGTCCCGGAGTACCCGCCGGACCGGGGAAGCCGACGGACGCGCCCGGAAGGGAACGGGCACCGCCCCTGCCCGTGACGGCCCGGCCGCCGCCGGAGAACGAACCGCTCGTCGATCGCCTCGCCGCCCGCCGCGAGGAGCCGGCCGGCCGCCCGGTAGCCCGGCCGAAAAACACCGTTCCGCATCCCGAGACGATCCGGCCGGGAGGAATGACAGGAACGAACCACGGGTTGGCCCATGTCATGCCGTCTTCACCAGCCGGGCGCCCGCCCTCCGTTCCCGCCCCCCGGACCGCTCCGGTCCGGATGCCCCTGGCCGTCCACATCCTCGGCCTCTCCGTCTTCGCGCTCGGGACGAGCGAGTTCATGCTCTCCGGGCTGCTGCCGCCCCTCGCGGAGGACATGGGCGTCTCCATCCCCCGCGCGGGGCTGCTGATATCGGCCTTCGCGATCGGCATGGTCGTCGGCGCCCCCCTGCTCGCCGTGGCGACCCTGCGCCTCCCCCGCAAGACCACGCTGGTCGCCCTGATCACCGTCTTCGGCCTGGGACAGGTGGCGGGCGCCCTGGCGCCGAACTACGCCGTGCTCTTCGCCTCCCGGGTGGTGAGCGCGCTCGCCTGCGCCGGGTTCTGGGCGGTCGGCGCGGCCGTCGCCATCGCGATGGTGCCGCCCGGCGCGCGGGCCCGCGCCATGGCCGTCATGATCGGCGGCCTCTCCGTGGCCAACGTCCTCGGCGTCCCCGCCGGGGCCTTCCTCGGCGAACACCTGGGCTGGCGCTCCGCCTTCTGGGCGGTCGGCCTCGCCTCCGCCGTCGCCCTCGTCGGCGTGCTGACCCGCATCCCGCACCTCCCCCTGCCGGAGACGAGGCCGCGCCTCAAGCGGGAACTGACCATCTACCGCGACCGGCAGGTCCTCCTCTCGGTCGTCGTCACGGCCCTGGCGGCGGGCGGCGTCTTCTGCGCCTTCTCGTACCTCGCCCCGCTCCTCACCGACGTGGCCGGCCTCGACGAGTCCTGGGTCTCCGGCGTCCTCGGCCTCTTCGGCGTCGGCGCCCTGGTCGGTACGGCGGTGGGCGGCCGGATCGCGGACGCGCACCTCTTCGGGGTGCTGCTCGGCGGCATCGCCGCCTCGACCGTCTTCCTGGCCGCCCTGGCCCTCTTCGCCTCCAGCCCGGTCGTCACGGTCCTGCTGGCCTTCCTCCTGGGCGTCTCGGCCTTCTTCACCGCCCCGGCCCTCAACGCCCGCATGTTCAACGTCGCCGGCGCCGCCCCCACCCTCGCGGGCGCCACCACCACGGCGGCCTTCAACCTCGGCAACACCGGCGGCCCCTGGCTCGGCGGCACCGTCATCGACGCGGGCCTCGGCTACGCCTCCACGGCCTGGGCGGGCGCGGCGATGACGCTGGTGGGGCTCGGGGCGGCGGCGCTGGCGCTGTGGCTGAGCCGCCGCGCACCGGGGGAGGGCCACGTCGTGGCCGGGAGCGCGGTCGCCGCCTCCGCGAAGGACGGCCGGGAGTCCTCCCCCCTGTGCGGCTGAGGACGGGCGCCCCCGTTCGCGTACGCCCGGACCGCCCGGTCGCGTACGCCCGGACCCCCCGTTCGCGTACGCCCGGACCGCCCGGTCCCGTCAGCCGACCGGCCGGCCCTTCGGCCGCCGCAGGCCCGCTCCCGTGAGGCGGCGCAGCAGCTCCTTCGAGCCGACCTCGACCGCGCCGCCGGCCACGGCGGCCGCGTACCGGTCGGACGGGATGTCGTAGTGGTCCCGCTCGAAGGCGCGGGGCGGGGCGCCCAGCGTCGCGGCGAAGGCGTGCAGCTCCTCGAAGGAGACGTCGCTGACCAGGTGCGACCACATGCGGCCGTGCCCCGGCCAGGTGGGCGGATCGATGTACAGCGTCACCCGCGGGCCTCCGTCACGTCAGACCGCCCACCGGCGCCACCACCACGCCCTGCTTGCCGCAGACCCAGTGCGGGTCCGGGCCCAGCTCCGGCTCCACGTCCAGGGCGTGCGGGTCGCCCGAGGAGCAGACCGGGCAGATCGGCCAGCGGCCGTGCCGTTCGAGGAGGGCGTCCTGCACGTCCTGGGCGACGAGCCCCGCGACGTACGTCACCCCCTCCGGCCACTGCTCGACCCACCAGCGCCGGTGGGTCACCGCGTCCTCCACCATCGACACCATCTCGGCGGCGGCGACCCGCCGGGCCGCCAGGTCGGCCAGTACCAGCGCGCGAGCGGTGTGCAGCGCCTGTTCCACGGGGTCGATGTCGTCCATGCCCTCATTGTCACCCCGCGCGGGGCCGGAGGACGAGGGCCCCTTCCCGGCCGGGGGCCCGCGGGGGCTTGTCGCCCCCCGCTTTCCGAAAGTATCTTTCAGATGTGATCAATGACGTGAAGGAAAGTTTCAGCGGCGAGGCGCCCCCCGCCCCCGCCGCGCTCGCCGCCAAGGTGCGGACCCTCGCGCCGTCCATGACCCGTTCCATGCAGCGGGTCGCCGAGGCCGTCGCCGGGGACCCCGCCGGCTGCGCCGCCCTCACGGTCACCGGCCTCGCCGAACTCACCGGCACCAGCGAGGCGACCGTCGTCCGCACCGCCCGCCTCCTCGGCTACCCCGGCTACCGCGACCTGCGCCTCGCCCTCGCCGGACTCGCCGCCCAGCAGCAGTCCGGCCGCGCGCCCTCCGTCACCGCCGACATAGCCGTGGACGACCCGATCGCCGACGTCGTCGCCAAACTGGCCTACGACGAACAGCAAACCCTCGCCGACACCGCCGCCGGGCTCGACACCGTCCAGCTCGGCGCCGTCGTCACCGCCCTCGCCGCCGCCCGCCGCGTCGACATCTACGGCATAGGAGCCTCCGGTCTCGTCGCCCAGGACCTCGGCCAGAAACTGCTCCGCATCGGCCTGATCGCCCACGCCCACAGCGACCCGCACCTCGCCGTCACCAACGCCGTGCAGCTCCGCTCCGGGGACGTCGCCCTCGCCATCACCCACTCCGGCTCGACCGGCGACGTCATAGAACCGCTCCGGGTCGCCTTCGACCACGGCGCCACCACCGTCGCGATCACCGGCCGCCCGGACGGCCCCGTCACGCAGTACGCCGACCACGTCCTCACCACCTCCACCGCCCGCGAGAGCGAACTGCGCCCCGCGGCCATGTCCTCCCGCACCAGCCAACTCCTGGTCGTGGACTGCCTGTTCACCTGCGTCACCCAGCGGACGTACGAAACGGCCGCCCCGGCCCTGGCCGCCTCGTACGAGGCCCTGGCCCACCGCCACGCGCCCCGCGCCCGCTGAACCACGCCCCGCACCCGCCGGGGCCCCCGCGCCCGCCGGGCCCCGTACCCGTGAAGTCCACGGCGCCGCCGCCCCCGTACCGAAAGAGCCGCACGTGTCCCCTTCCGCCTCCACGTACGCCGAACTCCGCGCCCAGCTCGCCACCCTCACCACCGAGGCGTTCCGGCCCGAGCTCGCGGAGATCGACCAGCTCCCGACCCTGGACATCGCCCGCACCATGAACGGCGAGGACCAGAGCGTCCCCGCCGCCGTCGCCCGGGTGCTCCCCGCCCTCGCCGCCGCCATCGACGCCACCGCCGAGCGGATGGCCCGCGGCGGCCGGCTCGTCTACATGGGCGCCGGAACCGCCGGACGCCTCGGCGTCCTCGACGCCAGCGAGTGCCCGCCCACCTTCAACACCGACCCCGCGCGGGTCGTCGGCCTCATCGCGGGCGGCCCCTCCGCCATGGTCAAGGCCGTCGAGGGCGCCGAGGACTCGCGGGAACTCGCGGCGGAGGACCTCGCCGCGCTCGGACTCACCGCCGACGACACCGTGGTCGGCGTCTCCGCCTCCGGCCGCACCCCGTACGCCGTCGGCGCCGTCGCACACGCCCGCGCGCTCGGCGCGCTCACCATCGGCCTGTCCTGCAACGCCGGCAGCGCGCTCGCCGCGGCCGCCGAGCACGGCATCGAGGTCGTCACCGGTCCCGAGCTGCTCACCGGCTCCACCCGGCTCAAGGCGGGCACCGCCCAGAAGCTCGTCCTCAACATGATCTCGACCATCACGATGATCCGGCTCGGCAAGACCTACGGAAACCTGATGGTCGACGTCCGCGCCTCCAACGAGAAGCTCCGGGCCCGCTCGCGGCGGATCGTCGCCCTGGCCACCGGCGCGCCGGACGAGGAGATCGAGGCCGCCCTCGCCGCCGCCGACGGCGAGGTGAAGAACGCGATCCTCATGCTCCTCGCCGACGTCGACGCCCCCACGGCCGCGAAGCGCCTCGCCGACTCCCGGGGCCACCTGCGCGCGGCGCTGCACGCCCGGTAACCGCCGGGGTCCCCGTGGCGCCCCGGGGAAACGCCCCGGGGGCCCGGCCGTCGGTGACGGCCGGGCCCCCGGGTTGTCCGGAAGGATCAGTGAAGGCCCCTGAAGGTGTTCCAGCCGCCGGTGCCGATGAGGACGCGGCCCCCGTAGGGGGTGGCGGCGGAGCCGGCGGAGTAGTAGGCGTAGAGCTTGCCCGTGGTGTCGCGGGCGACCAGGTCCGCGCGGCCGTCGCCGTTCAGGTCGCCGGTCCCGGCCAGGGCCGAGTAGACGCCCCAGCCGCCACCGACCTGCGTCCGGGCCGTCACGCCGCCGGCCGCCGTGCCGTGGTACTGCCACAGCACGCCCGAGGCGTCCACGCCGAGCAGGTCGCCCCGCCCGTCGCCGTTCAGGTCACCGGCGCCCACCAGCTTCGCGTACAGCTTCCAGTTGGTCCCGATCCGCACGCGGGCCTTCAACCGGTGGTCGGCCGTGCCCCCGTAGAAGTACACGTCCCCCGTCGACGCCTGACGCGCCAGCAGGTCCGGGAACCCGTCACCGTCCACGTCCCCCGACGACGTCAGCACGTCGTACTGCCCCCAGCCCACGCCGACCGGCGTGTACGGCGAGGAGGCCGAGAGCACCTTGTCACAGCCGGGACGGTAGGCCCGGAGCTGGTCCCCCACCCGGACGTAGTCGTCCGCGCACCGGTCGCCGTCCAGGTCGCCGGCCGGCACGATCGCCGAACCGGCCGGGAACTTCGCTCCCGTACCGGCGATCCGGTCCGAGAGCGCGCCCGTGCCCGTGCCCCGGTACATCGACACCAGGCCCGCCGCGTCCGACACCAGCAGGTCACCGAAACCGTCGCCCCCGGCCAGATCCCGCCAGACAGTGGCGCCGCCGGTAACCGGCACCACGCCGGACAGGACCAGGTCGGCACCCTGCCCGTCGGCGGGCTTCACGGTCAGGGTCCACGTGTACGCGCCGTTGGCGACGAGCTTCCCGGCGGCGTCCTTGCCGTCCCACGACGTCGTCACCAGTCCGCGGGCCTCGCCCCCGGCCAGCGTCCGCACGGCCTTCCCCGTCGCCTTGTTCCGCAGCGCCAGCGACCACGACGCGCCCGGCTTCGAGAGCCACCAACGAGGCTTCCACGCACCGGAACCGAGGTTCACGGCCGGGGTGTCGGCGTCGATGGCGGCGACCGGGGAGGCGGGAACGCCCGAGGGGACGATCCGCACCCGGCGGTCCCCGCCCGTGTAGGCGACGTGGCCGCCGAAACGGTCGACCGTCCACCCGGCCCGGCGCGCGGTCCGGTCACCGAGTTCGGCGGCGGTGGCGACCACGCGCCGCGGCAGGTCCGCCTCCTTGCCACTGGCCGGGAGGCCGTCGTGCAGGTCGACGAGGGTGAGGCCGGCCGTGTCCGAGCGGTGGACCAGATAACCGTCGCCGAGGAGCGTCTCGTCGGCCCCGAGCCGCAGGGAACGCTTCGTCTGCCGGTCGTGGACGCCGGCGCCCTTGAAATCGTTCCAGTAGTCGCTGCACCTCCAATACACCCAGCGGCCCACGGCCTGGAGGTCACTGGGCACGCAGGACGCGTCGAAGGACTCTCCGGCGGCGCCCGTCGACAGGTTCTTCGCCTCCACCCGGGTGGACACGCCCGAACCGGTGTCGTTCCACCGTCCGAGGGCGCTCCACAGCGTGCCGCCCCAGACGGAGGCCGCGACCGGCTCCCGCTTCTGCAGCACGCCGCCGGTGTCGGCGTCCTTGAAGTGGAGGACCGCCTGCGCGCCACCCCAGCTCTGGTTCACGACGCCGAACCGGCCGGACAAGTCCACCAGTTGGGGGCTGCCGATCCCGGAGTTCACCCTCGGGCCCCACGGAGCGGTGCCGTTGCGGTAGAGCATGGTGACGCCCTGCTCGGTCGCCTCCCGGCGGCCGTGATGACCGTCCCCGCTCGCGAACATGGTGACGCAGTAGGTGCCGTGAACGGGGGCGCAGAAGTCGTCGTCCCCCCCGGACACGACCCCGTCGACGGTCGAGTTCAGCTCCTCCGGGCGCCCGGAGGTCTTCAGCCAGGTGCTCCGGTAGCCGCCGAGGGCGGTGCCCGGCTGGTACAGGTTCGAGTCGTCGGCCGTGGTGAGGATGCCGCTGCCGAGGGAGATGCCGTAGGGGTTCGCCTCCCTGTCCTCGATGTCCGCCAGGCGCTTGCGGGTGAAGGTGCCGTTCGTGCCGGGGGTGAAGAGGTAGTACCCCCAGTCGAGGGCGCCGAGGTCCGTGCGTTCCTCGGCGCCCGCGACGAGCAGTGAGCCGTCGGGCGTGCGGTGCACCGAGGGAGAGGCGACGGCCAGCAGGGACTTCCAGCTTCCGGCGGCGTCGCGCAGGACGAGGTGGTTGCCCCGGTACCCGCCCTCGTTGCCGGGGCTGGGCGGGGTCACGGTGACGAAGGCGTCGCCGAAGGGCCGCACCACGTCGTTGTAGGAGGCCACGTCCCGCAGATCGAGCGTGACCGGGGCCGCGTCCGGGTCGTCGCGGCGGTACACCTGGGCCTCGCTGCCGGACGGGGCGCCGAGGTGGAAGACGGTGTCCCGGTCGAAGGAGATGCTCTCGCCGTGTGTGGAGAGCGCCTTCACACCTCCGCTCGCGAGGTCGACGACCCACCAGCCCTGGGACATCGTGGTGTCTTCCCACTTGATGCCCCGGACGGCGACGGACCGGGCGTCGCCCTCGCTGATGGTGAGGTTCCAGCCCTCCGGCAGGCCCTCCAGCTTCTGGTCCCGCACTCCGCCGCCCTCCGGGCGCAGGAGGTGCAGGCTCGTGACGGCGCTCTCGGTGCCGGTCCGGGTGACGACGGTGTTCCCGTAGGTCGCGACGTACGTCTGCCCCTCCGGGATCGCGACCCTGGTCGTCGCGCTGCCGCCGGCCCGCTGCTGGAGCGTCACGTACGGGGCCGGGTCCCCGGAGAGGACGGCCACGGTGTCGGAGCCGTGGCCGAAGTCCGACGGGTACCGGGTGAAGCGGTAGGCGTCGACGTCGTACGAGAGGGGTTCGGGCAGCCGGTGGTCGAGGACGGTCGTCGTGCCGGTGGCGTAGTCGATCCAGCGGAGCCGGTCGTCGCCCTCCCGCGCGGTGAGGAAGCCGGTCTCGCCGGCGTTCAGGACGAGGGTGGCGCGGGGCACGAAGCGCGCGCCCGGACTGACGACGACGGGCTCGGTGGTTCCGGCGGGGGGCTCGGCGACGGCCGCCCCCGCGGCGGTGCCGATTCCCGCCGTCACCACGAGGCCGACGGTGAGCGCGATACGGCCGAGCGCGCGCCGTCTCGACTGCCGGCGCAATGGGTTGATCACGAAGAAAGTCCCTCCCCGGGGCATACGGCGCGGGGAGGGGCCAGGTGTGCTCGCCGCTCGTTCCCCCGCGCGAGCAGGCCGACCCTAGCAGAGGACGGCACCACCGGAGAACATTTTTTCGAACTCGTTCAATTCTTTCGCCGCTGAGGGTCGGGCGGGGGAACGGGGCCGGGAGACGAGCCTGCGATTCCTGAGCGGCGGAGCCTTCGCACCCGGCCTTCCGGACGACCTCGTCCGCGACTCCGGCCGCTTCCGCCCCTCCCCCGCGCCACCGGAGGCCGGGCCCGCACAACGGCCCGAGGGCGGCACCCCTTCACGGGAGTACCGCCCTCGGCTGTCGCGTCCAGCGACGAACCGCCGATCCCTCGGGATCAGAAGTCCATGTCACCGCCCGGCATGCCGCCGCCGGCCGGCGCGGCGGCCTTCTCCGGCTTGTCGGCGATGACGGCCTCGGTGGTGAGGAACAGCGCGGCGATCGACGCGGCGTTCTGCAGCGCGGAGCGCGTGACCTTCGCCGGGTCGATGATGCCCTCGGCGATGAGGTCGACGTACTCGTTGGTCGCGGCGTTCAGGCCGTGGCCGACGGGCAGGTTGCGGACCTTCTCCGCCACGACGCCGCCCTCGAGGCCGGCGTTGACGGCGATCTGCTTCAGCGGGGCCTCGAGGGCCAGCTTCACGATGTTCGCGCCCGTGGCCTCGTCGCCCGACAGGTCGGCCTCGAGCTTCTCGAAGACGCTCGACGCCTGGAGCAGGGCCACGCCACCGCCGGCGACGATGCCCTCCTCGACGGCCGCCTTCGCGTTGCGGACGGCGTCCTCGATGCGGTGCTTGCGCTCCTTGAGCTCGACCTCGGTCGCGGCACCGGCCTTGATGACGGCGACGCCACCGGCGAGCTTCGCCAGGCGCTCCTGGAGCTTCTCGCGGTCGTAGTCCGAGTCGCTGTTCTCGATCTCGGCGCGGATCTGGTTCACGCGACCGGCGACCTGCTCGCTGTCACCGGCACCGTCGACGATGGTGGTCTCGTCCTTGGTGATGACGACCTTGCGGGCGCGGCCCAGCAGGTCGAGGCCCGCGTTCTCCAGCTTGAGGCCGACCTCCTCGGAGATGACCGTGCCGCCGGTGAGGATGGCGATGTCGTTCAGCATGGCCTTGCGGCGGTCGCCGAAGCCCGGCGCCTTGACCGCGACGGACTTGAAGGTGCCGCGGATCTTGTTGACCACCAGGGTCGACAGGGCCTCGCCCTCGACGTCCTCGGCGATGATCAGCAGCGGCTTGCCCGACTGCATGACCTTCTCCAGGAGCGGGAGCAGGTCCTTCACGGAGGAGATCTTGGAGTTGACGATCAGGAGGTAGGGGTCGTCGAGCGACGCCTCCATGCGCTCCATGTCGGTGGCGAAGTACGCCGAGATGTAGCCCTTGTCGAAGCGCATGCCCTCGGTGAGCTCCAGCTCCAGACCGAAGGTCTGGGACTCCTCGACGGTGATGACGCCTTCCTTGCCGACCTTGTCCATCGCCTCGGCGATGAGCTCGCCGATCTGGGTGTCGGCGGCGGAGATGGAGGCCGTGGAGGCGATCTGCTCCTTGGTCTCGACATCCTTCGCCTGCTCGAGCAGGGCGCCGGAGACGGCCTCGACGGCCTTCTCGATGCCGCGCTTGAGGGCCATCGGGTTGGCACCGGCGGCGACGTTGCGGAGGCCCTCGCGGACGAGCGCCTGGGCGAGGACGGTGGCGGTGGTCGTACCGTCGCCGGCGACGTCGTCCGTCTTCTTGGCGACTTCCTTGACCAGCTCGGCGCCGATCTTCTCGTACGGGTCCTCGAGCTCGATCTCCTTGGCGATGGAAACACCGTCGTTGGTGATCGTGGGGGCACCCCACTTCTTCTCGAGGACGACGTTGCGGCCCTTGGGGCCGAGGGTGACCTTGACGGCGTCAGCGAGCTGGTTCATGCCGCGCTCGAGACCGCGCCGGGCCTCCTCGTCGAACGCGATGATCTTGGCCATGTGAAGTGGTCCTCCCGGACATGGGGTGGATAACGCTCCAGGACCGCGCCGACGCCCGCGACGGACGGCCTCCGGTTGCTCCGCGCGGTTCCTTGCCCCACGCGGCCGACGGCCTCGCCTGCCCGATCCTCGTAGCACTCTCACCTTCCGAGTGCTAACGCCAATGATTAGCACTCGCCCTATGAGAGTGCAAGCGACTCTCGGGTTTCGGGCGGGGAGCCGGGGGTTCCGGAAGACGGCGCGAAGGACCCGGCGGACGGGACCCGGGGGGCGAGGCCCCAGGTGAACAGGGCTTCGGGCGGGCAGGGGCCCGGACGGACAGGACTCCGGACGCACAGCACCCCGGACGGACAGGACTCCGGACGCACAGCACCCCGGACGGACAGAACTCCGGACGCACAGAGGCCCGGACGGACAAGGCTCCGGGCGCGCGGAGCCCCGGACGGGCCGGGCCCCCGCAGGAACGGACGACGCCCGGCCCGGAAGCCGCCCCGCCCCGCACACGCGAGAGGGGCCCGCGTCCCCTTCGGGATGCGGGCCCCTCGACGGCGTTGCGTCGGTGGCCGATCGCGCCGCGCTCAGACGGCGAGCTTGACCATGTCCGCCTGCGGACCCTTCTGGCCCTGCGAGATCTCGAACTCGACTCGCTGTCCTTCTTCGAGGCTGCGGTAGCCATCCATCTGGATCGCGCTGTAGTGGACGAAAACATCCGCACCACCGTCGACCGCGATGAAGCCGTAGCCCTTCTCCGCGTTGAACCACTTGACGGTGCCCTGAGCCATGCCTAACTCCCCTGTTACTGGCCCTTGCGCGGGGCCGCACTTCACGAACCCCGGGTCAGACCCTGCGCCGGAACGCGTCGACCGCGGCTGAATGTATCTGCCCAACTGCCCTCTGCAACAGGCCGTTCGAGCGAGAATTCTGGGCACGCCAGAAAGGAGGAAAGGGAGAATCCCTTGAATGTCCGGGCAAGTCGGGCCCGGCAAAACGCGCAGAAGGTGCACAACGCGCGCACGGTTTGGCCACTTCTTGTCATGTCGGGGGGCGTTCTCATATGCGCCCGGCATGAGCGGCGGAGGGGGCTTCCCCAACTCTACCGCGCTCAACCATACAGAATTGCCCCTTCCGCTTATGGATGCGGAAGGGGCAATTCGAGGGTGATTCACGGGCGATCCGAAAAGGACGGAACCGGAAGAACGGAGCGGAAGGGGCGGGCCGGCGGGGACGCGCGGCCCGCCTCTCAGCAGCCTCCGGCGACCGCCGGGATGATCGAGACGCCCGCGCCGTCCGGGGTGGCCGTCTCCAGGCCCTGCTCGAAGCGCACGTCGTCGTCGTTCACGTAGACGTTGACGAAGCGGCGCAGCTTGCCCTGGTCGTCCAGGACGCGGGCGGCGATGCCCGTGTGGTTCTTCTCCAGGTCCGCGATGACCTCGGCGAGGGTCGCGCCCTCGGCCGGCACCTCGGACCGTCCGCCGGTGTAGGTGCGGAGGATGGTGGGGATGCGGACGTTCACGGCCATGACTTCGTCACCTTTCGGGGGCCGGGGGGCTTCAGTGCGCCAGGCCGGCGTCGCGGAACGCGTCCAGGCTCGGGCGGATGGTGGCGGTCGCCTGCGAGGTGTCGGCCACCGCGTCCAGGGTCTTGAGGCCGTCGCCGGTGTTGAGGACGACGGTGGTCAGCTCCGGGTCGAGGAGGCCGTTCTCCACGAGCTTGCGGGTGACGCCGACGGTCACGCCGCCCGCCGTCTCCGCGAAGATGCCCTCGGTCCGCGCGAGCAGCTTGATCGCGTCCACGACCTGCTCGTCGTTCACGTCCTCCACGGCGCCGCCGGTGCGGCGGGCGATGTCGAGGACGTACGGGCCGTCGGCCGGGTTGCCGATCGCGAGCGACTTGGCGATCGTGTTCGGCTTCTGCGGGCGGACCACGTCGTGGCCGGCCTTGTAGGCGGCGGAGACCGGGGAGCAGCCCTCGGCCTGGGCACCGAAGATCCTGTACGGCTTGTCCTCGACCAGGCCCAGCTTGACGAGCTCCTGGAGCCCCTTGTCGATCTTGGTGAGCTGGGAGCCGGACGCGATCGGGATGACGAGCTGGTCCGGGATCACCCAGCCGAGCTGCTCGCAGATCTCGTACGCGAGCGTCTTGGAGCCCTCGCCGTAGTACGGGCGCAGGTTGACGTTCACGAAGCCCCAGCCCTCGCCGAGCGGGTCGCCGATCAGCTCCGAGCAGAAGCGGTTCACGTCGTCGTAGTTGCCCTCGATGGCGACGAGGTCCCCGCCGTAGACGCCGGCCATGACGACCTTGCCCTGCTCCAGGTCGTGCGGGATGAACACGCAGGAGCGGAAGCCGGCGCGGGCGGCGGCGGCGCCGACGGCGCCGGCCAGGTTGCCGGTGGAGGAGCAGGAGAGGGTGGTGAAGCCGAAGGCGCGGGCGGCCTCGATGGCCTGGGCGACGACCCGGTCCTTGAAGGAGTGGGTCGGGTTGCCCGAGTCGTCCTTGACGAAGAGCTTCCCGGGGGCGACGCCGATCTCGCGGGCGAGGTTGTCGGCCTTGACGAGCGGGGTCCAGCCGGGGTTCAGGTTCGGCTTCTCGGCCACGTCGGCGGGGACGGGCAGGAGGGGGGCGTAGCGCCAGATGCTGGCGGGGCCGGCCTCGATCCGCTTCCGCAGTGCCTCGGGGTCGCCGGTCGGCAGGTCGTAGGCCACTTCGAGCGGCCCGAAACAGAGGGCGCAGGCGAAGATCGGGCCGAGGGCGAAGACTTCACCGCATTCGCGACAGGAGAGTCCGGTCGCGGGACCGAGGTCGACGGCGGTGGAGGGTGCGACGGTCTGTACAGCCATGGAGGCGAGGCCCTTTCTCCTCATCTTTCCCATGACGAATTTTTCGCCATGAGACGGATTTGGCACCTTCCCTAGCCGGTGGACCCCGATGGAGTACGAGACTGACCGACTGGAGGGTTGCCGGGGCTTCAACGGGCCGTTTCCCTCTGCCCCTCTGGATGAGCGGTATTCGGTTGTGAAGCGCGGTGGACTTTCGTTCCTGCGCTCCGGCGCGGATGCCACCCCGAAGTGCGGAGGGCGGTCGCGTTGTTCAAGACTGTAACCGAAGGCCCGGGCGCTTGGACGGCCCGTCCGAACCGCGAGATGGAGATCACGTGCTGGAAGAGGTGGAGCGCTGGCTGGCCCGGCGGTCCTGGTCCGTGGCGGACCGGCCGATGGAGCGGATCCTCGCCGCCAAGCGTGCGACGACGGTCAGCGTGGTGCTGCCGGCGCTGAACGAGGAGACGACGGTCGGGGACATCGTCACCGTGATCCGGCGCGAGCTGATGTCGGAGTCGGTGCCACTCGTCGACGAACTGGTGGTGGTCGACTCGGGCTCCACCGACCGCACGGCGGAGGTCGCGGCGGCGGCCGGCGCCCGGGTGGTCGCGCGGGACGCGGTCCTCCCCCGGATACCGGCCGTGCCCGGCAAGGGCGAGGTCCTGTGGCGGTCGCTGATGGCGACCGACGGGGACGTGGTGTGCTTCGTGGACGCGGACCTGCGGGACTTCTCCGCCGACTTCGTCACGGGGATCGTCGGCCCGCTCCTGACCGACCCGGAGGTCCACCTCGTCAAGGCGATGTACGACCGTCCGCTGGACGGCGTCCCCGGCCAGGGCGGCCGGGTGACGGAGCTGATGGCGCGCCCGCTGCTCAACCTGCACTGGCCGCAGCTGGCCGGCTTCGTGCAGCCGCTCGGCGGCGAGTACGCGGCCCGCCGCTCGCTCCTGGAGCGGCTGCCCTTCCCGGTCGGCTACGGGGTGGAGCTGGGCCTGCTCGTGGACGCGCTCCACACGGTGGGCCTGGACGCGCTCGCACAGGTGGACGTGGGGGTGCGCAAGCACCGGAACCAGGACGGGCACGCGCTGGGCCGGATGGCGGCGACCATCTACCGGACGGCGCAGCTGCGGCTCTCGCGGGGGCACCTGGTGCGGCCGTGGCTGACCCAGTTCGAGCGCGGCGAGCGGGGCTTCGAGCCGCGCACGTACGCGGTGGACACGGAGGAGCGGCCGCCGATGGCCGGGATCGCGGAGTACGCGCGGCGCCGCGTGGCGTAACGCCGTCCGATGATTCGCTTTGCCTACATTTCTTCCCCATGGGCTTCGGACAACGTATGGGCAGGGCGCTGACGGCGACGGCCCTGGCGGCGGTCGCGCTGGTACCGGTCGCGGCGGGCCCCGCGCCCGCCTCGGCGCCGCCGGGACCCGCGCCCGCGTCGGCGGCGTCGGGCCCCGCGTCGACGGCACGAGGCCCCGGGAACCGCGCCGTCCTCCCGGCCACCGCCCCGGCACCGGCACCCGCCCCGCCCGGAGCCCGGCCCCGGGGGAGCGCCGAACGGCTGTGGCTGCTCGGCGGGCTCGTGGCGGCGCTGGCGGGAACGGGGTGGGTGGCGAGGGCGGCGCTGCGGAGCAGAACCGCCCCTTGACCGGCCGGAGCCGCTCCCCGCCCGGGGCCCTTTCCCGTCGGCCCCGGGACCGCCCTCCGCCCGGCCCGGAGCCGCCCCCGTCCGGCCCGATCGCCTCCGTGACCCTCCGTGGCCGGAACTCCCCCGTCTCGTATCCGTACGTTTGAGCGTTTACGGGACGGGCTAGGTTCGCCACATGGCTACTGTGCTCGTGGCATCCAACCGGGGTCCGGTCTCGTACACGCTCGGCGAGGACGGTTCGCTCGACGCCCGGAGGGGTGGCGGCGGCCTGGTCTCCGGGCTGAGCGCCGTCTCCTCGCAGGACAGCCTGTGGGTGTGCGCGGCCCTCGGCGAGGGCGACCGGGAGGCGGTCCGGCGCGGCGTCGGCGAGCCCGGCGTGCGGATGCTGGACATCGACCCGGCCGTGTACGACGGCGCGTACAACGGCATCGCGAACTCGGTGCTGTGGTTCCTCCACCACCACCTGTACGACATCCCGCGCGAGCCCGCCTTCGACGCGGGGTTCCGGCGCCGCTGGGAGGCGTACCGCGCCTACAACCGCGCCTTCGCGGAGGCGCTGGCGGCCGAGGCGGACGAGGGCGCGGCGGTCCTGGTGCAGGACTACCACCTGGCGCTGGTCCCCGGGCAGCTCCGCGAGCTGCGCCCGGACCTGCGGATCTCGCACTTCACCCACACCCCCTGGGCCTCCCCCGCGTACCTGGGGATGCTGCCGGACGACATCCGCGAGGAGCTGCTGTGGGGCATGCTCGGCGCGGACGAGGTGGGGTTCCACACCCAGGCCTGGGCCGACTGCTTCACGAGCGGCGCGCCCGTCGAGGGCACCGGGACGCGCGTCGCGGTGCGTCCGCTCGGCGTCGACGCCGAGGAGCTGCGGGCCCTTGCGTACCGGCCGGCCGTGGACGAGCGGCTGGCGGAGCTGCGGGCCGAGGTCGGCGACCGGAAGACCATCGTCCGCGTCGACCGCACCGAGCTGTCGAAGAACATCCTGCGCGGCCTGCTCGCCTACCGGGAACTCCTGAACGCGCACCCCGAGTGGCGCGGCCGGGTGGTCCACCTGGCGTCGGCGTACCCCTCGCGCCAGGACCTGGAGGTGTACCGCTCGTACACGGCCTCGGTGGCGGCGCTCGCGGAGGAGATCAACGCCGAGTTCGGCACGGAGGACTGGACCCCGGTCCTGGTCTCGGTGAAGGACGACTTCGTCCGCTCGCTCGCGGCCTACCGCCTCGCGGACGTGGCCCTGGTGAACCCGGTCCGCGACGGCATGAACCTGGTGGCCAAGGAGATACCGGTGGTCTCGGAGGCGGGCTGCGCCCTGGTCCTGTCCCGGGGAGCGGGCGCGTACGAGGAACTGCGCGAGGACGCCCTGACGGTGAACCCCTTCGACGTGTCGGAGACGGCGGAGGCCCTCCACACCGCCCTCTCGATGCCCGCCCCCGAACGCGCCGACCGCACCAAGCGCCTGGCGGCGGCGGCCACGGCCCTGCCGCCGCAGCGCTGGTTCCTGGACCAGCTGGAGGCGCTCGGGAAGGCCCCGTAGGCCCCCGGAGGGCCGGGGCGGGGTTCGTGGTCGTCCCGGCCGACGCCGCGACCCATCACCCTCGTGTCGCGGGGGTGCTCCGTACTTTCGGCAGCCGTCTGAGAACCGTCGCTTCCGGTAGCTTCGACCCCGCCTGGAACCCACGTGTTCAGGAGGTCTGGAGGCAGTCCGTATGACACCCCGGCTCCGTCGCTGCACGAGCGTTCCCGAGGATGTCGAGCGGATCGTCGCTCCCATGACCGCGGTGTACGCGAAGGTGCGCGAACCGCTGCTCCACCTGCCGAACTACGCGGTGCCCGCCTTCGCCGAGCGGCTGGAACGTCACGTCCGGGAGCCGGGATTCGCAGCGGTGCTGGCGTTCGACGCCGAAGACGAGCCCGTGGGCTACGCATACGGCAACACGGTGGAGAGCGGGGACCGGTGGTGGCGGAGGATCGGCGACGTGGACGCCGTCTTCACCAGCGCTCCCGCCCTGGCCCTCAAGGAGATCGGCGTGACAGTGCCCCACCGGGGAACCGGGCTGGCACGGCGCATCCATGACGACCTCCTCGCCGGCCGCGACGAGGCGTACGTGTCGCTCATGGTCAACGCGTCGGCCGGTGACGGAAAGGTCCAGCGGGTCTACGAGTCCTGGGGGTACGAGGTGATCGGCACGAGCCGCCCGTCCCCCGAGTCGCCCGTACTCACCGCGATGATCCGGCCGACCGGGGCCGGTGCCTGACCGGGGAGGGACTACTCGTCGTCTCCCTCGCCGCCGTCGATGACGGTCAGCCCGGGGCCCTTCTGCCGGTACGGGTCGGGGGCGTCGTCGGGGATGCCCTGGATCGCCCGGCCCTGGGCGGCCCCGTTGCCGTTGAAGACGAAGTCGGGGCGGAGGCGCCAGTTGCGGCCGTCGGGATAGATGAACCCGGCTTCGGAGAGCTGCCGGAGAGCACGGGACACCGAGGACTGGGACATGCCGACCTGCTCGGCGAACTTCGTCTGGCTCTCCACGATGACCAGGCCGTGGTCCTTGCGGTTCTGGATGGCGCACATCTTGTGGAACAGCTTGAAGGACGCCGCGCTGAGATCGGCATCGGCGAGCGCCAGGTGTGCCGCGTATCCCACCGTGGTGAACCCTCCTCCTCTGAACCAGGGACCCACCCCGGTGGAGACCGAGGAGTGGACGGTGAGGTCGGCCGTCTCTCCCGTCGACCGGTTGACGGTCTCGATCCGGGTGACTTTCCGGTCCGCATACACAGGCTACCCCCATGGACGAATGAGATACGAACAGGACTGGATCAACTCATTCAAATCTGACGAGCCCCTACCCAGAACTGGGTAAAGCACACGCAATCTATTCCCTTCTGGGTTGCCTCACCCAGAAGTGAATAGATTGCCGTGCGTTGGCGCAGGTCAGCGCCCTCCCCGGGTCGCTCCGCCTCAAGGAGGTAAGCGCACCCGCCGTACGGGAGCCCCTGCGGTATTCGCTCCGCTCCGTTCCTCGGGGGTGCCCCACACCCGTCGCGGGAACGCGCGGGCCGTCCTGGGCCGGGGTCGTGGCATCAAGGGGAAGCGTGGCCGGGGCCGGTGGGTGGTCGCCGTGCACACGTGGCGGACGCCCGTCCGGCTCTCCCGCCGTCCGGGCGGGCTGTCGTGGGCCGGGGTCACGACGGGGCCGGGGGCAGCCGGGCGTCTCCTGACGGTGCGGGAGCGCCGACCGGTTCCGGTCCGGCCGGGCCTTTCGTACCGCCCGCCGGTCAGCCGCCCCGTACCGCCTCCGCCAGCGCCTCCAGGAGGGCCACGACGCCGGCCGGGCCCGGGACCGAGAGGTCCGCGCGGCCGGAGAGTTCCGGGACCTCGCCGGAGTCGCTGCACACCAGGAGGCCCGGGGTGCCGTCGGCGCGGAGCTTCTCGACGGCGGCGAAGGCGGGCAGGTCGCCCAGGTCGTCACCCGCGTAGAGCACGGACCCGGCCCCCGTCTCCCGGACGTACGCGCCGAGCGCCACGCCCTTGTCCACGCCGGGGGGCCGCAGTTCGAGGACCATCCGGCCGGGCTCCAGGACGAGCCCGTGGCGGGCGGCCAGCTCGGCGAGCGGGCCCTTCAGCGCCTCGAAGGCACCCTCGGGGTCGGCGGCCCGGCGGGTGTGGACCGCGACCGCGCGGCCCTTCTCCTCGATCCGGACGCCCGGCGAGGTCCCGGACCGCTCCAGGAAGCCCGGCAGTTCGGCGCGGACGGCGGCCACGCCCGGGTGGACGGGGGCGGCTTCCACGGTGCCGGTGGCGGCGTCCCAGCGTTCGGCGCCGTAGTGGCCCAGGACGACGAGGTGTTCCAGGCCGGGGACGCCGGCGAAGCCGCCGTGGCGGACGGCGACCCCGGCGGGGCGGCCGGTCACCACGACGACGGAGGCGACCGCGGGGGCGAGGGCGGCGAGGGCGGCCACGGCGCCGGGATGGGCGCGGGCCGCTTCGGGGTCGGGGACGATGTCGGCGAGCGTGCCGTCGAAGTCGAGGGCGACGACGGTCTCCCCGGGCCGCGCGAGGATCGCGGCCAGACCGTCGCGGCCTGCGGGCGTGGTCGGGTGCGGAAGGCTGGTGGCCATGTGTCCGACCCTACCCACGGCGTCCCGCCGTACCCGTGCGGAGCGCCCGCGCCGACGCGCGTCCGGCCGGGGGGCGTTTCCGTCCCGCCGTCCCCGTCCCCTACCGCCTGCGCTGCCGCTCCTCGCGGACCCGGCGCAGCCGGTTGACGGTCACCGGGTCGTGGGCCAGGGCGCGCGGGTCGTCGAGGAGGGCGTTGAGCAGTTGGTAGTAGTGCGTCGGGGAGAGGCCGAGGCGCTCGCGCACGGCCCGTTCCTTGGCGCCGGGTCCGGGCCAGGAGCGGCGCTCGACGGCGAGGAGCTCCCGCTCCCGCCCGGTGAGGGCCTCGCCGGGGCCGCCGGCCGCGCCGGCCGCACTCGGACCGTCGGCCGCACTCGGACCGCCGACGCCGTCAGTACCGCCGGACCGGCCGACCCCCTCAGTACCGCCGGACCCGCCGCGTCCGTCCCCGCCGGTCTCCCCGCCGTCCTCCTCGTGCGCCCCGTGCTCCGCTTCCCGGTCCTCGGTCATACGACCAACCTATTACTCGGCGGCCTCCGCCGCCGTCGCCGCTCGGCCGATCGAGCCCAGGACCTCGGCGGGCCGCCCGTTCGGCATGACGGCCCTGCCGATGTTCTGCTTGACGTTCTCGCTGACCTTGGCCCAGGAGGTCTTGCCGACCGGCGGGAGCTGCGCGTCGGGGAGGACCTTGAGGAAGACGCGCAGGTTGGCGTGGGCGGGGTCGGTCTCCATGCGGGTGGAGGCGCTGACGGTGACCGGCAGGAGGTCGTTGTCCCCGGCGAACTTGAGGACGTTCTCGTCGCTGAAGACGAAGTTGAGGAAGTCGCCGATCTCCTTGCGGTGACCGTTCTGCTTGAAGCCCATGATCCAGTCGGCGACGCCCATGGAGGTCCTGGACGAGCCGTCGGCGCCGGGGAGGGGCACCTGACCGACCTGGACGCCCTTCTTCGCGGCCTCCTTGAGGAGCGAGGGGTGGCCGTTGAGCATGCCGACCTCGCCGTTCGCGAAGGCGGCGAAGGCGGCCTTGCGGTTGAGCTTGCCCGGTGCGACGGGGCCGGTGAGGCCCTTGCCGACGAGGTTCGTCCTCAGCCACTCGAAGGTGCGCACGTTGGCGTCGGAGTCGACGGCGTAGTGGTCGGTGGCGTCGGTCCAGCCGCCGCCCCCGGCGAGCAGCCACATCATGGCCTCGGCCTGGGCCTCCTCGGGGCCGAGCGGCAGCGCGAAGGGGGTGCGGACGCCCTTCTCCTTCAGCTTCCCGGCCGCCTCGGCCAGCTCGTCCCAGGTGGTGGGGGGCTCGGCGCCGGCCTTCTCGAAGAGGGCCTTGTTGTAGAAGAGGGGCCGGGTGGAGGCGACGAAGGGCATGCCGTACTGGGTGCGCTTGGTCTCGCCGGCGGCGACCAGCGGGGCCAGGAAGTTGGCCTGCACCGGTATGGAGAGGAGTTCGTCGGCGGAGTAGAGGTGGCCGGCGGACGCGTAGTCGGCGTAGGCGCCGATCTGCGCGATGTCGGGGGCCTTGCCCGCCTTGACCATCTCGGCGACCTTGCGGTCGACGTCGTCCCAGGACTCCACCTGGACCTCGATCTTGACCTTGGGGTGCTTCGCCTCGAAGGCGGCGGCGAGGGCGGTCCAGTACTTCTTGGTGCTGTCACCGCCGGTGAGGTCGTACTCGGCGGCGACCAGCCTGAGGGTCACGTCGCCGGAGCCGCCCCCCAGGGAGCCGCAGCCGGAGACCGTGGCGGTCAGTCCGAGGGCGGCGGCTGCGGTCAGTCCAAGAAATCGTCGCCGCTCCACGGCTTCATCCACCTTTTGCTCGTCGTTGAGCTGCACGTTTGCTCCGGTCAAGGCCGCAAGTCTGCCCCGTGCGCGGGTACGAGGTCTACACCACCCGGATATCACTTCCGCAACACCGGGGAACGGGTCGGTTCGGGCCGGTGTTCGATTTTGTATCCATGCGCAACAATCCCCGAAAGTGGACTAGACCTTTTGGGGTCCCGGGCGTCAGACTGTCCCCGTGAGACACGTCATCGCCCTGGATGTGGGCGGCACCGGCATGAAGGCCGCCCTCGTCGGGGCGGACGGCACCCTGCTGCACGAGGCCCGGCGCGCCACCGGGCGCGACCGCGGCCCGGAGGCCGTGGTCGGGACGATCCTCGACTTCGCCGAAGAGCTGCACGCCTTCGGCCGGGAGCGGTACGGGCAGCCCGCCGCGGCCGCCGGGGTCGCCGTCCCCGGCATCGTCGACGCCGAGAACGGCATCGCCGTCTACGCCGCCAACCTCGGGTGGCGCGACGTTCCCCTGCGCGAACTCCTGGCCCGCCGCCTCGGCGGCGTCCCCGTCGCCCTCGGCCACGACGTGCGCGCGGGCGGCCTCGCGGAGGGCCGCGTCGGCGCGGGCAACGGCGCCGACCGCTTCCTCTTCGTCCCCCTGGGCACCGGCATCGCCGGCGCCATCGGCATCGGCGAGCGCATCGAGGCCGGCGCCCACGGCTACGCCGGCGAGATCGGCCACATCGTCGTCCGCCCCGGCGGCACCGCGTGCGGCTGCGGCCAGCGCGGCTGCCTGGAGCGGTACGCCTCCGCCTCGGCCGTCTCCCTCGCCTGGTCCGAGGCGGGCGGCGGGCCCGGCGCGGACGCCGCCGACTGCGCGAAGGCCGTCGCGTCCGGCGACCCCGCGGCCGTACGGGTCTGGCAGGACGCCGTCGACGCCCTCGCGGACGGTCTGGTCACCGCGCTCACCCTTCTCGACCCCCGCACGCTCATCATCGGTGGCGGACTCGCCGAAGCCGGGGAAACCTTGTTCACACCACTCCGGGCCGCCGTGGAGGAGCGCGTCACGTTCCAGAAGCTGCCCGCCATCGTCCCGGCGGCCCTCGGGGACAACGCCGGCTGCCTGGGCGCGGGCCTGCTCGCCTGGGACCTGCTCGCCGACCCGCGCCCCACCGACTCGGAGGTTTCCGCCTGATGGCCGATCACAAGGTTCTCGCCGGCGCACGCGTCGTGCTGCCCACCGGGATCGTCGAGAACGGACGCGTGATCGTCGAGGGCGGGCGCATCGCGGGCAGCGCTCCCGAGGGCGCTCCCGCCCTGGACCTGAGCGGCCACTGGATCGTCCCCGGCTTCGTGGACATGCACAACCACGGCGGCGGCGGCGCCTCCTTCACCTCCGGCACCGTCGAGGAGGTCCTCAAGGGCATCCGCACCCACCGCCTGCACGGCACCACCACCCTGGTGGCCTCCTTCGTCACCGGCGACATGGACTTCCTCACCGAGCGGGCCGGGCTCCTCTCCGAGCTGGCCGAGCAGGGCGACCTCGCCGGGCTCCACTTCGAGGGCCCGTTCATCTCCCCCTGCCGCAAGGGCGCCCACGACGAGACGCTGCTGCGCGACCCCGACCCGGCCGAGGTCCGCAAGCTGATCGACGCCGGTCGCGGCCGGGCCCGGATGGTCACCCTCGCCACCGAGCTGCCCGGCGGCCTCGACTCCGTGCGCCTGCTCGCCGAGCACGGCGTGATCGCCGCCATCGGCCACACCGACGCCACGTACGAGCAGACCGTCGAGGCCATCGACGCGGGCGCCACCGTCGCCACCCACCTCTACAACGCGATGCCCGCCCTCGGACACCGCGCGCCCGGCCCGATCGCCGCCCTCCTGGAGGACGAGCGGATCACCGTCGAGCTGATCAACGACGGCACCCATCTGCACCCCGCCGCCCTGGAGCTGGCCTTCCACCACGCGGGCGCCGCGCGCGTCGCGCTCATCACCGACGCCATGGACGCCGCCGGCTTCGGCGACGGCAGCTACATGCTCGGCACCCTGGAGGTCGAGGTGAAGGACAGCGTCGCCCGGCTGGTCGAGGGCGGCTCCATCGCCGGTTCCACCCTGACCCTGGACCGCGCCTTCAAGCGCTCCGTCACCGTCGACGGCCTCCCCGTCGAGTCGGTCGTCCAGGCCGTCTCCGCCAACCCGGCCCGCCTCCTCGGCGTGTACGACCGGGTCGGTTCCCTGGAGCCCGGCAAGGACGCCGACCTCGTCGTCCTCGACGCCGGCTTCGACCTCAAGGGCGTCATGCGCAAGGGCACCTGGATCGTCGAACCGGCCGCCGGCCGGCCCGTGGCGCGGCCGGAGGGCGTACGGAAGAGCGACGGGCTCGGGGCTGGGCCAACCGCCCTCCGTTTGGCATGATCGGAAACCGCCGGAACACACGTTCCAGCGGTCTCCACAGGGAACACGGGGTGGACAGGTGATTGTGACGGTCACCCTCAACACGGCGCTGGACCTGACCTACCGGGTCCCCGCCCTCGTCCCGCGCGCCTCGCACCGGATCACCCAGGTCGTCGAACGCCCCGGCGGCAAGGGCCTCAACGTGGCCCGGGTCCTCGCCGCCCTCGGGTACGAGACCGTCGCCACCGGCTTCGCGGGCGGCGCCACCGGGGCCGTGCTCCGGGAGGCGCTCGCGGCCACCCCGGTCCGCGACGAACTGGTCACGACGGCCGGCCCGACCCGTCGCACCGTCGCCGTGGTCGACGCCTCCGACGGGGACACCACCCAGCTCAACGAGCCCGGCCCGACCGTCTCCCCCGCCGAGTGGGAGTCCTTCCGCGAGCGCTTCGCCCGGCTCCTCGGCGGCGCGGCGGCCGTCGCCCTCTGCGGCAGCCTCCCGCCGGGCGTCCACGTCGGCGCGTACGCGGAACTCGTCCGGCTCGCCCGCGCCGCCGGCGTGCCCGTCCTCCTCGACACCAGCGGCGAACCCCTGCGGCGGGGCATCGCCGCCCGCCCCGACCTGGTCAAGCCCAACGCCGACGAACTCGCCCAGCTCACCGGCTCCCGCGAATCCCGCCGGGCCGCCCTCGACGCGCGCCGCAGGGGCGCCCACGCGGTGGTGGCCTCGCTCGGCCCCGAGGGCCTGCTCGCCGCCACCCCCGACGGCCTCTGGCGGGCGGCTCCGCCCGCCGCCGTCAGGGGCAACCCCACGGGCGCGGGCGACTCGGCCGTCGCCGGCCTGCTCTCGGGCCTGGTCGACGGCGTCCCCTGGCCGGACCGCCTCGTCCGGGCGGTCGCCCTCTCGACGGCGACGGTCCTCTCCCCGGTGGCCGGGGAGTTCGACGCGGGGGCGTACGAGGAGCTGCTGCCGCGGGTGAAGGTGACCGAGGAGATCGTCTAGCGGCTGTCCCGGGGGCGCCGCCGACCCGCGCGGCGGGCGGGGCGCCGGAACACGCACAGGAGCCCCACGGTGGGCTGAAACGCGCCGGAACACGCCGGGGGGCCCGCACGGCCGTGCGGGCCCCCCGGATCCGCGCGTCAGCCCTTGCCGGTGTGTCCGGCCTCCAGATAGACCTGGTCCAGGATCGCGTCGCAGGAGTTGCCCGCCTCGCAGGAGATCTTGAGCGAGTTCGAGCCCTTGTCGAGCTTCACGTAGGCGTAGGTGTAGGTCCACCCCTTCTCCCAGTCGCCCTCGGCGGCCTTCGCGAAGTTGGACATGTTGACCTCGCGGGGCGCCGCGCCGTTGACCGTCAGGGAGGTCTTGGCGTCCTTGCCGGGCACGCTGTACGTGATCCGGAGCGTGTAGTCACCGCTCTTGGGCACGTCCACGGACCAGCTCGCGGAGCCGCCCGCGCCGTTGAAGGTGACGTAGGCGCCGCCCGGACCCTTCGCGCCCTTGACGGCCGTGTCGAGCTTCGCGGGGCCGCCGAGCTGGAGCGTGGCCGCGTCCTGGCGCGGCAGGTCGGCCGGGGTCGGCGAGGCCGAGGTGGGGCCGCCGCTCGGCGTCTCGACGGGCTGGGAGGAGGAGACCGGCGGGGGCGTGACGCCCTGGGCCCCGTCCTTCTTCCCGTCCTCGTCCTTGCCCATGTTCGTGATCACCGCGGCCGCGATGCCGATCACCACGACCGCGACGACCGCGACCGCGCCGATCAGCAGACCGCGGGTGTTGGGTCCCCGGCCGGAGCCGCCGCGCTGCGGGGGCGGGGTCGCACGGGGCTGCTGCCGGCCGCCGTAGGTCTCGGGCGCGGCGTACTGCGCCTGCGGCTGGCCGTACGGTCCCTGCTGCTGCGGCGGCACGTACGGCTGCGTGTGCTGCTGGCCGCCGTACTGGCGCTCGCCGACCGTTCTGACCTGGTTGTACGAGGTCCGGGGCACGCCGGGCTGGGCGGGCGCGGGGCCGGGGTAGCCGTAGCCGCCGCCGTGCGGGGGCTGGGCACCCGCTGCCTGGCCGTCCGCGTACAGGTAGCCGAACGGATCGTCGTCCTCGGGCTTGTTCGCGCCGTCGTTACCGGCAGCCATCCGGGTCATCCTCTCCATGCTCGCCAGCCGTCGCCGACCGGCCGAGCCTACCCCGAACGGACCATCGGCCGACCCGGGCCCTCACCCCGCCCACGCCCGGCGCGTACGTCAGCCGGCCCGGCGCTGGACCTTGGCGCGGGAGCGCTTCTCCACGTACATGCGCTGGTCGGCGGAGTTCAGGACCTCCTCCACGGACATCCCGCACTCGGCCCAGCCGATGCCGAAACTGGCGCCGACCCGGACCGCCCGCCCGTCCACCCGGATGGGCGGGATGATCGCGTTGCGGAGGCGTACGGCCAGGTCGGCGGCGTCGGCCGCGCCGAGGCCGTCGGCGAGGACGACGAACTCGTCACCGCCGAGCCGGGCGACGGTGTCCCCGTCCCGGACGCCGGTGGTGAGGCGGCGGGCCACCTCGATGAGGACGGCGTCGCCGGTGTGGTGGCCGAAGCGGTCGTTGATCGACTTGAAGCCGTCGAGGTCGCAGAAGAGGACCGCGAGCCCCTTGGCGCCGTCGTCCGTCTCGCCGCCCGGGGGCGCCGTCATGTGGACGTGGTGGTCGTAGGACCCGGCGCCCCCCACCGGCTCGAAACCGAAGCCGTGCTCGTGTTCGTACGGCTCGTAGGGCTCGTACGGCTCGCGCTGTTCGTACGGCTCGTAACCCGGGCCGCCGTCGTGCGCGGGGCCGTACCCCGTCCCGTACCCCCGCCCGGCGTCGTACCCGCCGTACGCGGCCTCGTCGCCCGTCGCGCGGGACGCCGGGCGCTCGCAGAGGCGGGCGGAGAGCCGGGAGCGCAGCTCGGCGCCGTTGGGGAGGCCGGTGAGGGCGTCGTGCGAGGCGCGGTGGGCGAGCTGGAGTTCGTGCCGCTTGCGCTCCTCGATGTCCTCGACGTGGGTGAGGAGGAAACGGGGACCGTCGGTGGTGTCGGCGACGACGGAGTTGCGCAGGGACACCCAGACGTAGGTGCCGTCGCGGCGGGCGAGCCGCAGCTCGGCCCGGCCGCCCTCGGCGGAGGTCCGCAGGAGGGTGCCGATGTCCTCGGGGTGGACGAGGTCCGCGAAGGAGTAGCGGCGCATCACGGAGGCGGGCCGGCCGAGGAGCCGGCACAGGGCGTCGTTGGTGCGCAGGAGCCGGCCGTGCTGGTCGCCGCCCATCTCGGCGATGGCCATGCCGGAGGGGGCGTACTCGAACGCCTGGCGGAAGGACTCCTCGCTGGCGCGGAGGGCCTGCTGCTCCCGTTCGAGCCGGACCAGGGCCCGCTGCATGTTGGAGCGGAGGCGGGCGTTGCTGATGGCGATGGCCGACTGCGAGGCGTACATCTGGAGCGCCTCCTGGCCCCAGGGCCCCGGGTGCCGGCCGTTGCGCGGGCGGTCGACGGATATGACGCCGAGGAGTTCGCGGCCGGAGCCCCCCGCGCGGGCGGAGCCCAGCGAGGGCGAGTACATGGGGGCGTAGAGCCGGTCGTGGGGGTGCCACTCGTCCTCGAAGCGGGGCGCGGGGCCGTCGGTGTGCCACTGGGGGACGTCGTCCTCCAGGAGGACCCAGCCCTCGGTGTGCGGGATGAACCGCAGCTCGCCCCAGGCGACGCCCATGGAGAGGCGGCGGTCCCAGGCTTCGCGGGAGCCGACCCGGCCGGTGATCAGGGCCTCGGCGGCGGAGCTTCCGGCGAAGGCGGCGACGACCAGGTCACCGTCGGGGCGCACGAGGTTGACGCAGGCCAGCTCGTAGTTGAGGCCGGCGACCACGCCGTCCGCGACGGTCTGCAGGGTGTCCGCCAGGCTGCGCGCGGTGTTGAGGTCCGCCACGACCTGGTGCAGCTGCCGCAGGGTCGAGAGACGGACGTAAGGCTCCGACTCGGTCTCCATCGCTCGCTCTCCCCGAGACCTCGACAGCAACTCCAGGGTTCTCATCGACTTCGTGTTGCACAGTCACGATTCGCAGCGCACTGTCCCCGCCACTGAATCACAGCGAGCTGCGCACCCGGTACACAGGGTCAACAAATACTCCCTCCTGTGACTCAAGTCACAAGCGCCCTCGTGGTGTGCGTGAGCATACGCGGGTCCTAGGACCCCCGGGGGCGGCGTTCTGGTCCCCGGGCCCGAGGCGGGACCCCGAGGGGGCGGGCTAGCGTCGGGGGCATGTCCCGGAAGACCCTCTCCCCGCCCGTCCCGCCCCTTCCCGCCGTCCCCCATGCTGAGGGGGTGAGCAACGACGAGTTCCGGGCGGCGATGTCCCGCCTCGCGTCGGGCGTGGTCCTGGTGACCGCGCACGATCCCGACGACGGCCCGCGCGGCGAGGACGTCGGCATGACGGCCACCGCCTTCGTGTCGGTCTCCCTCGACCCGCCCCTGGTCCTGGTCAGCCTGCGCAACGGCTCCCGGATGGACGACCTGCTCGCGGAGGTCCCCTGCTGGGCGGTCTCCGTCCTCACCGAGAACCAGCGGCACGTCGCCTCGCGCTTCTCGATGAAGAACCGCGTGAGCGACCGGCTCCTCTTCGCCGACGTGCCGCACACCCGGGGCGGGGCGAGCGGCGCCCCGCTCGTGGACGGCGCCCTTTCGGTCCTGGAGTGCCGCACCGAGAGCCGCGTGGTGGCCGGGGACCACACGCTCGTGGTGGGACGGGTCCTGACGGTGGGCCTGTCGCCGGAGGACGGCAGCGGGCCGCTGGCGTACTTCCGGGGGAGGTACCGGCGGCTGGACTGAGGGGGAGGCGCCGGGGCTCCGGGGGTTCCGGTCCTCCGGGCCGGAGGCGCGGAGGGGCGCGGTCTCGGAGGGGCGCGGTGGTTCCGGGGGGGGCCATGGTGGTTCCGGGGTGCGCGGCGGTTCCAGAGCCCGCGGCAGCTCCGGGGTCCGCGGCGGTTCCGGGGGCTCAGCCCCAGTCGCGGGACTGCCGGGTGCGCTTGGTCTCCGAGCGCTGCTTCTTCTCGCGCAGCCGGCGCTCGTTGATGCCGCGCGGGATCTTCGTCGGCCGGCGGGGCTTCGGCGGCGGGGCCGTCGCCTCGGCGAGGAGGGCGGCCAGGCGGACCGCCGCCGTCTCGCGGTTGCGCCACTGGGAGCGGTGCTCCGAGGCGCGTACGGTCACGACGCCGTTGACCAGGCGGGAGGCGAGGCGCTCCAGGGCGCGGGCCTTCCACACGGCGGGGAACGCCTCCGTGGCCGCGAGGTCGAAGCGGAGTTCCACCTGCGAATCGCTGGTGTTGACGTGCTGTCCGCCCGGACCCGACGAACGCGAGAAACGCCACTGGAGCTCGGCCTCGGGGAGCGAGACGGAGCCGCGGACGGGATAGGGACCGGACATGCTCCCCATGTTCCCCGTACGGGGCCGTTGGAGTCATCCTCATTTCCCTCCCGGCCCCACGGGAACCGACGGACGGTCGCGCGCGTTTCTCCAGGCGACAGCAGCACGACGCACACGCTGAACGCGATGAAAGGGACTTTCCATGGCTGTGAGCCTGTCCAAGGGCGGCAACGTCTCCCTGACCAAGGAGGCCCCGGGCCTCACCGCCGTCACCGTGGGCCTCGGCTGGGACGTCCGCACCACCACCGGCACCGACTTCGACCTCGACGCCTCCGCGATCGGCGTGGACGCGGGCGGGAAGGTCGTCTCCGACGCCCACTTCGTCTTCTTCAACAACAAGTCCACGCCGGACCAGAGCATCGTCCACACCGGTGACAACCGCACCGGCGAGGGCGGCGGCGACGACGAGCAGATCAACGTCAACCTCGCGGCCCTCGCGCCGAACGTCGACAAGATCGTCTTCCCGGTCTCCATCTACGACGCGGTCGCCCGCTCGCAGAACTTCGGCCAGGTCCGCAACGCGTACATCCGCGTCGTGAACCAGGCCGGCGGCGCCGAGATCGCCCGCTACGACCTCTCCGAGGACGCCGCCACCGAGACCGCCATGGTCTTCGGCGAGCTGTACCGCAACGGCGCCGAGTGGAAGTTCCGCGCCGTCGGCCAGGGCTACGCCTCGGGCCTGGAGGGCATCGCCCGGGACTTCGGCGTCAACCTCTGACACCCGGCCGGCCCCGCGCCGGCACCCGGCCGCCGGTTCCGGAACCACGCTCGTGGTTCCGGAACCGGCGTCTTCCCTTTTCGCGTCGCCGCCCTCCCCGACCGGTCGCATCGTCCTATAACGTGCCCCCTTCGATCATCTGAACGACCCGTGGGGGGCCGATGTACGACACCCATGCCTGCGACGACGCCGACGACACCGGCGGAGGCGGCAGGAGACCCGGAGGAACCGGAGGCACCGGAGCGGGAGGTCACGGGGGCGGGGGGCCCGCCGTACCGCACCGCCACGGACCCGGGACCCGGACGGGCCGGCTGGTACGGCGGACGCTGACGGGCCTGGCGCTCGTGGGCCTCACCGTCGCCTGCGGGCCCACCGCGGCCGAGGGCTCCGCCGCTCCGCCGCCGGTCTCCACCACGGCCTCCGCGTCGCCGACGCCCGGCCCCACCACCGCGGAGCCCACCACACCGGCCCCGACGACCGCGGCGCCCACCACCGTGGCCCCCGCGGCCACCACCGCGGCGCCCGCGCCCCCGAAGGCGAAGCCCACGACCCAGGCGCCGGCGGAGCCGACGGCGACCCGGGCCCCGAGGCCCACCACGCACGCCCCCGCGCCGAAGCGCACGACCGAGGCACCGGCGGCCGAGGCCACCTGCGAGATCGTCTCCAACGCCGGGAACTGCTACAGCGCCGGCCAGTTCTGCCGGAAGTCCGACCTCGGCAGCTCCACGCACGCGGCCAACCGCCGCGTGATCCGCTGCGTCATGGACGGCGACCGCGCCCGCTGGACGTACTGAGTCCGGACCGCGACCGGGCCCGTCGGCACGTCCGGCAGGCCCGGTGGCACGTCCGGCGGGCCCGGTGGCGGACCTGACGGATCCGGTCGCGCGACCGGCCGGTCTCAGGGGCGCTCCGGCCGTCCGTCGCCGTACAGCCAGACCTCCCACAACGCGCCGAGGTCCCGCCCGGCGGTCTTCTCCGCGTAGGCCGTGAAGTCCGCCGTGGAGGCGTTGGCGTACCGGTGTTCCTCCGCCCAGCCGCGCAGGATCCGGTCGAAGGTCCCGTCCCCGACCGTCACGCGCAGCTTGTGCAGGACCATCGCGCCCCGCTGGTAGACGGGCGGGTCGAAGAGGTTCTCGGCGGTGGGCGGGGCGGCCGGCGGGAAGGCCCAGTTGTCCCGCTCCGCGAAGGCCCGTTCGAAGGAGGCACGGGCGGGCACCTTCTCGTACTCCTCCTCGTACAGCCACTCCGCGTACGTCGCGAAGCCCTCGTTCAGCCACAGGTCCCGCCAGCCGGCGGGCGTCACCGAGTTGCCGAACCACTGGTGGGCCAGTTCGTGGACGAGGGTCGTCCGGCCGAAGGAGGCGACCGGGAAGACGGGCCGGGTCTGGGTCTCCAGGGCGTAGCCGAGGGTCCCGTTCCCGAGGACGACCGCCCCGGCGGCCGAGAAGGGGTACGGGCCGAAGCGCCGCGCCTGCCGGTCGAGGATCGCGGGGATCTCGGCCCGCAGCGCGGCGCTGTCCACCGCGACCGCCGGTGCGGCCGCGGTCAGGACGGGCACGGAGCCGAGGGCGGTCGCCGTCCCCGTCTCGTACCGGCCGATCGCGACCGTCGCGAGGTAGCTCGCCATCGGCTCGGGCGCGTGCCAGGTGGTGGTGACGCGTCCGTCCGCCTCCGTCCGCCGGGCGGTCCGGACCCCGTTGGAGAGGGCTTCGACCCCGGCGGGGACGGTGAGCGCGATGTCGTACGCGGCCTTGTCCGAGGGGTGGTGGTTCCCGGGGAACCAGGTCATGGAGCCGGTCGGCTCGCCGACCGCGATCGCCCCGTCCCCGGTGCGCAGCCAGCCCTCCCGGGAGCCGTCCGCGTCCGTGACCGGTTCGGGCACGCCCCCGTACGTGACGGTGGCGCGGAACTCCGTGCCCTTGCGGACCTCCTCGCGCGGGCGGAGCGTCAGTTCGTTCCCGGCCCTGTGGTACGCGGCGGGGGTGCCGTCCACGCTCGCGCCGCCGACCACGAGCCCCGACAGGTCGAGGTTGAACGCGCTGAGGTCCTGGGTGGCGACGGCGGTGAGGACGGCGGTGCCGTCGAGCCGCCCGGTCCCCGGGTCGTAGGCGAGGGTGAGGGCGTAGTGCCGTACGTCGTAGCCGCCGTTCCCCTGCTTCGGGAAGTACCGGTCCCGGAGGCCGGCGGCCCCCGGGGTGCCCCGGACCCCGCCGGTGGCCCCGGTGCAGGCGGCCGCGAGCAGCGCGAGCGCGGTGAGGACGGCGGCGAGGGGGGCGGCGGCTCCGGTCCGGCTGCGCTGGGTCACGCACCGATCCTAAGCAGCCGCTTCCGGCGGGGCCGGGTGGGAACGCCCGAGTGGGGAGGGGGCGCCTTCCACGGGGGCGGGAGCGGGCGCCTTGCGCGGGGCGGGGCGCCCGGCGGGGGGTCCGGGCGCCCTCACCGTTCCTGGGGCGTCCTCACCTGCCGAGGGAGGCGACGCCGGCCTGGGCGAACTTCTCGTCGAGGTCACCGGAGGGAGCGCCCGCGACGCCGATGCCCGCGACCGGCGCGCCCTTGGCGGTCACCGGGGCGCCGCCGGCGAGGAAGAGGGTGCCGGGGATGTCCTTGAGGGTGGGGGCGTTGGCGAGGCGCTTGACCAGCTCGGAGGTCGGGGCGTTCCAGGAGACGGCGGTGTACGCCTTCTTCACGGCCGACTCGTACGACTGCGGGCCCGCGCCGTCGCCGCGCAGGGTCACGAGGGTGTTGCCGTTGCGGTCGACCACGGCGACGGAGACGCGCTGGTTCTCCTTCTGGGCCGCCTTGAGCACCGCCTGCGCGGCCTTCGTCGCGGCCTCGACCGTCAGGTGCGTCGACTGCTGGAGGTTGCCGTTGCCGGCGTCGGCGCGGACCGCGACGGCGGGGGCGGCGGCCGGGGCGGTGGCGTTCGCCGAGACCACGCCGAAGGTGCCGGCGGCGATGACGGCGGCGGCGGTGGCACCGAAGAGGATCTTCTTCATGGGGAACTCCGTGGGACGGGCCGTGAGGCGGTGGACCGGGTGAGGGGCCGGGCGGTGACGACGGACGATCCGTTCGTCCGTCCCGCTCCGGTATCCATCCTGTGGCCGTCGCCGGGACCGCCCGGTCCACGTTCCGGCTGCCCTGCGGACGCCCACCGGTGGACGGCCGGGTCAGCCGATCGGCTGATGCGGGACCGGTCCCGTCGGGCCACGATGAAGGCGCGTCCCCGGGCGGGCCCGGCGGCCCGGAGCCGCACCGGGGCGGCGGAACGGCGCCGCCGGAGCGGATGATGGGACGACGCGGACGACGGAGCCACGCGGACGGCGACGCGGCGCGGACGGTGAAGCGGCACGGACGACGGAACGGCGCGGACGGTGAAGCGGCACGGAGAGAAGGACGGAACCATGGAGCGGGACCCGGACGCCCGCCGACTGGCGTGGATCATGCACACCGCGTTCTTCCTCCTGCTCGGCGCCTCGCTCGCCCGCTTCCTGCTGCGGCACGGCTGGGAGGCCCGCAGCCCCTGGATCGTCGTCCTCACCGGCGCGCTCGCCGCCCTCTACCTCCTCGGCCCCGTCCTCGGCACCCGCGCCACCCCCCGCCGGATCGCCTGGCTGGGCACGGTCGTCGCCGTCTGGGTCGTCCTCGTCGTCCTCGCGCCCAGCTTCGCCTGGTGCGCGGTGCCGCTCTTCTACACGGGGCTGCGGACCCTCCCGCCGCGCGCCGCGCTCGGCCTGGTCGCCCTGCTCACCGTGTTCGTGGTCTTCGCCCAGGTGCAGCTCTCGCACGGCGGGTGGGACCCGAACCTGATCGTCGCCCCACCGGCCGTCGCCGCCCTCGCCACCGGGGTGTTCGTCCACTCCGACCGGCAGGCGGGGCGCCAGCGGGACCTCATCGACGACCTGATCCGCACCCGGCGCGAACTCGCCGCCACCGAGCGCCGCGAAGGGACCCTCGCCGAGCGCCAGCGGCTCTCCATGGAGATCCACGACACCCTGGCGCAGGGCCTCTCCAGCCAGCAGATGCTGCTCCAGGCGGCGGACCGCGTCTGGGAGGCCGACCCGGCGACCGCCCGCCGGCACGTCCGTACCGCCGAGGCCGTCGCGGAGCGCAACCTCGCCGAGGCGCGCCGGTTCGTCCACGACCTCGCGCCGGCCGACCTGGCGGGGGGCGCCGGCCTCGAAGAGGCCCTGCGGGGGCTCGCCGCCCGCGAGTCGGCCGCCTTCCGGGTCGACGGGGCCCCGGTGCCGCTGCCGGACCGCACCCAGTCGGCACTGCTGCGGATCGCGCAGGGCGCGCTCGCCAACATCCGCGAACACGCCGCCGCCGACTCGGCCGCCGTGACCCTGACGTACCTGGACGACCAGGTGGTCCTGGACGTCGCGGACGACGGGCGCGGTTTCGACCCCGTGGAGAAGCCGGGCGGGGTGCGCGGTCACGGGCTGCCCGCGATGCGGGTGCGGGCCCGGCAGCTCGGCGGCACCCTGACGGTCGAGTCCACCCCGGGCGAGGGCACGGTGCTCTCCGCCGCGATCCCGCTGAGCCCGCTCCCGTTCCCCCAGGAGTCGTGATGTCCCCCGTACGCATCCTGCTCTGCGACGACCACGCCGTCGTCCGCGCCGGACTGCTCGCCCTGCTCGGCAGCACCCCCGACATCGACGTCGTCGGGGAGGCCGGCAGCGGCGAGGAGGCCGTCGCCATGGCGGCGAAGCTGAAGCCGGACGTGGTCCTCATGGACCTCCAGCTCGGCCCGGGCATCGACGGCGTCGAGGCGACCCGCCGCATCGCGCCGACCGGCGTCCACGTCCTCGTCCTCACCACGTACGACACGGACGCCGACATCACGCGGGCGATCGGGGCGGGCGCCACCGGCTACCTCCTGAAGGCCGAGCGGCCGGAGGAGCTGTTCGCGGCCGTCCACGCCGCCGCGCAGGGCCGTACCGCCCTCTCCCCGCCGGTCGCCGGCCGGGTCATGGACCGGATGCGGGGCGCGGCGGGGCCGACCCTCACCGACCGGGAGCGGGACATCCTCGGGCAGCTGGGGCGGGGGCTCGGCAACCGCGAGATCGCGCGGGCCCTGTTCATCAGCGAGGCGACGGTGAAGACCCACCTCGGGCGGATCTACACCAAGCTCGGCGTCGACACGCGGGCGGGAGCGGTGGCGGTGGCGAAGGAACGCCGGCTGCTGCCGTAGGCCGCCGTCGCGGGCCCCGGCCACCGCCGTCCGCTCCTCCGCCGAGACGGCTCGGAGGACGGTCCCGGCGCCGTTCCCGGCGTGTCACCACCCCCGCTGCTACCGTGCGTTGCCTTCCGACCGCACGGTGTCACACTCAGTTCCAGGGGGAGCGCCCATGAAGCTCGCGATCGTCGGCGGCGGTCCCGCCGGCCTCTACCTCTCGGTCCTGCTGAAGCGGCGGGACCCGTCCCACGAGATCGTCGTGTACGAACGGAACGCGGAGGGCTCCACCTACGGCTGGGGCGTCACCTACTGGGCCGGACTCCTCGACAAGCTGCGCGCGGGCGACCCGGAGTCCGCGCGGGCGGTCGCGGACGCCTCCGTGACCTGGACCGACGGGGTCGCGATCGTCCGCGACGAGCGGACCGTCCACCACGGCGACGCGGGCTTCGGCATCGGACGGCGGCGCATGCTCGCGCTCCTCGCGGACCGCGCCCGCGCACTCGGCGTGCGGATCGAGCTCGAGCACGCGGTCACCGGCCCCGACGCGCCCGAACTCGCGGGCGCGGACCTCGTCGTCGCCGCCGACGGGGTGAACAGCGCGCTCCGCGAGGCGTACGCGGACCACTTCGGCAGCCGGGTCACGAACGGCCGCAACCCGTACGTCTGGCTCGGCACGACCAAGGTCTTCGACTCGTTCAGCTTCGCCTTCAAGGAGACCGCGCACGGCTGGATCTGGTGCTACGCCTACGGCTTCAGCGGGGAGCGCTCCACCTGCGTGGTGGAGTGCTCCCCGGAGACCCGGACCGGTCTGGGCCTCGACGCGCTCGGGGAGGCCGACAGCCTGCGCCTCCTGGAGAAGATCTTCCACGACCTCCTCGACGGGCACGGGCTGATCGGCCGGGACCGGGCCGACGACCCCGCCCGGTGGCTCACCTTCCGCACGCTCACCAACCGCGTCTGGCACCGGGACAACCTGGTCCTGCTCGGCGACGCCGCCCACACCACGCACTACTCGATCGGCGCGGGCACCACCCTGGCCCTGGAGGACGCGCTCGCCCTCGCGGACGCCCTGGCCCCGTCCGCGCCCCGGGACCTCGACACGGCCCTGACCCTGTACGGGAAGCGGCGCCGCGCCGAACTCCTCTCCGCCCAGAGCGCCGCCCGCTACAGCGCCCGCTGGTACGAGGACCTGCCCCGTTACATGTGCCTGGAGCCGGCCCGCATGTTCGCCCTCCTCGGCCAGCGCCACTCGCCCCTCCTCCCCCACGTCCCCCCGCAGCTCTACTACCGCCTCGACCGCGCCGCCGACCGCCTGGAGTCCCTGCGCCGCCTCAAGCGCTGGCTGGGCCCGAGGGTGGCCAGGGCGGTGCACGGCCGGCGGTGAGGAGGGCGGCCCGTCCGGCGCGCGGCCGGTGCGGAGGAGGGCGGCCCGTCCGGGCGGCCCCGGCGTACGGGGGCGGGGCGCCGCTCCCCGCGCACGGGGGCCGACCGCCGCTCCCCGCGCACGGCTGCCGGCCGCCGCTCCTCGCGTACGGGCCCGGCCCCGCCCCGTGACACCATCGGTTCCGTGCTCGACATCGGCTACTCCCTCTCGCGTCGCTTCCCCGACCCCCCGCAGACCGACTACCGCCGCGCGGACGTCCACGCGCTGCGGCACGACCTGTTCTGCGGGGACGTGTACCTCGCGGACACCGAGACGGACCGGGAGGTGTCCACGGCCTGGGGATGGGTGCCGGTCCTCGACTTCGCGTGGGCGCTCTGCGACATCGTGGAACAGCTCGACCGGGATCCGCGCGGCAGCCGGGCCGCGCAGCCGCAGTACGCGGAACTCGACTTCACCGAGTCCACGGACCGGATGCTCTTCGAGCGCCGTTTCGGCTGGGTGGAGGTCGAGGCCGACTGGATGCCGGGCGACGAGCCCCCGGTCGCCTTCAACCACGCCGAGCTGCGCCGCGAGGCGCGCGACTTCCTGCACGACCTGATCGCCGACCTCACGGACATGCACGAGGGCCTGGCCGACAACCCGGCCGTCTGGTCCCTCCAGGCCCGCTTCCCCCGCCTGCCGTGACCCGGCCGGGGGCGGCCCCCGGAGGGACCGGGGGCCCGAGGGGGCCGGGCCCCGGGCGCTACCCCTCCACCCGCATCCCCAGCCGCGCCGCCAGCACCGGCGCCAGGTCCAGGAGCTGGGAGGCCGAGATCACGGCCCCCGCCAGGGACTCCACCCCGCGCGTGATCTCCAGGCGCTGGACTCCCCGCAGGTCCACGTCCTTCAGCCGCGCGCCCGTGAAGTCGGCGTCCGTCAGGACGCAGTCCACGAACTCGACCCGTTCGAGGACCGCGCCCCCGAAGTCCGGCTCGCTCAGCACGCACCCCTCGAAGACGACGTCCCTGAGCCTCGCGGACCGCAGGTTCAGGTAGTCGCTCTTGCCGCCCCGCACCACGACCCGTTCGAGCACGGCCCCGTGCAGCTGCGCCCCGCCGAGCCGCGCGTCCACGACCTCCACGTCCCGCAGCTGCGCCCCCGCGAGGTCGGTCCCCACCCCCCGCACCCCGCTCAGCACCGAGTCCAGGAAGCGCGCGTTCGCCAGCCGCGCGCCGTCGAGGCCGCACGCGCGCAGCGCGCAGTCCAGGAACCGGGCCCCCTCCCCCGACTGTCCGGCCAGGTCGAGCCCGGACAGGTCGAGACCGTCGTAGTCCCCGTCCGGCTCCAGTCCGCCCCCGTAGGGTTCCAGGGGCGGCAGCCGCACCTCCGGCCGCCGTGCCCCCGGCACCTTCCTCTTCCCTGTCGTCGCCCGGTGGTTCGCCATCACCCCATGGTGGGGTACGCCACTGACAACGGCCTCGTGCCGCGGACGCCACGCGCACGACGGACCGCGCGCGTCGCGGGCGCCGGCCGCCCCGCCCGCCTCAGGCCGGGCGCATCGCCGCCCGGTAGCGGGACGGGGCGGTCCCGAACCGTTCCGAGAACGCCTGCCGCAGCGCCTCGGCGCTGCCGAAGCCGCAGCGCGCCGCCACGCCCGCCACCGGCAGCGTCGTGGTGGCGAGCAGCTGCGCGGCGGCCTCGGTGCGGGCCCGCCGGACGTAGCGGCCCGGCGCACTGCCCAGCTGCTCCGTGAAGAGCCGGGTGAGGTGACGGGGCGTCACCCCGGCCCGCGCGGCCAGCGCCGCCGTGCTCAGGTCGTCGTCCGGGTGGGCCGCGATGTGCCCGACGAGCGCGCGGACCACGTCGTCACGGGCCGGCGGGACCTCGGTGAACAGGCTCATCTGCCCCTGGTTGCCGGGCCGTTGCAGGTACACCACGAGGTCCCGGGCCACCTGGCGGGCCAGTTCGGGACCGTGGTCCTCCTCGACGAACGCGAGGGTGAGGTCCAGGGCGCTCGTCACCCCGGCCGCCGTGTAGACGTGACCGTCGCGGACGTGGATCGGGTGCGGGTCCACGGTCACCTCCGGGTGCCGCTCGGCGAGCGGGCGGGCGAAGCGCCAGTGGGTGGTCGCCCGCCGGCCGTCCAGGAGCCCGGCGGCCGCCAGGACCCCCGCGCCCGTGCACACCGACGCCACCCGCCGGCTCTCCCGCGCCAGCCGGCGCACGTGCCCGACGAGCCGCGTGTCCGACGCCGCCCGCTCGTACCCCGTACCGCCGGAGACGATCAGCGTGTCGAGGGGACCGGTCAGCCGCTCCAGCGACCGCTCGCTGCGCAGGACGAGCCCCGAGCCGCAGACGAGGGGGCCGCCGCCCGGACCGGCGAGGAGCACCCGGTACGGGACCTCGGGCGCGCCGATCCCGTTGGCCATGGCGAGGGTCGTGGTCACGCACGCGATGTCCAGCAGCTCGGCCGCCTCGTAGCCGACCACCACCATGAGCCTCTCCGCCATGCGCCGACCCTATGCCGGAAGGACGGGTACCCCAAGGGAACGGACAGGGCGCCGGACGCCGCTTCCCGCCGGCCCGGACGCTCCCGGACAGTGGGCCCCGCCCCATGCGCCCGCACGTCCGTACCCGGCCGTACGTCCGCGCCCGTACCCGTACCCACGTCCGTGACCGTTCCCCCGGCCGTACCCGTCCCCACGGCCGCACCCACCCGTACACCCGCACGCGGGAGGCACCCGGATGCACACGCTCGCGCACCGCCGGCCCACTCTGATCGCCCTGGTCCTGGCGGGCCTGACCTTCGTCGACGGCCGGCCCGCGCCGGAGTTCCTCGCGGGGGTCCTCGCCGCGATGCCCCTGTTCTACCTGCTCTTCGGCGCGTTCCGGAGCGAACTGCGCCGCCCCGGCGTCCTCGCCGGACAGCTCGCCGGCCTCGTCGGCTTCGCCGCCGTCGCCCTGTCGGCCGTCCTCCTGGACGGCGCCACCGCCCTGCTCGTCCTGGCGGCCGGCTGGCTGGGCCACGCCGTCTGGGACGCCGTCCACTACGCGAGGGCCCGGGTCGTCCCCCGCCCGTGGTCCGAATGGTGCGGCGTCTTCGACGCCTGCGGCGCCCTGGCCCTGCTGCTCGCGGTGGCGGTCACCGGCTAGGCGTTTCGAAGCGGCCGCCCGGGAGTCCGCGCGGAAGGCGCCTTGACCTCAAGGGCGCTCGAGGTCGGAGGCTTTCCGCACCAGCACGGACGACAGGGGAGCCCCATGCGCGCCATCCGCCTCCACGCCTTCGGTCCCGCCGGGAACCTCGTGTACGAGGAAGTGCCCGACCCCGTCCCCGGGCCCGGCCAGGTCCGCGTCCGGGTCGCGGCGGCCGGGGTGCACCTCCTCGACACGGTGCTCCGGGAGGGCGGCACGGGACCCTTCCCGGCGCCCGCCGCACTGCCCACGATCCCCGGCCGCGAGGTCGCCGGCACGGTCGACGCCCTCGGCGGGGGCACCGACCCGTCCTGGCTCGGCAGGCGGGTCGTGGCCCACCTCGGCACGGCCCCCGGCGGGTACGCCGAACTCGCCGTCACCGACGCCGCCCGGCTCCACGCCCTGCCCGGCCACCTCGGCGAGGCGGAGGCCGTCGCCATGATCGGCACCGGCCGCACGACCCTGGGCATCCTCCGGTTCACGGAGCTCGGCCCCGGCTCGGTCGCGATCGTCCCCGCGGCGGCGGGCGGCATCGGCACCCTGCTCGTCCAGTACGCCAAGAACGCGGGAGCCGCCGTCGTCGGCCTCGCGGGCGGCCCCGCGAAGACCGCGCTGGTCCGGGAGAACGGCGCCGACCTGGCCGTGGACTACCTGGAGCCCGGCTGGCCGGAGCGGGTCCGCGCGTACCTGGACGGGCCCCTCGGCGGACGCCGGGCCACCGTCGTCTTCGACTCGGTCGGCGGCGACACCGGCCGCGCCGCCGTGGACCTCCTCGGCGAGGGCGGACAGCACCTCGTCTTCGGCTGGTCCGGGGCCGGCCGCCTCGGCGGCGGACCGCTCGCCTTCACACCGGGGGAACTGGCGGAGCGCGGCATCACCTCGGAGTCCGTCCTCGGCCCGGTGATGATCGAGAGGGCGGGCGGCGACATCCGGACCCTCGAACGCGCCGCCCTCGCCGCCGCGACCGCCGGCACCCTCCGCCCGGCGGTCCACCGCTTCCCCCTCGCGCACGCGGCGGAGGCCCACCGCGCCCTGGAGGACCGGGGCACGACGGGCAAGGTGGTGCTGATCCCGTAGACGGCGTACGGGGTCAGACGGCCCCGACCACGTCCCAGGAGTGCGCCTTGAACTCCTTCAGGAAGTCGGGGTGGTCCTCCCACATCCGGGCGACGGAACGCAGCACGTCCCAGTTGTGTTCGAGGGCCTGGTCCACGACCTGCCGCAGCTCCGGGGCCGTCGACCGCTTCTCCACGAGACCGCCGACGGCCGACGCGGCCTGCACGGTGTAGCGGGTGGCCCGCAGCGCCCGGGAGGTGTCGTCCATGCCGAAACCGTGGTCGCTGCCGTTCGCCGGGTCGAAGAGCGGCGTCAGCCGCGCCTCGATGAAACCGGTGATCCGCCGGAACCGCTGCTCGATGTCGTGGTGGTCGCTGTGGTCGCTGTGCTCGTTGTCCATGGCCCTTTCCTACACTCCCGCCGCACCGCCGAGCTCCGCCAGGGCCCCGTCCGTCAGCCGGTACACCGTCCACTCGTCCTGCGGGCGGGCGCCCAGGGACTCGTAGAAGCGGATCGAGGGCTCGTTCCAGTCCAGGACCGACCACTCCAGGCGTTCGTAGCCGCGCTCCGCGCAGAGCCGGGCCAGTTCGCGCAGCAGGGCCTTGCCGTGGCCGCCGCCCCGGGCCTCCGGGCGGACGTACAGGTCCTCCAGATAGATGCCGTGGACTCCGCGCCAGGTCGAGAAGTTGAGGAACCAGAGCGCGAAGCCGACCGGCTCGCCCGCCTCCGACTCCGCGATGTGCGCGTAGGCGGCCGGTCGCTCGCCGAACAGCGCCTCGTGGAGCTGTTCGGGGGTCGCGCGGACCTCGTGGAGGGCCTTCTCGTACTCCGCGAGGTCGCGGACCATGGCGTGGATGACGGGGACGTCGGCGGGTGTGGCGGTACGGATCATGGGGCCAGGGTGCCCCGGACCGGGCCTCCGCGACCAGGGGGATTCACACTCCGGGACCGGGCCGGGCCCCTCGGCCCCGCCGCCCCCGCAGGACCCGCGCGACCGCGACCTGCCCGGCGACCGGGGACGGGCGCGCCGGCCGGTGCGCCCGTCCCCTCGTCCCGCGGCCGGGACCGGGTCAGGAGGCCGTGCAGTCGACGCGGACCGGGGCCACCGCCGCGTGGCGGTTGTTCGCGCCGCTGCCCCGGTTGTCGAGGACGACGGAGATCTTGTTGTTCGTCACCGGGAAACGGCCGGCGGAGACCCACTTGCCCAGGTGCGAGGGCTGGTTGATCTCGAAGGTGCCGGCGACGGCGTCCTTGCTCTGGGAGAAGGAGCCGTACACCGTGTAGTGGGCGGGAGTGCCGCCCACGTACGAGATGTCGCGCACGTTGGGGATGAACACCTGCACCGCGCAGGTGCCCTTCTGGACCGAGCCGGTGGTGAACTTCCACTGCGCCCAGATGCCGTCGGACCGCGAGCTGCCCGACATCGGCATGCTGTAGTAGAGGCCGCTGCAGCCGTACGAGGTGGTGCTTCCCCAGCTCTTCCGCCAGCCCTCGTCGCCGTCGGTGTACATGTCGCCGACGGCGAAGCCCGGGGTGTTGCAGCCCAGGCCGATGAGGTGGTTGTACGTGACCGCCGCCGGGGCCACCGGAGGCTTGGGGGCGGACGAGGACCGGTTCGGCGCGGGCTGGTTCGGGGCGGGCCGGTTCGAGGCGGGGGCACCCCCGGCCGGGGCGGTGGGGGTGGTCCTCGCGGTGCCGGGGACGTTCGGAGCGGTGGTCTTCGGGGAGCCGGGGGCGCGCGGGGCGTCGGTGGCGCGCGGGGCGCCGGCGGGGTCCGTGCCGCCCGTGCCGACCTCGTGGATGCCGCCGATCGGCCCGAGGCCCTTCACGTCCTTGACGGGGCCCGGGGCCCGGCCCGGTGTCCCGCCGACGCCCTTGCCCGGCGTCGGGGCGTCGAGCCGCTGCTCGCTGGGGACGATGCCGGTTCCGGTGCCGTCGGGGTTCATCGTGCTGCCCGCCGGGCCGCCCGCGATCGACGGGCGCGGCTTCTCGTCGGGGCCCGAGACGAGGAAGGGCACCCCGATCAGCACCAGGCCGCCGAGAAGCGCGGCGGCGATCATCGGCTTGTTGGGACGGCCCAGGGGCGGCACGGTCTCCGTGTCGGCGGAGGGGCGGGGAACGGACGTGGCCGTGGCCGTCGCCGAAGCCGCGGACGTGGCCGTGCTCGTGGCCGTCGCCGAAGCCGCGGTCGTGCTCGTGGTCGTGGTCGCGGTCGAAGCCGCGGACGTGGCCGTGGTGGGGGCGGTTTCCGCCGCGGGGCTCGTCCCCGTCCCGGTCCTCGCCCCGGCCGGCGCGGCCGGCGCGGAGGAGGAATCCGGCGCGGTCGCCGTCCGCGCGGCCGTCCCGGTCTCCGGAGCCGCCGCGGCGACGGTCGTCGCGGTCCCGGCGGTCGCGGTCCCGGCGGTCGCGGCGGCGGTGGCCGTGGCCGTGACGGCGGCCGGAGCGGTCCCGGCCGCCGCGTCGCCGCTCGCGGCGCGCGGGGCGGCGGGGAACAGCCCCGTGGACGGCTCCTCGCTCAGGACGGCCAGTGCGGCCGCGCGCGGCACGGGAGAGGCCCCGGCGCTCTCCCCTGCGGGGGTGGTCTCTCTGCTGGTCATGGCTGCTCTGCCTTTCTCGACGGGAAAGAGGTGCGCGGGGCACCCGCTCAGCGGGGCGGCGGGACGTGGAGGAACGGGCCGGTGCACCGGTCGGGCCAGGGCGCCGCCCCCGTGGAGCCGGGACGGCCCGCGACGGCGTCGAGCCGCTCCAGGACCCCGGCCGAGGGGGCCCTGAACCGCCCGGCGTCCGGCGGGAGTTCGGCCAGCAGGACGCGTGCGGGCAGTTCGCCGTCGGCCTCGTGCCGGGCCAGCACCGTGAACTCCGTACCGGTGGCGAAGAGGGCCTGCACGCCGCTTCCGTCACGGGACAGGACCGAGGTGCGCCGGGCGGTCGTCGGCCTGATGACGTAGCGGACCCGGTCCGGAGGCGGCAGGGGTGCGCCCGGCGCCTCCAGGTGCACCGCGTCCAGCGGCGCGTCGCACGAGAGCACCGCTCCCGGGACGACCTCGTCCGGTACGGAGGGTTCCGCGGCGGCCCGTACCAGGGTGCCCCGCAGCGCGGGCAGTCGGCGCAGCCCGGCCGCCAGGCAGCCGGCGTACGGGCGCAGCTCCTCGCCCCCGGCGGCGAGGGCGCGCGCGCCGAACGGGTCCTCGGGCGCGGAGGAGAGGTACAGGCGTACGGCGATCAGGTCCGCCCGCACCGCGTCCTCGTCCGCCCCGCGCAGCGCGGGCATCCGGATCAGCGCCTGCCCGACGGGCCCGCTGTGCTCCTCCCAGACCTTCGCCGCCAGCTCCCGGAACGCCCGCCGGTCCGGTTCCCCGGCCGACTCCTCCCGCAGCCGGCGCGTGCGGCTCACCGAGGCGGGGACGACAGCGGGTGCGGAGGGGGAAGGAAGGGAGGGGCGGGGAGAAGAGGGAGGAGGGGAAGGAGGGGAAGGACGGGAAGGAGGCGCGGTCGCGGGAGCGGGTGCGGGGGACGCGGTGGGCTGGGCGGGCACAGGCACGGGTGCGGAGACGGCTGATACGGCCGGGGCCGCCGTGCCCGCCGTGCCCGCCGAGGCCGCCGAAGCCGCCGAGGCCGCCGAAGAGGTCGCGACCGCCGGAGGGGACGGGACGGGGGCCGGTGCCGGGGACGGGACGGGGGCCGGTGCCGGGACCTGGAGTGGGTCCGGCACTCCGGCGGGCCGCGCGTCCGGTTCCGGCTCCGTGCCCGGTTCCGTGTCGGCTTCTGTGCCCGCGCCCGTGCTCCTGTGCGCGTCCTGTTCCGTCGTCGGCGGCAGGGGTGCGGGAGCCGTGGCCGGTTCCTCGGATGCCCCGGGCGTCTCCGGGTGGGGGACGGCCGCCAGGGAGAGGCCCGCGCGGACCGCGAAGCGGCGCAGGGCGGCGACCGCCTCCGGCCCCGCCTCCCCGGAGACGGCGAGTTCGGCGTGGGCGCGGGCCGCCGGGGCGAGGGCGGCGACGAGCGCCGACAGATCGCGCAGGGTCGCCGCGCGAACGGCCTCTCCGGCCAGGCAGTCCGACGCGATCTCCACCCGCAGGACGCGCGGTTCGCCCGCCCGGTCCCGGACCTCGGCGGGCGGCTCGCCCGTGGGGCCGATCCAGAGGCCGGAGCGGACGGCCACCGCACGGGCCCCGGAGGGCATCCGCAGGGTCGCGGGTTCCGGCTCCGGGACTCCCGCCGATTCCGGGAGCGTCCAGGCGGTGGGGCGGGGCGCGGGGCGGGAGCCGTCGGCGGCGAGGGGGAAGCAGAGGAGGGCGGCGAGGGGCGCGGGCCAGGCGAACTCGCCCTCGGCGGAGACCAGCCGGACGGTTTCCACGGGTGTCCCGGCCCCGTCCCGGTCCTCGGCCCCGCCGCCCCCGGACGGTTCGGCCGGCTCGGACGGTTCGGTCGGTTCGGTCGGTTCGGTGGCGAGCGGAAGGCCCAGGGTCACCTCCAGCTCCGTGCCGAGGAGGTCGCACACCTCCTCGGCCAGCGCGGTCGCGTCGCGCCCGTCCACCGGGACAAGCCGCAGCGTACGGCGCACCTCGGACGGCAGGGAGACCAGGAGCGTGGCGAGGTCCTCGGCCGCGACCGGCTCGGCGCGCGGCGCGCCCAGCAGGACGGCGGGGCGGTCGGGGTGGACGGCGACGGCGTAGGCCGGTTCGTCGGGGCGGGGCGGGGCGGAGTCCGCCGGGGCGAGGGCGAGGCCGGCGGGCACGGCGCGGACGACGCTCCCGCCGACCGGCCCCAGCGGCACCCTGGCCAGGGCGCGCTGCCAGCGCGGTGCGGGCAGCCGGGCACCCAGCGGCTCCGGGGCCTCCCCGGGTGCGAAGCGCCACCAGCCGCCGCCGGGGGTGGCGGGCTCGGTGACGTAGAGCAGGCCGCCGGGGGCGAGGACGGCGGGCGCGTCCGGGGCCTCCAGGGTCACGTTCCAGGCGTCGGCGAGGCGCTGGGCCAGCGGTCCGTCCTCGCCCGCCGGGGCGGCGGCACCGGACAGGACGAGACGGAGCGACAGCGGCTCCTCGTCACGCAGCCGGGCGAGCAGCGCGCCGAGTTCCCCGCCGAGGTTCCCGGCGGCCGCCTGGGGGACGTCGACCACGACGGCGGGGCGCCGGGGGTCGGCGGGCAGCGCGCGCACGAGGGCGCGGACCGGTGAGTCGGGGGCGGCCGAGGAGCGCAGGAGGTACCGGTGGGGGAAGTCGTCCCGCACGGTGTGCGGCGCCTCCGGTGCCGCTCCTCCGGAGGCCCCGGCGGGAGCCGCCCCGGGGCCGGGCGCGGCGGGTTCCGCGACGGCCGGGGCAGGGGCGTTCCGGCGGCGGGCGAGTCTCCGCAGCAGCCCTCCCGGCCGGTTGTCCGGAGCGCTCTCCACCCGTTCGCCGCCACCCTGTCGCATGCGCCCTCCCCTGTTCGGTGGCTCCGATTCGATCATGGGCGCTCCACCCGTGCGGAGGGCGGTCACGAGGGGCCGCCGGTGAGCTTGTCGAAGGCGCTCTGGGCGAGGGGGGAAATGTCCGACGGGGAACCCGGCTTCTTCCCGGACCCCTGCGGTTCCCCGGGGTTCTCCGGACTTTCCTGCTGGTCCGCCGGCCGTACCGCGCGCCAGCCCACGCCGTCCCGCCAGGTCACCCGGATCGGCGGGAGGCCACTCTCGGGGCCGAAGCCGCGGGTCGTCCCGTCGGGGGCGGTGACCTCCAGGGGACGCCCGAGCACGTCGGCGTAGAGCTCCAGGAGGAAGGCCGCGGACGCGTCGAGGGAGAAGACGGGGGGCCTGCTCGCCGAGGAGGTCCCGTCGCCCGTGTCCGGGAAGCGGTAGTGGTCGAGCGGGTGCTCCATCGGGTGGAGGCGTCCGGTGAAGAGCCGGGCGGTGAGGTCGTTCACGTGCAGGCCCGCTGTCGCCGCATCCGCGAGGAGCCGCCGGGCGCTGTCGGTCGTGCGGTGGTTCTCGTAGAGGGTGGTGAGCATGCTCCGCACCTCGGGGGCGGTCCTGAGGCTCTGGAGGCCGGCGTGCCCCCGCAGGTCCTCCGGGGAGGGCGGGTCCTTCGGGGAAGGCAGGTCCGCCGGCGCGTACGGCTGGCCGTCCGGGAGGAACGCCTCGGTGAGCGCGGCGAAGAAGGAACCGTAGGGGGCCCTCAACCGCCGCTGGAAGGGGGCGGGTTCGGGCGCGGCGCCGGTGGGGGCCACGGTGCCGTCCGACTCCGGGGGCGGGGTCTCCTCGGTGGTTTCGGCGATGAGGTAGGCGGTGGCCACCTCGTGGAAACTGCGCTGGATGTGTCCCTCGTCGGAGGAGTACAGCAGGTTGATCGCGTGGCGCACCTTGCTGGCCGAGTCGTTCGGGAGGCCGATGCCGTTTTCGTCGGTGCGCGTGCGGGAGACCTTCGTCATGAGGTTCTTGCCCGCGAATTCCTCGAGGACCTCCCTCGCCCTGCCGGCGGCCTCGGCGTCCTGCCCCGGGAAGTTCGTCCACGGGTCGTCGGCGGAGAAGTTCAGGCGGAGCGCGTCCCCGCTGTCCTGGAGGTCCGCGAGCTTCTTCTGGTTCTTTCCCCTGTCGCCGTGGGCGGCCTCGTGGAAGAGCTTCAGGTAGGGAACCGGGGAGGTGTGGCTCTGGGCCACCTGGATCTCCTCCCAATGCGTTTCGCTCAGGTCGCCGCCGACCTCCAGGGACTTCACCTTCCAGGACACGGCCATGCCGACGAGCAGGCGGGAGAGGTCGGTCTGGGTGGTGGTCCGGAACGAGGCGTGGAAGGCGGTCCCCCTCGCGGTGGAAAGGGGGGTCTCCGTCACGACGCCGGGGGCCTCCGGGGCGGTGTCGTTCCGGTAGCTCTGCCCGATCTCCCAGGCCGCGAACTTGGCGAGGTTCTCGGCGAGGCCCTCGAACTCCGCGTTGGCGTCGCCGAAACGGACCGGGGGGCGTCCCTCGGCTTCGTTCTCCTCCAGCATGACGGCCAGAGCGTCCACGAAGAGGTTCGGCTCGGGCGAGTAGGGGAGGAGGGGGGACTGGGACACCAGCCTGTCCCGCGCGCGCATGTCGTGTTCGACCTTCTGGACGAACTTTTCCATCAGGGTGTCGAGGTCCCCTTCCGACGGGAAATCACCCAGTTCCAGGGTGGGGTTCTTCTTCCTCAGCCTCTTCTCCACCTCGGCCTTCTCTTCGGGCCACCTCTCCTTCGTCTCATTGATCAGCTTTTGGTAGAGATCGGACTCCCCGGGGCGCGGTGCCCTGTAGCCCCCGGACATCATCAGGGGGCGCAGGGGGGCAGGAAGAGGTTCTGAAAGTTCGAGGAGAGGGTTCTCCTCGAAACCGAGCTCCTTGGAGAAGTGGTCGAAGATGTGCAGGCCGTCGGGGGTGGTGTGCTTGTAGGCGTCGAAGTCCATGAAGGCCACGTACGGGTGGGTTTTCTTTGCGACCAGGGCATCGATCGCCTTGAAGGTGGCCTCGCTCGTCATGGTGAGGTTGCGGGCCCGGCCGTACGGGAACTTGCCGGCTCCCCACCTGTTCAGCTGCATGGCGACCGCGGCGACGGGAATTCCGATCTTCGCCTTTTCGAGCCTTTCGTTGAACTTCGCCTCTTCCTCCTCCTTCGCCTTTTTCGTCTTGAAACCACTTGCGTAACCGAGGTCGTTCACTCCGACAACGATCATGACCCGGTCGCGCATGTCGTCGGAGAGACCCGCCTTGACCCAGTCGACGAATTCTTCGAGAGCGTTCCCCTCCATGAACGTTTTCCTGCCCACGATCGCGTTCACGACGTAGGAGATCTCGTGGTTTCCCTCGTGACTTTCCTTCATCCTCTGGCGGTACTCATCGGACGTCAGGGGTGAAAAAGGTCGTGTGTTCTCCCCGACGAATTCCTCGAAAGCGGCGTTCGTGGAGGACAGCAGGGCCGTCGTGTTCGACGGGGCCCGGCTGCTCTGCCCCTCGAACCCCTCGTCGCGGCCGGGGGCGAGGTCCTCCCGGTCCGCGGGCACGGTGGTGGGGGCGGTGTGGAGGGGGATGACCGCGTTGTCGCTGACGGTCTCGATGGTCCGCAGGTAGTCCTGGGGGAACTCGCGCAGGGTCTCCTCGCGGGGGCGGACCATCAGGCCCTCGGTCCGTACGCCGCTCGCCCCTTCGTCCCGCCGGAAGAGGTGGCGGTTGTCCCTGTCGGCGTCGGTGTCGACGTACTCGTCGGCGAGGCCCAGGTAGTGCAGGAGTTCGTGGGTGATCGTGGCGTCGCTGTCGTTGACGTCCCAGTGGAGCTGGTCGGCGCGGGCCGGCGAGTCCGTGCGGGAGAGGGTGACGGCCTCGCTGTGGTCGGGCGCGTGCACGAACTCGGCGGTGACGTACAGCTGGTCGCCGGAGCCCGGCAGCCGGTAACCGCGGTTGACGTGCTGGTCGAGGGTCTTCTGCATCCGGTCCCGGTGCTGGGCGAGGTCCCCGGTGGTGAGCCCGTCGGCGAGCTTGAAGGGCAGGGTGACGAAGAAGTGCCGCACCGTGCGTCCGTCGGCGAGCTGTTCGCGGCGCACGCTGTTGCGGATGAGGGTCCACGAGCCGTTGAGCCGGCCGGCGGGCCGATTCTCCTGGCCCCTCTTGGGGTCGAAGCGTTCGGTGTGCACCACGGTGTTCTTCGCGCCGCGGAAGGGGGTCAGCTCGCCGGGGCGGACCGGATTCTCCACCAGCCGGCCCTTCTCGCGGGGAGGGGGCTGCTCGGTGGTGGTGTCGGTGGTATCGGTCGTCTGGGTGTCCGGGACCGGGGCCGCCGAGGCCGACAGGTTGGCCGGGGACGCCGAAGCCGACGGGGCCGACACGTTGGCCGGGGCCGACACATTGGTCGAGGCCGACACATTGGTCGAGGCCGACACATTGGTCGAGGCCGACGGAGCCGACACGTTGGCCGGAGCCGTCGAGGCCGACACATTGGCCGGAGCCGACGGAACCTGCACATTGGCCGGAACCGTCGAGCCGGCCGTCGTCGGCGGGGCCTGCCTGGTCACCTCGGCGCCGTCCGGGCCGTACGTCGTCAGGTACGTGCCGTTCCCGTCCTGGAAGACCAGGTGCACGGTCCGCCCGTGGTCGACGGCGAACCGCGCGGCCCGTTCCTCCGCGTTCGTCCGGGCGGCGTCCCGGTCCAGGGCCGCGTCGAGGTTCAGCCACAGCTGGAGCTCCGGCCGCGGGGTGTCCTGGTCCGTGTCCCGGAGCCACGTCTCGACGAGGCCGTCCACCCGGGACGCGTGGGCCACGGGGTCCGTCCCGCCCGCCTCGCGCGTACCGGCGGACAGGTCCCAGACGCCGTTGCCGCGGTCCGCGTCCGGCAGGACCCCGAGGCCGAGGAGCACCTGCTCCGGGACGCGGATGACCGCCGTGCCGGTCACCTGCCGCTCGTCGCCCTTGGTCCCGGTCACGGTGGTGAGCGTGTCCACCACGACCTCGTGGGTCTTCATGCCGCTCTGGGCGTCCTGCCGTCCGGCCGAGCCGATCTTCGTCCAGAGACGGGCGGTCGTCCCGACGCCGCCGCCCTGGCCCCCGGGGATCGTCTGGTGGTGCAGCGTCGGCACCGTCGCGCCGATGCCGAGGCTCATCTCGTTCCGCGGTGGCGCCAGCGGGGTCGTGAACTTGTGCTGTCCGGTGAGGGAGAAGGGGGACGAGTAGGTGCGGGTGGTGGCCGAGGAGGTCGTGGACGTCGTACCGGTGACGCGCGTGTGGTCGCCGGTCACGCCCATGGTCCGGTCGAGCAGGCGGGGGTTGCTCATCCGGAGGTCGAGGTCGACCCGCCCCTTGCCCGGAGAACCGCCGAACGCGGTGGCGGCACCGGTCGGCCCGAGGGTCGAGACGTTCTTGCGGAGCAGATCCGTGAACAGGACCGCGACGGTCTCGTGGGAGGTGGCGCCGGGCCGTTTCGCGTCGATCAGGCCGGGCGCGACCTGGGTGACCGCTTCCTTCAGCTGCTCGATGTTCGTGACGGCGGTGACCGTGACGGCCTCCTGGAGCCGCAGCTTCGGATGGCGCTCCAGGCGCTCCCGGACCTCCGGGGGAAGGGTCTCCGGGGTGTGGACCTCCGGGGGGAGGTCCTGGACCGTGTCCGGGGTGGCGGGGCCGAGGCCCTGGTCGCCGCCGAGGCGCAGGGTGACCCTGGCCTCGACCGGGGGGGAGGAATACGTGACGGGCCTGCCCGTCACGTACGCGGGGACGTCGAGGGCGGCGGTGAACCGGTAGCGGAGGTCGAACTCGGTGCCGCCGTTCGTGCGTCCCCAGGCGCGGTTCTCGGCGACCGTCGCGTTGGCCACGGTCGTGGCCTGGGAGACCCCGAGTCCCGGTGTCGTCGACGCCTTCATGGGGACGCCCCCGAGCGGGAAGGAGACGCTCCCGGACACCCCGGCCGACCACTTCGTGGTGCGCGCGGTGCTCGTGCCGGTGTCGAGCGGACGGTGCTGCGAGTAGTACTCCAGCTCCGCGCCGGACGGCGCGGAACGGCCGCGCAGGGCGGCCAGTTCCCGCTCGCTCATGGCCAACTCGGTGGTGACGGTCAGGGACAGCGTGGTGGTCCCGAACACGCTCTTGTACGGGAAGGTGAGCGGGGGAAGCGAGGACGGGGTGCCGTCCGGGTTCTTTCCCCGGCCGACGAGTTCGGCGAGGGCGGCGGCCGACGTGTACTCGGCGATCATGGTCCGCAGGCCGGGGACGTACCGGTGGTCGCCGGGGACGAGGGCGCCGGGGGCGCGCTCGTTCACCAGGGCGGTCAGGTGATCGCGCAGCAGGTGGTACGGGGGCTCCTCCCGGCCGTTCGCCGGGGCGTGCGTGTTCCCCTCGTCCTGGGACGCGGTCGCCCGCGCGTCCTGCGGTACGTCCTGCGGTACGTGCTGCTGCGACGGGTCGTGGCCGAGCGGGACCACCGAGAGGACGGCGTCCGTACCGAGCGCTCCGTACCGGAGGAAGCGGACGGGCAGGGGGATGCCCGTCCCGGGCGGGACGGCCTGCTCGTCGGCGGGGAGGAAGTCCCTCAGCACCCCGCCGTCGCGCTGTATCTGCTCCTTGGAGGCGACGAACTCGATCCCTCCGGGGACGAGGACCGGAGGGGCCTGCGTGGTCGAGACCCCGTGGGAGACGTTGAGCGTGCTCGTCCCCCGGAGGACGGTCACCTGGTACTCCACGTCCGCACGGATCCGCCGCTGGGTGCTGTTCTCGGCCGCGACGCGTACGACCTGGAGGGAGGAGGACTCCGTGGTCGTGCGGGCCGTTCCCCGGCCGTAGGCGCCCTTCGCCGACAGGGTGCCGGTGACGGGGTTGGAGGGCGCCGGCGTGTCGGCGTCCGGCCGGACGACCCCGAACTTGCCGCCGACCTCTCCGCTCGCCTCCCAGGCGAGACGCGTCCGGCTCGTCTGCTTGGTGCCGCCCTGGCCGATCGAGAGGTCCGTCTCGCCGAACTGGCTGACGGGCCCCAGGTCGACCGGGTTCTTGAGCACCATGCGTATTTCGACGGCCACCTCTTCGTCCCCGAGGAGACCGGGGGCGAAGAGGCCGTCGATCACGTACACGCCCTTGCTCATCTGGTGGGACCTGGCGAGCAGCGCGGACGGGCTGACCTGGTGGTTCAGGGAGCTCTCGTAGCCGGATACGGGGCGGGGCGGGGAGGTGTCCCCGGAGGCCGGGGCGGTGACGGGGGCGGTGGAGGACAGGCCCAGCACCCGCTTCGCGGCCTCGGCGAACTCCGCGAGCCGCCGGAGCGCCGAGGAGGGGGCGGGCCGGTTCACGTCCCCGGTGTGCAGCGGCAGCCCCGCGCCCTGCTGGTGCGCGGGAGGCAGCCGGGTGCCGGTGCCCAGATGGGTGGGATCGTCGGTGGGCCGGTGGCGCAGGGCCTCCGCCAGGGCCTGCTGGAGGGCGTCGCTGCCGAGGAGCACGTCGACCTGGGAGCCGTCCGGCAGCACCACCGTCTCGTCCCGGTGTTCGGGGCGGAGGGTCCCGTCCGACACGTACCGGCTCGGCGGCACGGCGAGGTCGAGGACCACGGAGGCGGGATCGTCGTCGGTCGTGGACATGGGCACGGTCGTGGAGAGCGGCCCGGGGGCGGGCGTGAGCGAGGACGAGGCCGTGGGCACGGGGACCGGGGCGGGCACGAAGAGGGGGGAGGGAGCGGACCCGGGCAGGGAGAGGGGAGTTCCGTTCTCCAGGATCTCCATCCGCAGGCGGGCGGGGAACCGGAAGACCTCCACGCGGGCTTCGCTCGCTTCGGAGGTGACGGGCCGGACGGACTGGGAGTGACCGAACGAGGTGGTGGGAGCGCTGGACCAGACCGTCTGGGGACCCGCCTTGAGACCGGCGGCGAGGTTGGGTATGACGCCCTGCTGGGACATGTCGCCGCCGAGGCCGAAGTTCCAGGACAGCGTGCTCGACTGCTGGTTGTTGCTGGTGTCCGTCAGGCCGCCCGAGTTCGAGACGAACACGTTCGCGAGGGTGGTCCGGTGGACGACGGGGGCGGTCTCGTCACGTTCCAGGCGCAGGACGACCTCGACCTGGCGGACCCGGCCGTCGGGGCTGACCGTGGTGAAGGGCAGCCGCAGCCCGCCGTCCGTCAGCTCGTCGACGGAGGCCAGCAGGGCCGCCTCACCGGTGAGCAGGTCGAAGCTGCGGAGATTGTCCAGCCGGTTCCGGGTGTTCTCCGCCGTGGTGAGCCCCGGTTTGGGCAGGAAACCGTTCTCCTGCAGCCAGCCGCGCGCCTGGTCCAGTGCCGTCGTCAGGCCCGTGCCGCTCAGGTGCAGCGGGGTGACGGTGAGGCCCACGCCCCGGAGGCCGGCGAGGTTCTCCGGCAGGGCGGCGACGGGATCGTCGGGGTAGGAACTCCGCGGCGGGGGCGGCGGAGTGCTCGCGGAGGAACCCGACGCGACCGCCGTGGACGAGGAGTCCGGCGACGGGGGGCGGACGGGAGCGGGAGGCGGGGCCTGACCGAGGGCCCGCATCCGGGCCTCCACCGTGACGGGACCGGGTGCCTCGGTCACGGTGCCCTCGGAGGAGATGAACTCCACGCGGTAGGAGACCAGGGCCGGGAACAGGACGTTGGCCGCGGACGCCCGCATGTTGCGGTTGGTGCTGTGCGTCGTCCCCGTACCGAGGGAGTTGTCCTTCTGCCAGCCGAGGTTCGCCTTGCCGAGGATCTGACCGCCGAGCCCGAAGTCGCGGAACGCCTTGTTCACCGGAGAGGCGTCCTGGTGCAGGCCGACGCCGCCGAAGCCCTCGACGCTGAAGCCGGAGGTGATCTTGCGCAGGGTGTCCTGCTTGACCTGGCGCTCCACGTACCGCTCGAAGCTGTAGCGGTCGGGCACCCACACCCCCGGCTCACGGCGGGAGTTCGGGGTGTCGGGCTGGTGCGTGACGTCGGCGACGATCCGGAACATGCCGACAGCGGCGCCGCTCTCGTCCACCAGGACCGGGGAGAGGGTGCCGACGGTCCTGGTGTCGTCGGTGCCCTTCCGGCGCTGGAGGGGCAGGGCGCCGAGCTGGTGCTCGATCCCGAAGAACTGCTCGACCTCCCGCAGCGAATCCGGGGAGAGGTCCGCCAGCTGGGAGGCGAACTGCGTCTTCGCCGTACGCAGCAGCCGGCCCGGATCGGAGAGCGAGTCCAGCGCCCAGACCGGAGTGGCGTCGAGGTGCCTGCTCAGCGCCTCATCGCTGTCCCAGAAGACCGTGATCTCCTCGGCGGCGTCCCGGTCCGTCTTGAGGTGCTCGGGGAACCAGGCCGTGATCGTGAACGGGGACAGGTCCGCAGGCCGGGTCCACGTGGTGTCGTGCGGCCCCTTCAGCTGCACGGTGGCGTTGTAGTCGTACGGATGCGCCGGCTCGGAACTCCGGTGCAGGCTCGTGCTGTTTACGCTCACCGTCCGGGTGCTGCTCGTCGCCAGCTGCCAGTGGGTGAAGCTCAGGGAACCCCCGACGGGGTAACCGGTGACGAAGGACGACGGCTCGCTGGTCGGGATCGTGAGCGAGAGGGTCGGGATCGAGAACCCCCGGTAGAGGGTCGTACCGTTCTGCCGGCTCTGGGAGGAGGCCGCCGTCTGGCGTTGCTCGTTGTTGTGGGTCGGCAGGGCGCCGGTGACGCCGGCCAGCACGGACGGGCGGGGGCCGGAGAGGTTCACCTTCAGGTGGAACGACAGTTCGGTGCCGTCGTCGTCCACCGTCATCCGGTGACCGTCCCGGCTCATCAGCATGTGCCGGTTGTCGATGAGCGTCTGCGAGGTGATCAGCGCCTGCAGCTGCTCCTGCATCGCGGCCCGGCGCTCCGGCGGCACGCCGAGGGAGTCCAGGACGCTGTCCCGGAGGGACGAGATCACGTCGTCCGCGATCGGGGAGATCTGCACACCGCCGACTCCCGGGTGACCGTCCTGGCCGAAGGCGAGGATGTGGCGGGAGGGGGGCGGGGTGGTCTGGGGGGCCTGGGTGACCTGGGGGGCCTGGTTCTCCTGGTTCTCCTGGCCTTCCTGGTTCTCCTGGCCTTCCTGGTTCTCCTGGCCTTCCTGGTTCTCCTGGCCTTCCTGGCTCTCCTGGCCTTCCTGGTTCTCCTGGCCTTCCTGGCTTTCCTGGCTTTCCTGGCTCTCCTGGCTCTCCTGGTCGGCCAGGTTGTCTTGGGTGGTCTGCTCGGTCTGCTCGGCCTGTTCGGCCTGTTCGGTCTGCTCGGTCTGCTCGGCCTGTTCGGCCTGTTCGGTCTGCTCGGTCTGCTCGGTCTGCTCGGTCTGCTCGGTCTGCTCGGTCTGCTCGACCTGTTCGGTCTGCTCGGTCTGCTCGGTCTGCTCGACCTGCTCGGCCTGCTCGGCCTGCTCGGCCTGCTCGACTTGAAGGGCTTGGTCGTTCTGGGCGGACTGGTCGGTCACCGGGACGTCGGTCGCCTGGAGTTCGGTCGTCTGTGCCTGGTGCTCTTCGGTCGTCTGCGCCTGAGGCTCTTCGTCCGTCCGGACCTGGGTTTCCAGGGGCGCGGGCTCCTCCCGGAGGTGTTCCCGAAGGTCCGTGGACTTGGTGGCCGGGAGGGGCGGGAGGGGAATGTCGGCCTGATCGTCCCGCTTCGGCTCCTCGGTCTCCGAGGTCTCGACCGAAAGGGTTTCGGGAACCGGTGATCCGACCGTCTGGAGCACGGGCACAGGAGATCCGGGCATCTGGGTCTCGACCGCGGAGACCTCGGCCTCCTGGTTCTCGTTCGTCTCGGCCCGGGAGCCCTTGGTTTCGGCCGCCAGGGGTTCGGGTGTCTGGCTTCTGGGCGCCGGGGTCACGACCACCGGGCTCTGGAGGCCCTGGGTTTCGGCCTCCTGGGTGTCGTCTTCCCGGTTCTCGGTCTCCTGGATGCCAGTCGTACGGGTGTCGGTCTCTTGGACCTCGGCCTCCTGGGACTTGGTCTCTTGGACCTCAGCCTCCTGGACCTCGCCCTCCTGAGGCTCCGTCTCCTGAACCTCGACCTCCTGAGACTCGACCTCCTGAGGCTCCGTCTCCTGAACCTCGACCTCCTGAGACTCGACCTCCTGAGGCTCCGTCTCCTGAACCTCGACCTCCTGAGACTCGACCTCCTGGGCCTCGGTTTCGAGGGTTTCGGAGTCCTGGTGACCGGCTTCCGAGGAATCGGTCGTCCGGGGCGCGGTCGACGGGGCGCTGACCGTCTGCTCCCCGGTCTCCGAGGTCTCGACCGTCAGGGTTTCGGGAACCGGTGATCCGACCGTCTGGAGCACGGGCACAGGGGAGCCGGGCGTCTGCTCTCCCCCTGTCGGGCTCGCGGCCGTTCGGGACGTGGGCCTCTCCTGGAGATCCGTGGATTCGGTGGCCGAGGGGGGCGGGAGGGGGATGTCGGCCGGGTTGTTCCGCTTCGGCTCTTCGTCCGTCCGGGAGTCCTGGGTGTCGTTCGTCAGGGGTTCGGGCGTCTGGTTCCCCGGCGCCTGGTTCCCGGTCGTCCGAAGCCCGCCGGTGGAAGGTCCGGGCAGCGGAGGCGCGGGAACCGGGGGAACGGGAATCGGGGGCACGACCACCTGGGGCGCGGGCTCCTCTTCCCGAAGGTCCTCCTGGAGGGCCTCCTGAAGGTCCCCCTGGAGGTCCGAGGACTCGGTCGACAAAGAGGGAACGGCAACCGGGGCGTTCGACTGGACGGTGGCGGGGGCGGTGGCCTCCGGGGAGGACTCCGTGACCGTCTGCGCGTTGTTCCCCTCCGGGCGGGACGACAGGGAGACCATCTCCATCTCGTCGACCGGACTCGTCTGCGACGTCGGGAACACCGGCTCGTCGTACGAGGGGGACAGGGTGCCTTCGACCAGGAACTCGGTCGTGGACGACGAGGTGGTCGGGACCTGGGCCGTGGACGGCTTCGCCTCGGTCTCCCCCGCCGCCGCCTCCTTCTCTTCCGTCTCCGCCGTGTTCTCGCGGGTCTCCGTGGACGTGGTGGTCTCGGTGGACGTGGTGGTGGTCTCGGTGGAGAGGCCCGACGGCTGTACGGGGGCGCTGGAGGCGCTCTCGCCGTTCGTACCGTTCGTGCCCTTGGCGTCCGTCTTGGTCGGGGGCGTCTCCGAACGCTGCCCGGAGGAAGCCTGGTTCTGGTTCCCGGACGTGCTCTGGGTGTTCTGGGTGGTGGACGGCGCGGTGTTCTGCGGACCGGTCGCGGCCGACGAGGTCGACGGGGCCGAGGGCGCCGTCGAGGTCGTGGCGACCGGAGCGGCCCCGGGCCGGTGCTGCTCCTCGTCCCGAGCGGTCTCGTCACCGACATCGAGGTACTGGAGGTCGGACTCGTCATCGTCGTCGGTGACCGCGAGGTCCTGGAGATCCTGGAGGTCCCCGGAGGAGACCGTCTCCGGCTTCGCGTCGGCCGACGCGTCCGACACGTCCGACGCGTCCGGCACGGGGCCCGGCGCGCCGCCGGGAGTACCGAAGTCCGGGGCCTTCATGCCGAGGGAGTCCCGCATCCCGAGGCCCAGCTTCTCGCCGCCGGTCTCCAGGAGGTGGCCCAGCCGGCCCTCGACGATGCCGGAGCCGAAGGTCAGGCCGGAGGTCTTGAAGCTGTGCTCGTCCGAGAAGAGCAGGTTGTACGTGCCCTCCGAGACGGACGCGTGGACGCCCTCGAAGAGACCCGTCACGCCGTGCTCGCGGATCGACTTGATGATGCTGGAGCCCATCGCGTCGGCGGTGCCGTTCGTCAGGACGTCCCGCATGTTCTTGTCGAGAACGGTGTCGTCGAGGGGCTTCAGGACGTTCTTCAACGCGTCGGGCAGGTCCGGCCGGCCGGTCTTCGAGAGCAGGGTCTCGGCCCACTTCTCGCCCACCTCGCGGGTCCCCTTGCCGAGGTGGTTCTCGAAGGTGTCGCCCATCCCCTTGATGAAGTCGCGTGCGGACTTCTCCGGGTTCGGGCCCGCCACTCCGGGGAGGTTCTTGCGGAAGTTGTCGGTGACGTCCTGGCCGAAGGACGGCTTCGGCGGCGGCGTGGGGCCGACATCGCCCTTGCCCTTCGGAGGAGGGGTGGGACCGACGTCGTCGCCCACCTTGTCCTTCGGCGGCGGTGTAGGACCGACGTCGTCCCCCTTGCTCTTCGAAGGAGGAGTGGGGCCCGCGCCGTCGCCCGTGCCCTTGGGCGGCGGGGTGGGTCCGGCGCCGTCGCCCGTGCCCTTCGGCGGGGGCGGGGGGCCGACGTCGTCGCCCTTGCCCTTGGCCGGCGGAGGAACGACGTCGTCGCCCACCTTGTCCTTCGGCGGCGGGGTGGGGCCGAGGTCCCCGGCGGTCTTCTTCGGCGGGGGCGGCAGGTCGCCGCCGAGCTTGTTCTTCGGCGGCGGTACGTCGTCCAGCTTCTTGCCGATCAGCCCGCCCGCGTCGTCGCCGAACAGCTTCGCGAGGCCCTTGTTGAAGAGCTTGCCCAGTGCCTGGAAGGGGCCCGCCAGCAGGCCCTGGACGGCACCGGAGAGCGCCGCCGCCTTGGTGAGGTCGTGGTCCCACTCGTCACGGGTGCCCTGGTTGAGCTGGATCCACTGGGAGAGGCCGTCCATGACGACGCCCATGCCGACGTTGATGATCTCGTGCATGAGCAGGGCGACCAGCAGCCGGCCGAGACGGGTGCGGATGATCAGCCGGACGATCGCCTGCTTCTGGAGGTACGCGGCGATGGAGGCGCCGAAGAAGAAGGAGAGCGCCGCCGCCACGGCTGCCTCGACCAGCAGCTCCACCAGCTGGGCGATGATCATGTACTTGGTGTACTGGAGCTGGGTGGCGCTCTTGCGGGTGAACTTGGCGATCAGATCCGCCTGGTCCGTGACCGCGTTGAAGTAGTCGAGCCCCTTCTGGCCGCCGAGGAACGACTTCATCGCCTCCTGGTACATCTCGGCGGCGGTGCCCTCGAAGTTCTTCCGCGTGTAGCCGAGGGCCTCGGCGACCAGCCGCTGGATGTCCCCGTTGAGCTTCCCGTGCAGCCCCTTGTGCGCCTCGGCGAGGGCGAACAGCTTGTCCTCGTCGCCGTCCGGCGGGATCTCGCCGGTCAGGGCCGCGAACAGCCAGGCGCACTCGGGCGGGAAATGCAGGGACATGGCGGGTCAGCGCTTCTTCGTGTGGGTGTCGATGTTCCCGGTGATGCCGTCCTGGGTCCTCTTGAAGCGGTCGGAGGTGTCGGTGAGGCTCTGCCCGCTGGCCTTGAGCGCCTCGACCAGGGCTTCGCTCCCCTCCACGACGAAGCCGAGCCCCTGGTAGTACTTCTTGGCGAAGGCCTCGCCGAACTCGCCCGTGCCCCAGCAGCCCCGGTAGCTGGTGATCTTGTCCATGTACTCGTCGCGGGCGACCTTCAGCTCCTCGCCCACGTTCTTGACGGCTTCGCCGCCCTTGTCGAGACCGCCGCTGTTGACGTTCAGTTCGCTCATCGCGCCGTCTCCTCCCCCGCGGCCCCGGTGTTCTCCTCGTCGTCCACCAGCTCGTCGAGCAGGGCGCCGCCGGAGGTGGCGGTGGACCGCGAGGAGGGCACCACCAGCTCGGGGTCGAGCCGCAGCGGGGCGAGCAGCTCGTCCCACTCGACGGGCGCGAAGCCGCCCTCGGCGTCCGGGTTCAGCCCGGGGACGGGGCCGAAGGGGCGGTACACGTCGAGGAGCCGGGAGGCGGCCTGGGAACGGGCGGAGGCGATGGTGCCCATCAGCACGTTCGCCAGTTCGGCGGGGGCCATCGTGCGGTAGCGGGAGGTGGGGAAGCGCAGGCCGGTCAGCTCGCCCTGCGCTCCCACGGTCGCCTCCACGGTGCGGTCCTTGGACGTGACCGTCACGGAGATCCGGGCCGCCTCGGCCGCGGCCTCGTCCAGGCGGGCCCGGGTCTCCTCGAACTCCGCCAGGGCCTCCGCGAGCCGTTCTTCCAGGGGGTTGCTCATCGTCCCGTACCTCTTCTTCCTCGTTCGTACGCCGCCGGGGTGCGCCCCGCGGGGCTGTTCACCGGCCGATCACTCCCGCGACCCCGCCCTCGTCGGTGCCCCAGACGTCCTCGTCCTCGCTGATCCAGGTGGAGCGTTCGCGCTCGTCGCTCTGGGTGCCCTGGCCGCCCGCGCCTCCCATGCCGCCGCCCATGGGGGGCATCATCGGCATGCCGCCGGACGTGGTCGCCGGGCGGCGCATCGCGACGGCCTCCTCGGCGGCGATCTGGGCGGCGCGGGCGCGGCCGGCCGTCACCTCGCCGGCGGTCGTGGTCCGGAGGCGTTCGGCGGTGGCGGCGGAGAGGCCGGAGGGGGAGGTGGGGAAGCCGACGCCCGGGCCCAGGGGGTTGGCGGACAGCAGCGGGATCCGCCCGGAATCGCCGTATCCGCTGCTGGGCGGAGGGACGGAGATCTTCTTCTTCCCGTCGAGGAAGTCGTAGTAGTCCGGGGTCTCCGTGAAGCGGCCGGTGCCGGAGGACGTGCGGAAACCGCCCGACCCGCCGGTCACGGAGACCGTGCGTCCGTCGGCGTCCGTGGTGACCGTCCGCCCGTCCGGATAGGTGATCTTGTGGCCGCCGTTCTTCAGCGCGTGGTCGACGGTGCCGTCCGGGTAGCGGGTGGTGGTGGAGCCGTCCGGGTTGTGCTTGGTCTCCGCGCCCGCGTTCCCGCCGAGCGGGTTCAGGTGCTCGGTCTTCTTCTGCCCGCCGGACTCCGTGGTGGTGTACGTGCCGTCGGGGGCGAGCCGGGTGGAGGAGCCGTCCTTGTAGGTGGTGATGACGGTGCCGTCCTTGTCCACCGTGGCCACGGAACCGTCGGCGTACTCGATCGTCGAGGTGTTCTTGCCCAGGTGGGAGATGGTCTTGGTGCCGTCGGGGTCGATCGTGGTGATCGTCCCGTTGGGGCTCACCGTCGTCCTGGTCCCGTTGGCGTGGACCGTCGTCGTGGAGCCGTCCTTGCCGAAGGTCGTGGTCGAGCGGTCGGGGTTCTGGATGCTCTGCCCCGGCTCCGGGCGGGTGACCTTCTTGTTCCCCTCGGGGTCGGTCGTGGTGAGGGTGCCGTCGGTGGCGCGGTTCTGGACCGTGCCGTCCTTGTACTGCGTGACGCTGCTGCCGTCCGGGCGGAACGTGGTCTTCGTGCCGTCCGGGTAGGTGATCGTCTGGCTGCCGTCCTTGCGCAGCACCGTGGTGGAGCCGTCCGGGTTGACCGTGGTGGTCGTGCCGTCGCGGGTGACGGTGGTGGTGGTCCCGTCCTTGTGGGTGGTGGTGCGGGAGCCGTCCTGGTTGTACGAGGTGGTGGAGCCGTCCGGGCCCTTGACGGTCCGCAGCGCGACGGGGTTGCCCGTGCCGGGGCCGGGGCCGGTCGGGTTCGGCTGGAGCAGGGGCGGCAGCGTGCCGGCGGGGGTGGTCTCCTTGCGCCCGTCGGGGTAGGTCGTGGTGTACGAGCCGTCGGGGTTGCGGACGATGGTGGAGCCGTCCGGGGTGCGCACGGTGTTGCCGGTGCCGAAGCCGTCCTTGCCGCCGGTGAGGTTGTTGGGGTCCAGGAGGGGCGGGGGCTTGACGCCGGTGTCGAGGCCCGGGGGCTTCTGCCCGCCCTTCTCGTCCTTGCCGTTCCCGCCCAGGTCCTTGTTGCCGCCGAGGCCACCGCCGAGGCCGTTGGGGCCCAGGGGCGGCGGTCCGCCTCCGTTGGGGCCGTCCTTGCCGGCGTTCTTGTCCAGCTCGTTCTTCTTGTCCTCGAGCTCCTTCTGCTTGTCCTCCAGCTCCTTCTGCTTCTGTTTCGTCGCCTCTTCGACGAACTTGGACTTCAGGTCCGTGAAGCCGGGGTTGAAGGTGAAGGTGGTCGCCTGCACGCTCCGGAGGGCGTCGTTGACGGCCCGCGCCTGGGTGGTGGCGGCCACGTCCAGCGTCGCCTCGACGTTGGCGAGCCACGCCTTGTACGCCTGCCGGGCGACGTTGCGCCACGCCTCCTGCTGGGTGAGGTCGCCGTACAGGGGGTGGTAGATGCTGAATCCCGGCAGGAGCGAGTACGTTCCGTACTGGTTCGAGTCGTGATGCACCTTGCCGATGTTGTTCTCATTGAGGTACTGGACGGCCTTGTCCACCTCGACGTTGAGGTAGTAGGTGGGGATGTACGTCCTCTCCGTCGCACCGGCCGGAGCGCCCGCCGGAGCGGCGTTCAGCCAGTTGGTCCAGGCGGTCGCGAAGGCTGAGGCCGCCTTGTGGATGTCCACCGCGCACCGGAGGATCTCCTGCCCGACGGTGGAGGTCGCCTTGTACTGGGTCGTGTCGAACGGGAGGGGGTCCGGCGGGGTGCCGAACGGGGTGAGCCTCTCCTGGAGGTCCTTGTAGCCGTGGCGCACGCCGGTGACGAGCGTGCGGAACACGTCGGCGGCCGAGCCCTGCCAGGCGGCGTCCTCACCCCCGAGGTCCTTCACCCACTTGTCCAGCTCCGTGCCGTAGTCGGTGAAGAACGTCAGCGTCTCGTCGAACGCCTTCGCCGAGGGGAGCAGGGAGCCCAGGTCGACCGCGTCCTCCTTGGTGATCTGGGGGATGCCGGTGCACGAGTGCGTGAAGTTCTTCGTGTTGCCCTGGCTCACGAGGTGTTTCAGGGCCTGTTCGTAACCGTGGTCGAAGGCTCCGGCGTACCCGTTGTCGCTGAAGTCGTTCCCGTTCTCGTTCCACGGGACGGACAGGGTGACCTTGAAATACCCGTTGACGAGGTTGGTTTTGTGGTCCCAGTCGTAGAACTTGACCACCCTCTCCAGCGGACTGGGCACCGGGTTGCTGAGGGACGGATAAGCGCCCTCCCTCTCGATCTTCGCCCGCAGCCACCCGCCCCCGTCGGCCGACCCCTGGTCGGCCGTGCTGCCGATCCCGGCGACCTTCTCCCGCGTCGGCCCGAGGAAGCCGGTCAGCTGGGTCGCGAGGACTTCGGCCCGCGTCGTCTTGTCTCCGGCCGGGTCGGGCATGGCGGCGGTTCCTTCAGGGATGCGGGGAGGACGGGTGGCGGAGCGGGGCGGAGGTCACTTGGGAGGGGTGACGCCGCCCGTGGGAGCGGCGGGGTTCAGGATCGACGGCCACTCGTCGATGGCCTTCTGGCCCTCGATGTCCTCGAGGCTGGTCTCCTTGGCCGCCTTCATGTCCGTGATGGTGAACTCCAGTTCCCTCTTGATGTTCTCGAAGAGGATCTTCTGGTTCACCAGGACGTTGCCGAGGCTCTGGGCCGTCGTCTTCAGGTTGGCGATCAGGGTCTTGCCCATGAGTTCCTTGCTGGACTCCGCCTTCATCTCGGTGAGGAGCTTGCCCAGCGCAGGGCCGCCGGAGGCGATGTCCGCCGTCGGGGTGTCGATGATCAGGGCGAGCAGGTACAGCGACAGGTGCCCGGTCTTGGACTCGGTGGCCCCCAGCTCGGCCAGCCTCTTGGTGAACATCGGGATGCCCTGCCCCTCGACCCTGAGGAACCGCTCCAGGGCCTCGACGTCGAGGTGGGACAGATCGGTTTTCTCGGCCATGCGCTCTCTCCCTCGGGCTGCGGGGCGGGGGCACCGCGGTGGTCGTACGGCGGGACGGCGGCGGGTCAGGCGCCGGGGATGCGGACGCTCGACCAGTTGTTGGTGCTGGTGTTCTCGTGCTTCTTGTAGGTGTCGCTGATCTGCCTCAGGAGGGAGCTGTTGTTCTGCAGGACCAGGCTGAGCCGGTCGATGGCGGCGTTCCACTCCCCCTGCTTCTCGGTGTAGACGCCGGCGTCCGTGCCCTGCCAGGCGGCCCGCAGGCCGGCCAGTTCCTCGTTGAGCGCCTTGACGGTCTTCTTGATGGCCTCGGTCTGCATCCGCATGTCCTCGGCGGCGTTGTCGACGTGCTTGTACTGGACGTGGATGACGCCGTCGGTCTTGTTGTCGTAGAAGTTGGACATCGGGGACTCCTCGGCGGGGTGACGGGTGGGGAGGGCGGGGGCGGGGGCGGGGATCAGCCGCCGAGGCGGGCCTCGGCGCCCTGGGAGCGCGAGGTGCGCTTGGCCGCCTCGATGAACTCGTTGATCTCGGACTGCGTGCGCGTCTGCGCCATGCCTGTCTCGGTGAGCTTCTGCATCAGGTCGCCCATGCTCCGGGTGATCACCTCGACCTCGTCGGTCCAGCTCCTGAGCAGCTCCCGGAAGGCCGTGCCGTCGCTGCCGCCGTAGGTGTTGATCAGGCCGTTCATGACCGTCTCGACGTCGGCCCGCGACCTTCCCACACCGTCCTTGGCCTGCCAGAGGGCGTTGTAGGCGCGCTGGTTCTCGCTCTGACTCGAAGTCTGGGTGTTGCCGACGGGCGGCGGAGTCGTCATGGGAGGAGTCCTTGTCTGACGCACGGACGGGGCTGACGAGGGGGAAGAGTCGAACGCTCGTCTGGAGGTTCCCGATGCTAAGGAGAACAGGGCGACGCGGGCAACGACTTGAGGGGTCTTCTGAGCTTCTTCTGATGTTCCTTACGGGTACGGGTCCGGGGTCCTGCCGGCAGGACCCCGGACGGACCCCGGACTTTCACCCGCAGTTCGCCCCGGAGAGGGACAACTCCCCCGTGCCGTCCGGCGGTACGAGCCCCTTCGCCGACGCGACGTCCAGGCGCGGGCCCGTCGGCAGCATGTCCAGGAGCCGGGACGGCACGGCCTGGGCGTGCCCGCCCTTCAGGCCGAGCCGGTCCACCGCGGTGGCTTCCGCCAGCCGGTACTTCACGCCGACATCGGTGACCAGGTACGTCGTGGTGCCGCGCACCCCGCCGCCGGCGCCGAGCGCCTGCACGAGGGCACCGCCGCCGGGCCGTACCGCGATGCCCTCCACCGGCAGGCAGGCCGGGGCGATCCCGGGCCCGGACGCCGGAACCGGCGCGGTGCCGGCCTCCGCCACCAGGGCGAGCCGGACCCGGGGCGCCAGCCCCTCCGGCTGGATCTGGGCGCAGGGGGCCGTGCCGGCGGCGGGCCGCACGGCCGGGGGCGTGCCGGGCCAGCCGGCGGGACCGGCGGGATCCCCGCCCGCCGCCTGCCGCCGCGTCAGCTCGCCGGCGGTCAGCGGAAGGGCCGCCGGGACGGCGCCCCGGTAGGACTCGCGGGCGGTGCGCTCGTCGCCCAGGACGAGGGCCGCGGCCAGCGGGGTGAGCGGCCGGAGGCCGGCCTTCTCCAGGAGGAAGTACTGCCGGTCGGTGCCCGGCGAGGACAGGGCGAAGACCTGGCCCACCCGGGCCGGGGCCCCACCGACCGTCCCCGACTCCGTCCCCCTGCCGTCGATCTCGGGCGCCACCAGGTCCGCGCCCGCGGGCAGGCTGTCCAGGAGGGCGGCCGTGACGGGAGTGACGGGGGCGCCGGACCAGCCCAGGGCCTGGAGCGCGCCGTGTCCGCCGATCCGCAGCCGGTGGTCGGACCACAGCAGGTACGTGTGTCCGTCGGGGCCGGAGGCGAGGACGCCCTCCCCCTTCCCGGGGAACACGCCGCCGGCCTCGAAGCCGATCCGCAGCGAGGTGCGGGCGGCGGGCCGGACGGTGCCGGCCGGGGCCGGGACGGCGCAGACCTGCCAGGCGCCCTTCTCCAGGTCGCCGGGGGCGGGCAGCGCGTCCGGGGCGCCGGGGATGCCGACCGGGGTGCCGTGGGCCTCGCCGCGCAGGGAGGCCGAGGAGACGGTGACGGTCCGCGGGTCGCCGGAGGAGAGCAGCCGGGCCGAGGCGTAGTTGAGCACGGGCCGCAGGCGTCCGTCGAGGTACAGGTAGCGGGTCCCGGTCTCCTTCTGCACGATCAGGGCGTTCTCGGTCCGCCAGGACTTGGTGCCGGCCGGGGAGATCATCCCGAACAGCAGGAAGCCGAGGACGAGGACCACTCCCAGGCCGATGCCCCAGGCGAGGCCCCGGTTGGTGCGGCCCACGGGGCTCTCCGGCGCGTCCGGGTCCTGTCGCAGCATGCCGCTGACGAGCCGCCCCATGACGAACATGTGGGCCTGGACCTGGTCTTTTCTGGACTGCATGACGGTCCCTCGTCAGCCGGACACGGAACGCAGGGCGCCGTAGACGCCGAGCATCCACAGGACCAGCGGGATCAGCGCCACCGCGGCGCAGGTGTGCAGGATGTCCCCGGCCCGGCCCCAGTGCGGCACGAGTCGGCGGCCCGGCACGGTCCAGGAGGCGACCGCCGTGGCGCCCGCCAGGGCGAGCAGGCCGGCCAGCAGCAGCGGCCGGCCGTCGGGCGCGAGCCCGGCCGCCCGGGTGAGGACGGCGAGCAGCAGCCCGTACAGGCCGGGCAGGAAGACCGTCGTGCGCTGCCAGGCGTTGCCGATGTTCCGGGAGTGCAGCAGCAGGAGCAGGCAGAGGGTGCCCGCGGTGGCCAGGGCCGGGCCGTCCGGGTCGTCCAGGACCAGGGCGGTGAGCACGGCCGCGCAGACCAGGCCGACCGCCGCGTACAGGGCGGTCATCCACTGCTCGGCGAGCGCGGTGCGGTCGACGACGCGCGCGTGCGGGTGCGGGTCGATGCCCTCCTGGAGCTCCTCGGCGTTCGACGGCAGGGCGGGCAGCCGCAGGCCGGAGAGGCGGAAGGAGAGACCGGGGACGAGGCCGCCGACGGCGACCGCGAGCACGGCGACGACGGCCGCCGTCGGGCCCGGGGCGAGGTCCAGGGTCAGCATCAGGACGCCCGCGATCGCCCCGGCCAGGGCGATCACCGCGATCGACAGCAGCAGCGGGACGAAGGCGGCGACGGCGGCGACGGAGAGGACCGCGCCGCCCGCCGCCGCGGCGGACGCGGCGAGGAGCCGGGCCCCGGTCAGCTGCCCGCCGCCGTCGGCCTCCCCGACCGGCAGCAGGGCTCCGGCCAGCGCCAGGAAGGGCGGGACGAAGGCGCCGAGGGCGGCCCCGGCGGCCGAGTCCCCGACCGCGCGGGAGGCCGCGGCGGCTCCGAAGAGGACCAGCAGGCCGGTGACGCCCGCGACGGCGGCACGGGTCGGCCCGTCACCGCCGGGCAGGGCGCAGACCACCCACGCGGCGGCCAGCACCAGCACGGCCGCGGCACGCAGCGTCCAGCGGCCGGTGCGGACGGTCCAGGCGTGCGGCCGCTCCCGCATGCTGCCGGCGACCCCGTCCACGAGGTCGTCGAAGTGGATCTCGGGCAGCGCCTCGACCCGGGGCCGCAGATGCAGGGTCTCCCCGTCGCGGAGCGCCAGCGACTCCGGGGTCCCCTCCTCGTCGAGGGGCGCCCCGCCGAGGCGCTGGAGGACCCAGCCGCCGTGCTCGATGCCCTCCTCGGCGAGCTCCTCGCCCGCGTGGTCGAGCAGGGTCGGCAGGAGGTCTGCCAGGGGGACGTCCACGGGGACCGCGAGGTCGAGGAGACGCCGGGGGGTTCTGACCGAAAGACGACAGAGACCGGGGCTCGATATGCCCGAAGTTTCACTCATGGCGGGTGGCCGCACCTCTCCGAGGGGCCGGGGTACCAAAGCTGGGTAGCGCACATTACCTTGGTCTTCACGTCAGGTCACAGGCCCCCCGGGCCCGTTGACGCCTGTACCGCGCCCCCTTCCCGTGCGCCTCCGTGCGGCCCGGGGCGACGGAGAACCTCGTACGCCACCGGTCCCGGCGGACCGCCGGAACCGGGCCGTGCCCGGCCCCGGACGGGCCGCCCGGCCGGAACCCCACCGCCGGACCCGGGCCGACCACCGGGCCCGGACGCGGCACCGGGACCCGTCCCGGACGCGATCAGCCCGAGGAGACACCCAGCGTGAGCACCGTCCTCTTCCGCAGGCCCGCGCGGCGGCGCGGTCCCGACATGCCCGACGGCGAACTCGCGCTCCAGGAGCCGCCGACGCTGCCGGAGGCGGAGCCGAACACGTCCGCGATGTGGACGTACCTGCCGATGGGGCTCACCTCGCTGGCGATGCTCATGATGTTCCTGCGCCCCGGCCAGGCCAACGCCTTCAGCTACGTCGCCATCGGGCTCATGCTGGTCTCGTCCGTGGCGATGGTCCTCGCCCAGCTGATCCGGACGGCCGGCGAGCGCAAGCGCAAGCTCAAGGGCGAGCGCCGCGACTACCTGCGCTACCTGACCCAGATGCGCCGTCGCATCCGGGTCACGGTCGGGGAGCAGCAGAAGGCCCTGTCCTGGCGCCATCCGGACCCCTCCGCCCTGTGGGCGCTGACCGGCACCAGCCGCCAGTGGGAACGCCGCCCCGCCGACGACGACTTCGCGGAGGTGCGGGTCGCGGTCGGGGACCAGAAGCTCGCCGTACGGCTCGCGCCCCTCGCCACCAAGCCCGTCGAGGACCTCGAACCCCTCGCCGCGCACGCCCTGCGCAGCTTCATCCGCGCGTACGGCACCGTGCCCGACCAGCCCATCGCGCTCTACCTGCGCGCCTGGTCGCGGGTGCTGGTCCGGGAGGAGGGCGCCGGGTCCGGTACGGACGGCACGGGACCGGGGGCGGCGGCCGACGGCGGTTCCGGTACGGACGGCACGGGACCGGGGGCGGCGGCCGACGGCGGTTCCGGTACGGACGGCACGGGCGCGCAGGCCGGTGGAAGGGCCGGTTCCGGCGGGGAGGGCGAGCGGTCGCGGGCCCTGCTGCGGGCCCTCGTCGCCCAGCTGGCCGCCTTCCACGCCCCCGAGGAGCTCAACGTCGCGCTCTGCGTCAGCGACGAACGCCGGGCCGACTGGGAGTGGCTGAAATGGCTCCCCCACGCCCAGCACGGCTACCAGCGCGACGGCGCGGGCCAGGCCCGGCTCGCCGCGGCCGACTTCCCGTCCCTGGAGGAGCTGCTCGGAGCGGACTTCACCCAGCGGCCCCCCTTCGACCCCGAGACCCCGCCCAGCCGCGACGAACCCTTCGTCCTCGTGGTGGTGGACGGCGGCACCGTGCCCCCCGGCCACCGGGTCACCGGCCCCGGCTACCGCAACACCGTCCTGGTCGACCTCGGCGGGGCGCTGCCCTGGAAGCCCGCCCGGGCCACCCTGCGCCTCCGCCTCGACGGAGCGGGGCTGCACCTCGTCCGCACCGACCGCGAGCGCAAGGAGCAGGCCACCTTCCTCGGGCGGCCGGACGCCCTCGGCCCCGCCGCCGCCCGCGCCCTGGCCGCCCGCCTCTCCCCGTACCGGCTCGGCGGTGGCGTCACCGCCTCCGAGCCCTTCGTCACCGACACCGACCTCACCAGCCTCCTCGGCATAACCGACCTGCGGAAACACGAGCCCGACCGGCTCTGGAAGCACCCCGTCGAAGGGCGCGGACGACTGCGGGTGCCCATCGCGGTCGGCGAGGACGGCACCCCCGTCGAACTCGACATCAAGGAGTCGGCGCAGGGCGGCATGGGCCCGCACGGCATGCTGATCGGCGCCACCGGCTCCGGCAAGAGCGAGCTGCTGCGCACCCTCGTCCTCGGCCTGGCCCTCACCCACTCCTCCGAGACGCTCAACTTCGTCCTCGTCGACTTCAAGGGCGGCGCGACCTTCCTCGGCATGGACGAACTGCCCCACACCTCCGCCGTCATCACCAACCTCGCCGACGAGGTCGCGCTGGTCGCCCGCATGCAGGACGCCCTGCACGGCGAGCTGATCCGCCGCCAGGAGCTGCTGCGCAAGGCCGGCAACTACGCCTCGGTGCTGGAGTACGAGCGCGCCCGCGCCGCCGGCACGCCGCTGGCCCCGCTGCCGAGCCTCTTCGTGGTCGTCGACGAGTTCAGCGAACTGCTCGCCGCGCACCGCGATTTCATGGAGCTTTTCGTGATGATCGGCCGCCTCGGGCGGTCACTCGGCGTTCACCTGCTGCTCGCCTCCCAGCGGCTGGAGGAGGGCAGGATGAGCGCGCTGGAGGGACACCTCTCGTACCGCATCGGCCTGCGCACCTTCTCGGCCATCGAGAGCCGGGGCGTGCTCGGCGTGCCCGACGCCTACCACCTTCCCTCGCAGCCCGGCAGCGGCTACCTCAAGAGCGGCGTCGAGGCGCTGACGCGCTTCCGCGCCGCCTACGTGTCCGGCCCGTACAAGGCGCCCCGGCGCACCGTCCGCCGCGAGCAGATCGCCCGCCAGGTCGTGTCCTGGGGCACCGAGTGGATCGTGCCGCACACCCTCCCCGCCGCCCCCGACCCGGAGCCCGAGACCGAGCCGGACACCGAGGAGAGCCTGCTCGCCCTCGCCCTCGGCCGGCTCCGCGACAGCGGGCCGCCCGCCCACCAGGTGTGGCTGCCGCCGCTGGACCGGGCACCCAGCCTCGACGCCCTGCTCCCGCCGCTGACCCCGGACCCCGACCTCGGCCTGACCACGGCCGGCTTCGCCGACCGGGGGCGGCTCCGGGTCCCCGTCGGCCTCGTGGACCGGCCCTTCGAGCAGGTCCGGGACCTCCTCACCGTCGACCTCTCCGGCGCCGGCGGGCACTTCGCCGTCGCCGGCGGCCCGCAGAGCGGCAAGAGCACGCTGCTGCGCACCCTGATCTGCTCCCTCGCCCTCACCCACTCCCCGCGCGAAGTGCAGTTCTACTGCATGGACTTCGGCGGTGGCGCGCTCGGCGCCCTCGCCGGCCTTCCGCACGTCGGCGGGGTCGCCGGCCGGCTCGACCGGGAGCGGATCGCCCGCACCTTCGCGGAGATCCTGTCGCTGCTCAACCGGCGCGAGCTGTTCTTCCAGGAACAGGGCATCGACTCGATGACCGCCTACCGCAAGAGGCGCGCGGCGGGCGAGTTCGCCGACCAGCCCTTCGGGGACGTCTTCCTCGTGGTGGACGGCTGGTCCACGGTCCGCAGCGACTTCTTCGACGACATCGCCGTCTTCGGCGAGATCGCCACCCGGGGCCTCAACTACGGCGTCCACCTGGTGATCTCCACCGCCCGCTGGGTGGAACTCTCCTCCGCCCTCCGCGACCAGATCGGCACCCGTCTCGAACTCCGCATGGGCGACCCCATGGACTCCGACGTGGACGTCCGCAAGGCCGGCACCGTGCCCGTCTCGCCCGGCCGGGGCCTCAGCCCCGACAAGCTGCACTTCCTCACCGCCCTCCCCCGCATCGACGGCCAGGAACGGTCGGAGGACCTGGCGGAGGCGGTCGCGGACCTCGTCGAGGCCGTCGCCGAGAGCTGGGACGCCCCGCCCGCTCCGGCCGTACGGATGCTCCCCACCCGGCTCGCCCTCGCCGAACTCCCCGTGTCGGAGAGCCCGCTGCGGATCTCCATCGGTCTGGACGAGACGGAACTCGCCCCGGTATGGCACGACTTCGCCCAGAGCCCGCACCTCTACATCATCGGTGACACCGAGAGCGGCAAGACCGCCGCGCTGCGCATGATCGCCCAGCGGATCATGCAGACGCACGGCCCGGACCGGGCCAGCTTCCTCATCGCCGACTACCGCCGCGAACTGGTCGGGGCGATCCCGGAGGAGTACCGGCTCGGGCACGCGATCTCCGCCGACCCGCTGCGGGAGTACGTCGACGGCGTCGCCCGCGCGATGACCTCTCGGCTCCCCGGCGAGGACATCACCCCCGCCCGGATGCGCCGCGCCGACTGGTGGAACGGACCGCGCCTCTTCGTCCTCGTGGACGACTACGAGATGGTGGGCTCGCCCTTCGACGGGCCGTTCGACTCGCTGCTGCCCCACCTGCCGCTCGGCTACGAGATCGGCCTGCACTTCGTCGTGGCCCGCGCCTCCACGGGAGCGGGCCGGTCCGACCCGCTCGTCCACAAGCTGGGCGAGGTCAACTCCTCGGCGCTGCTGCTCTCCTGCCCGCCGTCGGAGGGCTACCTCCTCGACGGCATCAAACCGCGCATCCTGCCGCCGGGCCGCGCCCAGAGCGTCGTCCGCCGCAAGACCCGCCTGGTCCACCTCGCGCTGCCGGACCCCGAGGAGAACGAGGAGGCCGGGTAGACCGGGGAGACCGGGGAGACCGGGGAGATCGGGGAGATCGGGGAGATCGGGGAGGCCGGAGAGATCGGGAAGACCGGGTGGACCGGGTAGACCGGAGAGATCGGGTAGACCGGGGAGAAGCCGGCGGAGGGGTGAGAGGACCGGGGCCGCCTCAGTCCAGCGGGCGGCCCGTCGCGTCCAGGCGGCCCGGACGCCAGCGGCGTGCCCGGCCCCGGGGCAGGACGACCGCGAGGAGACCGACCAGCGCGATCGTCCCTCCCGCACCCGCCACCACCAGGTAGGCGGTCGAACGGGCCCCCGCCGTGTCCGGGGGATCCGGCAGACGGAGCGGCGCCGGGGGCGGGGGCGCCACCGCCGGGGCGGCGCCGGGGGCGACCCCGGAGACCGCCCCGTACGGGTCGAGGGCGGGCAGGTCCCCCGGGTACGCCCCGCGGAGGAGCCGCGCGCGCACCTCGGCGGCGTTCAGCCCGGGATGGTACGACCGCACCAGGGCCGCCGCGCCCGCCGTGAACGCCGCGGCGAAGGACGCCCCCGACGCGGTCCACTTGCCGTCGCCCACCGGGCCCGGTCCCATCAGCGCGCCGCCGGGCGCGGACAGGTCCGCGTGCCGGAAGGGCGGCGCGGCGTCCGGACGGACCCCCTGCGGCCCGGTGTCGAGCACGGCGAGGGCCTCCGGCGGGGCCGCCGGGGCGGGCTGCGGCGTGGCCGTGCCCTGCGGGACGCTGTCGGCCGCCGCCGGTACGACGACGAGGGCGTCGTGCGCGCGCGCCGCGTCCATCGCCGCGCGCACCCGCGGATCGGAGCCGTCCAGGGGCGCCGCCACCGTGATGACGTCCGCCCCGGCGGCCGCGGCCTCCCGCACCCCGGCGGCCAGCCGGGCGGGATCGGGCTCGCCGCGCTCCCCGGTGCCGCGCACGGCCAGGACCAGGGCATCGGGGGCCACCCCCGAGAAGCCCTGGCCGGGCAGGGCCGCCCCGGCGACCAGACCGGCCTGGAAGGTCCCCCGGCCCACGCAGTCCCGGCCCGCGGGGCCGAGGGCCCGCACCCGGCCCCTGAGGACGGCCGGGTCGCCGCTCACGCCGGTGCCGACGACCGCGACGGTCACCCCGCGTCCGCGGGAGAGCCGCCAGACCTGGTCGAGCCCGAGGACGCCGCGCGTCCAGGGGGCGGCCGCCGTGACCGTGCCCCGCAGCGTCGTGCAGGGCTGGTCGGGGGCGAGCCGTTCGGGCACGCCGGGCAGCGCGGTGCCGCCGTCCGCGGCCCCCGCGAGGGGCGCGGGGCCGACGAGCGCGGCGATCAGGGCGGCGCACAGCAGCGGACGGATACGGCGGCGCATGGCTGTCCTCGGTTCGGCCCGCCGGTGGGGCGGGGCTGAGCTGGGGTCTTCGGGCGGGGAGCGGGGGCTCCGGGGCGGGCGGGGCCGTGCCGGGGCCGTCGGGCGGGGCGGGGGTTCCGGGAAGGCGGGGGCGGGGCGGGGGTTCCGGAAAGGCGGGGGCGGGTGCCGGGCCGGTGCGGGCCCGGTGCCCGCCACGGCTCAGCCCTCCCGAAGGTCCTCCCGCAGGTCCTCCGGCAGCAGCAACCGCAGGTCGTCCAGGCTGGGCGCGGCCACGGCGCTGAGCCGGCGGGCCTGCCGGGTCATCATGGCCTCCAGCGTCTGGCGCGCCAGACGGGCGTTGCCGAAGGTGCGGCCGCGGGGGAGCGCCTCGAAGTGGGCCAGCAGCGCCGACGCCGTGCCCGGGGCGCACTCGTACCCGTTCTCCACCGCGTGCCGGCGCACGATGGTGACCAGCTCGTCGGAGGAGTAGTTCGGGAACTCGATGTGCCGGGTGAAGCGGGACGCCAGGCCGGGGTTGGAGTCGAGGAAGCGGTCCATCTCCTCCGTGTAGCCGGCCACGATCACCACCACCTCGTCGCGGTGGTCCTCCATCAGCTTCAGGAGCGTGTCCACCGCCTCCTGGCCGAAGTCGGAGGAGCCCGCGGAGCCGTGGGGCGTCAGCGTGTACGCCTCGTCCACGAACAGCACGCCGCCGAGCGCCCGCTGGAAGACCTCCTTGGTCAGCTGCGCGGTGTGGCCGACGTACCGGCCGACGAGGTCCGCGCGGGCCACCTCCACCAGCTGGCCGCGCGGGAGCACGCCGAGGGAGGCGAGCAGCTCGCCGTAGAGGCGGGCCACCGTCGTCTTGCCGGTGCCGGGCGGGCCCGCGAAGACCAGGTGGTTGCTGATCCGGGGGGCGGGGAGCCCCGCCGCCGCCCGGCGGCGGGCCGTCGCGAGCAGGTTGACGAGGTCGCTCACCTCGCGCTTGACCGCCGCCAGGCCGGTCAGCGCGTCCAGCCGCAGCAGCGGGTCCCCGTCGTCCCCGGCCGCGGCGGCCGGCGGCAGCCCGACGTCCTCCGCCGTCAGCAGGGCCAGGTCGTGCTCGCCGACGTCGCCGCGCGCGGCGAGCCGGGACGCCTGCCGGTCCACCATCTCCTCGAAGACCTTCCGGGCGGTGCGGCCGTTGCCGAACCCGGCGTCGCGGGGCATCCGCTCGAAGTGGGTGTGCAGCGCGGTCCGGGCGTCGCCGTCCAGCTCGTAGCGGTGCGCCGAGCACATCCGCTCCACGATGGTGACCAGCTCCGCCGACGTGTAGTCGGAGAACTCCACGCTGCGGGTGAAACGCGAGGCCAGACCGGGGTTGGAGGCGAGGAAGTCCGTCATCTCCTTCGGATAGCCGGCCGCCACCACCACGACGTCCTCGCGGTGGTCCTCCATCAGCTTCACCAGGGTGTCGATGGCCTCGCGGCCGAAGTCGGCACCGGAACCGGAGGAGTCGGAGAGCAGCGTGTACGCCTCGTCGATGAACAGCACGCCGCCGAGCGCCTTCGTGAAGGTCTCGGTCGTCTTGATCGCCGTGCCGCCGACGATCTGCGCGACCAGGTCGGCCCGGGAGACCTCCACCAGGTGGCCCGAGCGCAGCACGCCCAGGGAGGCGAGGATCGACCCGTAGAGACGGGCCACCGTCGTCTTGCCGGTGCCGGGCGGGCCCGCGAAGACCAGGTGGCGGCTCATCGGGGGCGCCGGCATGCCGAGGCCGGCCCGGCGCTGCGCCATCCGGTTCAGGTTGATCAGCGTCAGGACCTGGTCCTTGACGTCGTCCAGGCCGATCAGGGACTGGAGTTCCGCCACGGCGCCGCTCTCCCCGGCCGTGTCGGCCGCCGCCACGACGGCCCCGCCGGGCAGCCGCCCGTCGCCCGCCGCCTCGGCGTCGGCGGCGCTGCCCCAGGCGTCCGGGGCGCCGTTCCCGGCGCTCGTCAGCTGCTCCACGGCGACCCGGTCGCCGGCCACGGACTGGCGCAGCCCGCTGCCCTTGTTGTCCCGCAGCACGCAGTTGATCACCGAGACCGGGTCGGAGCCCTCCACCCGTACGCCGTCGGCGCCCGAGCCGGTCACCTCGCAGGCGTTGAGCGACGCGCGGGCGCCCGCCGCCACCAGCACGCCGTGCCCGCCGGAGTCCCGCACCCGCGAGCGGGCCGCCGTGAGGTCGCCCTGCTCCTCGACGAGCAGGCCCGCGTCCCCGCAGTCGTCCACCTCGGTGTCGCGGAGGGTCACCGCGCCGAGGGCGCCGACCAGCACGCCGGAACCCTTCGCGGCCCGCAGCCTGCCCTGGCCGACGTACAGGCTGCCGTGGCCGGAGACGTGCACGGCCGCGCCCTCGCACTCCTCGACCAGGCACTCCTCCAGGCGTCCGCGGCCGTCGGCGAGGACCTCCACGCCGTGCCCGGCCGCGCGGGAGACGGTGACCCGGCGCAGCAGCGGGTTGGCGCTCGTGCGGACCAGGACGCCGGGGCCGCCGCTGCCGGTGACCTCCAAGCCGTCGATCTCGGCGACGGAGTTCTCCTCCAGGAGCACGCCGGTCCGCTCCGGGTCCCGGACGGTGGTCCCGACGAGGACGGGGGACGAGAAGTCGGTCACGCGGACCGCGGCGTCCCGGGCGTGGGCGAACACGCAGTCCTCGAACCGGCCCCGGCCGCGCTCCGTCACGAACAGCCCGTGTCCGGCGGTCCGTTCGGTACGGCAGCGGCGCAGGTCGGGGGAGGACCCGGAGCCGACGACGAAGCCGTGCCCGGTGGTGTTCCGCACGGTCACGTCCTCCAGGGAGGTCACGCCCGTGGTGTTCATGAAGACTCCCACCACCGAGTCCGAGACGGTGGTGCGCACCACGGTGACGCCGCTCTCCTCCTCGGCGGCGATGCCCGGCTTGTCGGCGGCGGAGATCTCGCACTCCTCCACGCGCACCTGCGCGCGCCCGTTGGCGAGGACGCCGTTGCCGCGGGCGTCCCGGAGCCGCCCGGCCCGCACCGAGATCCGGCCCTGCTCGCCGGCGACCACGGCGGAGGTGCCCAGGTGCTCGACGACGCACTCCTCCAGGAGGCTCTCCTCCGCGGAGGTGGACACCACGCCCGCGCCCTTGGGGTTCTCGATCCGGCACTGGCGGACGGCCAGCGAGCCGGAGCCGCGGGCGAACAGGGCGGCCCAGGAGGACCCGTACACGTCGCACCGGTCGAGGAGGAGCTGTCCGCTCGGGACGTCGACCACCGGCAGCTCGTCGTCGTGGCCGCGCAGCACCAGCGAGTTGACCATCGCGGAGTCGCAGGCCAGGGTCAGGGCGGAGCCGCGCCGGGGAGCCAGCTCCACGGTGCCCCGGCCCTCCGTGGTGGTGAGGGTCAGGGAGGTGGCGAGGGTGAGGCTCTCCTCGTAGCGGCCCGGGGCGATGCTGATCAAGGCTCCGGTACGGGCCGTCCGAAGGGCTTCTGAGATGGTGCGGCAGTCGCCCGTACCGTCCTGCGCGACGGTGAGCACCTGGCGTGACACGTTCTGACCTCCCGGGCGCCCCGATGTCGCGCCGCCGTGCGGCGTCCGATCGCTCCGGGACGTGTGGAACTGGTGTGCCCATCATGCCTGCCGGAACGTACGGGCCGCCAGCGCCCCCGGTCCACCGGAACGCTCCGGAGGGCCGGCCCCGGACCCGCCGGGCGGGAACCCGGGACCGGACGCCATCCGCGCTCCGGATCCTGCGGGAGCGCCCTCAGGCCCGCCGCTCCCGCAGGATCCGCGCGACCGCGACCTGCTCGGCGGCCAGGGACGGTTCGCCGTCCTCGACGTCCCACAGCCCGTTCTGCAGCACCCGGCCCAGCGTCCACGCCACCGCGCGCCGCCGGTCGCCGACGACCTCGGCGAGGAGGTCGAACCGCCACAGCACCTCGTCCGGGTCGGGGTCGAAGCGGTCCACTAGCGCCGGGAGGAGGTCGAAGCCGGGGTCGCCCGCGAGCGGCTTGGGGTCGATCGCCAGCCACGGCTCGCGCCCGGCCGCCAGGACGTTCCCCGGGTGCAGGTCCCAGTGGAGCAGCCGGTCGCCCGGTTCGCCCGCCACCTCCCGCACCGCCGCCGCGCAGTCCCGCAGGACCGCCGCGTCCCCCGGGCCGAGCCGGGCGGCGGCCCCGGGCACCTCCGCGAGCATCCCGGCCGCGATGCCCCCGAGCGTCCGCAGGCCGGGCGGCGCGGGGACGGCCGTGAGCCGGGCGAGGAGGCCCGCGACGACCCCCACCGCCTCCCGGGCGTCCGCGAGGGCCGACAGCGGCCGGGTCTCGTCCAGGCGTTCCAGGAGCATGGTCCCGGTCGCCGGGTCGTGGTCGAGGAGCCACACGGCGCCCGCCCCGTCCCAGACGCGCAGTCCGACCGGTTCGCCCCCGGTCTCCTCGTCGGGGATCTGCATCTTGAGGGCGGCGGGCACGCCGTCCGCGCGCCGCTCCACCGGGAGGACCAGCGAGGCCACCCCGTGCATCGGCGGCCCGGTGACCCGCAGCCCCCACCGGTCGAGGAACTCCCGGGCGAGCCCCGGGAGTCCGGCGACGAACGCCCGCCCCGCCCCGCCGTGGTACTTCTCCTGCGAACGCGCGAACGCCTCCGGTACGTGCACCACGCCTCCAATTCTGGACACCCTGCCGGGTCCCGTCCCGAAAACCCCGTCGGAACATCCGTATCCCCGTCCCGCGGGCCCGGGGTAACGTCCCGCCCACGCATCCGGAACCCAGGGGTACACATGAGCACGGTCAACGGCGGAATCTCCTTCTGGTACGCGCGGGAGGGCGCCCCGGCCCCCCGCGAACCGCTCCCCGGCGACACCACCGCCGACGTCTGCGTCGTGGGCGGCGGGTACACCGGCCTGTGGACCGCCTACTACCTGAAGAAGGCCGTCCCCTTCCTCAACATCACCGTCCTGGAGGCGAGGTTCTGCGGGTACGGCGCCTCCGGACGCAACGGCGGCTGGCTCTACAACGGCATCGCCGGACGCGACCGCTACGCGAAGCTCCACGGCCACGACGCCGCCGTCCGCCTCCAGCAGGCCATGAACGCCACCGTCACCGAGGTCGTCGACGTCTGCGCGCGGGAGGGGATCGACGCCGACGTGCACCGGGGCGGCGTCCTCGAAGTCGCCCTCTCCCCCGCCCAGCTCGCCCGGCTCAAGGAGTTCCACGCCGCCGAGGCCGCCTTCGGCGAGACCGACCGCGCGCTGTACGGGGCCCGCGAGACCGCCGAGCGCATACGGGTCACCGGCGCCGTCGGTTCCACCTGGACCCCGCACGGCGCCCGCCTCCACCCGGTGAAGCTGGTCAGGGGCCTCGCGGCGGCGGTCGAGGCGCTCGGCGTCACGATCCACGAGTCGACCCCCGTCACGGAGATCAGGCCGAAGCACGCGGTCACCCCGTACGGCACCGTCCGCGCCCCGTACGTCCTGCGCTGCACCGAGGGCTTCACCGCCTCCCTCGCGGGACAGCGTCGCGCCTGGCTCCCCATGAACTCCTCGATGATCGCCACCGAACCCCTCACCGAGGCCCAGTGGGAGTCCGTCGGCTGGGAGGGCCGCGAGACCCTGGGCGACATGGCGCACGCCTACGTGTACGCCCAGCGCACCGCCGACGGCCGCATCGCGCTCGGCGGCCGGGGCGTCCCGTACCGCTTCGGCTCGAAGACCGACAACGACGGCCGCACACGGCCCCGGACGATCGAGGACCTGCGCGAGGTCCTGGTCCGCTTCTTCCCGCAGCTCGCGGGGGTACGGGTGGAACACGCCTGGTCCGGCGTGCTCGGCGTCCCCCGCGACTGGTGCGCCACCGTCACCCTCGACCGCTCCACCGGCCTGGGCTGGGCGGGCGGTTACGTCGGATCGGGCGTCGCCACCGCCAACCTCGCCGCCCGCACCCTGCGCGACCTGATCAGGGAGGACTCGGGCCAGTCGGGCCCGACCGACCTCACGACCCTCCCCTGGGTCAACCACAAGGTCCGCAAGTGGGAGCCGGAACCGTTGCGCTGGCTCGGCGTCCGGTCCATGTACGCGGCCTTCCGGGGCGCGGACCGGCGGGAGGCGGCGGGACGTTCGGTCCGGACGGACCGGGTGGCGGTCCTGGCGAACAGGCTGAGCGGGAGGTAGCCCGGGACGGGGCCGGAGGGGACGGGGCCGGCCCGTCCGGTGGCGGGGCGGACCGGGTCCCCGATCCGCCCCGGCCCGTCCGGCGCCGGGACGGGCCGGGTCCCGGCACCGTTCACCCGGCAGTGGGACGGACCGGGGCCCGGCACCGTTCACCCGGCAGTGGGACGGACCGGGGCCCGGCACCGTTCACCCGGCGGCGGGCCGGGTCGGCCCCGGCACCGCCCCGGTCTCACTCCACCTCGATGCCGAAGTCCCCGACCAGCTCTCCGAGTCCGTTCCCGTACCCCTTCCCGCCGAGCACGAAGTCCCAGTCGCCGCCCGCCCGCCGCCGGAACGACCCGAGGACGAGCGCGGTCTCGCCGGCCCGCCCCTCGGAGACCTCCAGGCGGTCGAGTTCCGTGCCGGAGTCGTCGCGGAGCCGGATGCCGGCCTCCGTGAACCCGCCGAGGTCGGCGTCCGGGTTGACCTCGGGGTCGACGGCCGCGACGAGGACCAGCCGGTCGGCCCGCGCGGGGAGGGCGTCGAAGCCGACGCGGACGGCGGCGCGGTCGCCGGGGGCGGCGGGCACCATGGCGACCGAACCGTCCGGCGTGGAGGGGTTGTTGTAGAAGACGAACCACTCGTCGCCGAGGACCCGGTTGCCCGAGCAGACCAGCGCGCAGACGTCGAGGGCGACGGAGCCCGACCAGACCATGCCGAGGAGGTTGAAGTCGTCGGAGGGATCGGCGGAGCCGGCGGCACCGGCCCGCCCGGACGCCGGAGCGGCCGTCGGCGCGTCCTCCGGGGCGGAGGCGGCGCCGGGGACCGGTGCGGTGGCGGGGGCGGTCTCCGCCGGGCCGCCGCCCAGCCGCCCCCGCAGCCCGTGCTGGTGCAGCAGGTCGACCAGGTCGTTCCCCGGGATCAGGGTCAGCGGCTTGCCGTTGGCGAAGGTGTACGAGCCGGGGCCGAACCGGGACGTGGTGACGAGGACGCCCTTGTTGGCCCCGGCGCCCTGCACGGTCCCGTAGAGGTCGCGCACGGCGGACGGCGGCACGGTGTTCCGGTACCGCTTCACCTGGACGAGGATCGAACCACCGCTGATGGGGTCGGGGTCGAGGGCCTCGACGTCGACCCCGCCGTCGTTGGAGCGCCGGGTGGTGACCGCCTGGAGACCGCGGGCCCGGAAGAGTTCGGCGACGAGCCCCTCGAAGGCGATCGGGTCCATGGAGAGCAGGTCGGGCTCCTCCCCGTCCCCCTGCACCACGATGTCGGACCCGACCTGGTCGGGGGTGCGCAGCGGCACGACGGCCACCCGCTCGTCCGGCCGGGCGGAGAGCCGCCCGGCGAGGCCCCCGGTCAGGCAGTCCACGGCGGCGACCAGCTCCAGGTTGAGCCGTTCGAAGTCCTGCCGCCCCACCACCACGGAGGCCACGCACACCCGGGAGGCGAGCCCGGTGGCCGGATCGACCCCGCCCACGTACCCGTTGAGCGCGACGGTCTCCAGGGCCCCGAAGCGGTCGGCGGCGAACAGCTCCCGCACGGCCAGCAGCACGCTCTGCGCGAGCACGTTCCGGTACAGCGCCCGCCGCTGCGTGACGGGCCGGGGCACCTCCCGCTCCTGGTCGGTGCCGGGCAGGTACTTGACGCCCTTCGCCCCGGGCACGACCTCGTACCCGGGCAGGTCCCAGTCCAGGACGAACCCGCGCCCGGCCCGGTCGTACGCGGCGGACACCTCGCGCGGGAACCCGTCGGGCCAGGCGGTGGAGGCGAAGAGCACGGCGGAGAAGTAGTCGACGACGGTCTCGGGCTCACCGGCCGACAGGGCGGCGGCGGTCCCGGCGACCCCGCTGTTGTACGCCCGGATCTCCGCGATCCGCGCGGCCGCCCACTCCTCGTACTGCCTCCGGTACGCGGCCAGCATCTCCAGGCGCCGCGCCTCGGCGGCCTGGGCCGCGTACCAGTCCCGCTCGAACCGCGCGCGGCCGTCGCGCCCCTGGTAGTGCCGCTGGTCGGGCAGGGCCACGGGCTCCCCCAGGGGGCCGGGCGCGAACGGCGCGACCTCCTCGGGCCTCCGCAGCGACTCCACGCCGAACGCCGGCGCCCGGCACCCCGCCGCGAGCAGCCCTTCGAGCACGGCGACGCGCTCGTCCAGCTCCCGCGTCTTCCGCAGGGCGTCGGCGTCCCGGTGCTGCCGGTACGCGGCCCGCTGCTCCCGCCGCATCCGGGACAGGTCCCGCTCGTACGCCCGCTGCTGCCGCTCGGCGTCCAGCCGCCGCCGCAACACCGCCTCCTGCTGCCCCTCCCGTTGCCGCTGGGCCACCCGCTGCTGCTCGGCCCAGACCCCGATCAACCCCCCGGAACGCCGCCCCATGCGCGTACCCCTCCCACGAACACCCCACCCGACGCGTACACCCCCGTGACCCCCAAGTGTCCCGGACGACAGCACGCTTGCACACAGAAAGTTCACACACGGGACCGGAAAGACCGGCGGGGGCCCGGTCCCGGTCCGGCTCGCCGACCCCGGCCGGCGTCGGACGACGCGGGGGCCGCAGCGTTCGACGGGGACGGTGTCGCGCCGGCGGCCGACGCCCTCGCGCGTGCCGACGCCCCGGAAGCCGGCCCGTTCACGGACGGCGAGGCCGGCGGCGTTCTCCGGGAAGATGCCGGACTGGATCGTCCGGATCCCCGCCGCCTCGGTCGACCCGATCAGCGCCTCCAGGAGGGCGGAGGCGACGCCCCGGCCCCGGGCGTCGGAGCGCACGTACACCGCGTGCTCGACGACGCCCTCGTACGCGCACCGGTCGGACACCCCGGTCGCGGCGACCCGGCCGAGGACGCGGCCGGCCGCGTCGACGGCGGCGAAGCGGTGTCCGGGCCGTCTGGCCGCGTCGAACTCCTCCCAGGTGGGGGGCGGTGGTCTCGAAGGAGGCGTCGCCCCCGTCGATGCCCGCCCGGTAGATCGCGATCACCTCGTCGGCGTGCGCGGCGGTGAGCGGCACCACCCGGACGGGGCCGGTCACGCGACGGCCGGTCCCGTCGGGCCGGCCGGGGCGCTGGTCCGCCCGTCCCGGAGGCCGGCGCACGCGGGACGAGCCCCCGGGCGTCCGTACCGGAGGATGCGCGGCAGGACCTCGCGCATGCGGGCCAGATCCTCCTCCGGTGCACTAAGCAGCGCCTCGACGACGGGGTCGGTCAGTCCGAGGTCGTCCAGCGACCCGGGGTCCAGGGTCACCCGCAGGACGTCGCCATCCAGTCGTACCTCGCGCACGCAGCCGTAGGCAGTGCCCCGGCCGGCGGTGACGAGGCAGTGCGTGTCCATGCCCAGGGACACTTCCTGTGCGTCGGGCTCGTCGAAGTCGCACATGAACGTGAGCGAGAAGCCTCCCTCGTCGTCCGACTCCGCCACCCCCGCCATCAGGCAGTCGTCCGTTTCCGGATCGTCGAATCCGCATGCGGCCGAGGCCGTGAACCTGTAGGTCATCCGTACATTCCAGCACCGAGGACCGACAGCCGGCCGGGTGGGCGGCCGGCTGTCGGTCCTCCGGGGGTCATCGGGTCCGGAAACGGCGGTGGAGGTTCCGGACCACGTACACGCCCGGACCGCCGAATCCGACGACGTTCCACCACCCCTCTCTCGTGGTGTCGGCGAGGAACCTCGCCCCGAGCCCGGCCCACCACCCCGGCTGACCGCCGGGAGAGCGGTCGGCCCCCTCGCTCCTCCACCCGCCGGCGTCCGGGCCGCTCCCGAACCCCTCGGGGACGAACGGCAGATCGCTGAAGGAGGGCGTCGCGCCGGGCACCGGCCGCCCCGCCACTTGTCGCCGACCTTGTCGGGAAGACCGACTTGAACGGTGTCGGCCGCCACCGACCGGTTACCGGACCACCGGGGGGGGGGGCAAGAAACCTCCGCTCGTCACGCCCGCGAAGAATTCCCGGACCACACAGGACCCGCCCCCACTGGCACCCGCCGCGGGTGAACCGGTCCGGTGGACGCCCCCGCCGTACGAGGCCACGGCCACCGCCACGCCCCTCCACAGGGGCGAAACCCGGGAAGGGCACGGTGATCGTCAGGTCGGCTGCCGAGCCTCCCCGCCCCGATGCTTTGATCAGAGCATGACCCACCCCGATGACCCGGCCGGCGACAGATCCGGGCGGATGAGCCGTTCCGTCGTTTCCGGTGCGGCTTCCGTCGCGTTCTGGTTCTGCTGCCCGTTCTGGATGCTGGTCTGGGCCCTGGCCCTGCCGCTCGGCCTCACGGGCATCGCCCTGGGCGCCGTCGAATACCGCGCCGCCTCGCGGCAGGGCGTCAGTCGTACGCAGCCTCTGACCGGCCTGGCGCTCTCGTCGGTGGGTACGGCAGCGGCCGTTGCGTACATGCTCTTTGTGTTCACCCGCCCGGACATGCCGATTCAGGACTAAGGGCTCCTCTGGCAAACGGCTCCGGAGGCTGCATGCGCCGCTCGCGTATCAGCAGGTCAGAGCGCCGGATGCCTTCACCTGTCACCGATCGGTCCACAAATAGGCCACGCTCGGGCTGAGGCGTGGTCAAGAAGGCCGGTACCTGCAACGAGTGGTTGGCGAGGCTCTACAGCTATCAGGGTTACTTCTCGCCCTGGGTCTTGTAAGACCTCGTTTCACTTGGTGAGTCGGCGGTAGTTGATGAGGCTGGTGGCGATGGCGGTGAAGGCGAGGAAGTGTTCGGGCTTGCGCTCGTAGCGGCGGTGGGGCCGGCGACAGCCGGCCAACCAGGACATGGTCCGTTCGATGACCCATCGATGGCGTCCCAGCCGCTGTGATGTCTCGACCCCTCGACGAGCGATCCGAGGTGTAATGCCCCGGTCACGGAGCCAACGCCGCAGGTGAGGGTAGTCGTAGCCCTTGTCCCCGTGGAGCTTGTCGGGCCGCCTGCGGCGGGGACCGCGGCGGCTGCGGATCGGCGGTATCGACGCGACGAGCGGCTGCAGAGCGAGACTGTCATGGGTGTTGGCCGCGGAGATGACAACCGCGACCGGCAGACCGGACCGGTCGGTGACGAGGTGGATCTTCGATCCCTTCTTGCCTCGATCGGTCGGATTCGGTCCGGTCAAAAGCCCCCTTTGAGGGCCCGGACACTCACCGAGTCGATAGCGAAACGCGACCAGTCCAGCTCTCCGCGGGCACCGAGCTCGTCCAGGACGACCCGGTGCAGACGGGCCCAGACCCTGTCCTTGCTCCAGCGGGCGAACCTCCGGTAGACCGTCGGCCAGGCCGGCCCGAACAGCGGTGGCACCTGCCGCCACGTGCACCCCGACGTGGCCACGAACACGATCGCGGCCAGACACTCACGATCCCCGGCCCGTCGACGGCCGCCTCCTTGCGGGCGTCTCACCACCGTTTCGGGCACCACCCTGCGGAACAACTCCCACAACTCATCCGGCACCAACCGCTCAGCAAGGCTCGTCATGCCCAGCACAACGAGACGAACCGCCAAAGGAAACGACGTCTAAAGATTCCGGTTGCAATGTCCCCTTGGGCAAAGAATCGCAAATGTGTTCTCATTGCGCAGCGTGGGACCTAGGTGCATCCTAAAAGGCTTTGCCGTGCGTCAAGGGGCGCAGGCAGGGCTAGTTGACCGTATTTGATCAACGGGCGGTTCGGTAATCGCTACGGCCTGGTCGAGTGCGTGCTACTAGCATTCCGATCACCGCACAACTCCTGCGCGGTGACGATGGGCGCACCGCAGGTGCACGTACTGGGAGGGGAACAGATGAGCGACCCGGAGATCGGTGCAATGTCCGCGATTGCTGGCGCTCTTCATGATCTTGAAGAGGACGCCCAGGGGAGGGTGCTGCGCTGGGCTGCTGAGCGCTATGGCGTAGCGCTCAGCAGCCCAGCTGCTGGAAACGGAGTCAAGGGCGCGAGCGAGGCTGAAGAGGAGGCCGACGAAGTTAGTGACGAGGAGATCTCTGCCGAGGCCCCAAAGTTTGAGCACTTCGCCGAGCTGTTCCACGCCGCAGCTCCCAAGACCGATGTCGACAGGGCTCTCGTAGCGGGATATTGGTTCCAGGCGATTCAGGGGGACCCCTCCTTCCAGTCAGCCAACCTGAACAAGGAGCTGAAGAACCTTGGGCACGCTCTAAAGAATGTCACGGACTCTCTCAAGAGCAATCAAAACAAGAAGCCTGCCCGAGTAATTCAACTGCGAAAGACTGGGAACTCTCGCCAGGCGCGCAAGCTGTACAAGCTCACACATGAAGGATTGGTTTACGTCCAGGGTTTGATTGCGAGCTGAGGAACGTGACACCTGGCGAAGCCCTTGCGTCTCTACCGGACGGACTGCGGGACGACATCGTTAATGCCTTCAATCGGATCGTTAGCAACTATCGAGAGCATCGGTGGGAGCCTGCGGAGTTGAATGGAGGAAAGCTCTGCGAAGGAATCTATACTGCCATCACGGGATACGCTGACGGTCAGTATCTGGAGCGTTCATCCAAACCTCGCGACATGGTTCGCGCTTGTCGTGAGCTTGAGCAGAGGCCTTCCTCTGTACCGCGGTCAGTCAAGGTTCAGATTCCTCGTATGCTCTTGGCGCTCTACGAGATTCGAAACAATCGCGGTGTTGGCCACGCTGGTGGGGACATCGATCCGAATCTCATGGATGCGACAGCAGTCCTTTACATGAGCAAGTGGCTCATGGCTGAACTCGTGAGAGTTTTCCACGAGCTCACTGTCGAACAGGCGTCCGCGCTGGTTGAGAACCTGGTAGAGCGCGAAGTTCCTCAAGTATGGGCCGAAGGAAGCAGGAAAAGGGTCCTGAGTCTTGGGTTGACCTGGAAGCAAAAAATGCTCCTTCTACTTCTGAGTGAAAATGGTCCAGTGCGGGAGGCTGATCTCGTTAAATGGCTTGAGCATCCCAATGTCGCGCGCTTCAGGAGAGATGTTCTCCGTCCGGCCCATAAGGAAAGTCTGATTGATTACGAAAAAGATGGGTTTACGGTTCGCCTACTTCCGCCGGGTGTAGTCCAAGCAGAAGTTCTAGTCAGGCCCGTATAACGGCGCAAGCGCGTATCGCACAAGGTCGGTGGAGCGGCTTTGGGGTAGCGCTGCTTTGGCGCGAGTGATCATGGCCCCGTAAGCTTGCGGCGCGTCGGGCAGTCTGTGGACCTGCCCGGTAAAGCACGACGTTGGGGCCATGATCTTCGAGGCTCGCGCCAAAGTGGCTCCGTAAAGCCGTGGAGCCGACCGTCCCGGCCACGATGTACCCCTTCCCTGGCCTCAGGCGACTGCTTGCAATGCGGGCGGCACGGGCGCCGGCCAGACTGGAGCGGGACGGAGGCAAGAGCGCAGGCCCGGCCGGGGGCCGGGCCGCGCGCGGCGAGCGGAGCGAGCCGCCTTGATGAAGTAGGGAAACTCTTACCCCGCCGACCGCTGCTGCTCGGCTCGGAACTGGTCGAGCAGAGTGAAGAACAGCTCGATGGCCGGGGCGCCGGTGGTCTCGGCTTCGCGCTCGATCTGTGTTGACCAACGCAGTGCGCTCGGGCGGCCGTTGCGCTCATTGAGCCAGGTGTCGAAAGGGGTGTCCCCACCAGGAGCCCAGAAGGGGAAGTCCTCTTCGGCATCGTGCACCGCCATGGCCACCCGGTAGCCCAGGAGCACGGAGTCCAAGTGCGCCAGGGAGCTACCAGGGACCCACATGCCGGGGCGCAGGCGGACTTGGTCCAGGAAGTCGTAGACGTTCTCGAACTCAGTCGGCGGCTTCGTCTTCGTCACGCGGTCTTCTCCAGCAGGTGCCGGCCGTCGTGGCTGCGGACGTGGGAGCCCTTGTCGTCCAGGGCGTCGAGGAGGCGGACCCCGTACACCTCGGTCATGCGGGCGGTGTTCTCCTCCGGGGTGAGCCACTCGACCACGGTCGACTCCGTGGAGGTTCGTTCCTCGCCGCCGGACGGCTTGCAGCGGAAGACAAGCGCCACGATACCGTCGTAGGCGTTGCCCCTGTTCAGCGGGAAGAGATCGATGTCCACTTCCCAGACTGCGCCCTCATGGTCCAGACCCCGCAGCCGGGCCCCGGGGCGGCACTCGATCATTCCACTGACGTCGGTCGACATGACGTGATCCTGCCTGCCGGGCCTGAGAGCGGGCACCCACATTTCGCTCCGCGCGCTCGCGGCCGTCCGCCGCCGTTGATGTCACCCGTGGATGTCGAAGGCCCCCGACCAAGATCGGTCGGGGGCCTTCGCGTTTCCTACCTGGAGCCCCCTGTCGGGTTCGAACCGACGACCCCCGCTTTACAAGAGCGGTGCTCTGGCCAGCTGAGCTAAGGAGGCAGCCCGTGCAGTGTATCCAAAGACCGCCCGGCGACGACCGGGAATCTCATGGGCCGGGGAGTGCTGACAGATCCCCCCGCGCCGGGTAGCGTCACTTGCGGTTCACCCAGGTGGACTAGACCTCAATCCTTCCTTTACTCGGATCGTCCGGCACGTTCCTGCCGGTGAAGGGGCACATCACCATGGCTTCCGTCACGTTCGACAAGGCGACCCGGATCTACCCCGGCGCCACCAAGCCCTCCGTCGACCAGCTCGACATCCAGATCGCCGACGGCGAGTTCCTCGTCCTCGTCGGCCCCTCGGGCTGCGGCAAGTCGACCTCCCTGCGCATGCTCGCGGGTCTCGAGGACGTCAACGCCGGCTCCATCCGCATCGGTGACCGCGACGTCACGCACCTGCCGCCCAAGGACCGGGACATCGCCATGGTGTTCCAGAACTACGCGCTCTACCCGCACATGACCGTCGGCGACAACATGGGCTTCGCGCTCAAGATCGCCGGCGTGAACAAGGCCGAGATCCGGGCGAAGGTCGAAGAGGCCGCGAAGATGCTCGACCTCACCGAGTACCTCGACCGCAAGCCGAAGGCGCTCTCCGGCGGCCAGCGCCAGCGCGTCGCCATGGGCCGCGCCATCGTGCGCGAGCCGCAGGTCTTCCTCATGGACGAGCCGCTGTCGAACCTCGACGCCAAGCTCCGCGTCTCGACCCGCACCCAGATCGCGAGCCTCCAGCGCCGCCTGGGCATCACCACGGTCTACGTCACCCACGACCAGACCGAGGCGCTCACCATGGGCGACCGCGTCGCCGTCCTCAAGGACGGTCTGCTCCAGCAGGTCGACTCCCCGCGCAACATGTACGACAAGCCCGCCAACCTCTTCGTCGCCGGCTTCATCGGCTCCCCCGCCATGAACCTCGTCGAGGTCCCGATCGCCGACGGCGGCGTGAAGTTCGGCAACAGCGTCGTCCCGGTCTCCCGCGAGGCGATCGCCGCGGCCTCCGCCAAGGGCGACACCACGGTGACGGTCGGCGTCCGCCCCGAGCACTTCGACATCTCGGGCCCGGCGAGCAAGGAGGGCCTCGCCGTCACCGTCAACGTCGTCGAGGAGCTGGGCTCGGACGGCTTCGTGTACGGCTCCACCCGCGTCGGCGGCGAGGACAAGGACCTGGTCGTCCGCGTCGGCGGCCGTGACGTCCCCGCCAAGGGCTCCACGCTGCACGTCGTCCCGCGCGCCGACGAGCTGCACGTGTTCTCGTCCTCCACGGGCGAGCGCCTCAAGAACTGACCCCGGCACGCCGCTCGCCCCGGCACGCCGCGAACGGCCCCGCGTCCCTCCCGGACGCGGGGCCGTTCGGCCATCCGCGCCCCCCGGGTGGTTTACGGAGGAGAACCCCGGCGTTCGGGGCCCGTACCGCCCCGGTCGTCAACACGGGATTCGAAAAGCTCCCTCGAACCGTCCCCCGCGCGAGTGACGGAATGTCGCCGCGCCGCTACCGGCGGCTACGCTCGTCCGCGTGACGCACACTGCCCGCCGAATCGGCCGCTCCCTCGCCCTCGTCCTGCCCGTCGTCCTGGTGCTCTCGGGAACGCTCGCGGTGTCCGCCGTTCCGTGGGCCGGCCAGGGTGCCGCGACCCAGCTGACGGCATCCGCCAAGAACGTCTCCGCCCCTGCCGAGTCCCGCGCTCCCCAGGACGTCCTCCGCGACAGGCTCGTCGTGGAGCTCCGGGAGAAGGACCCCGGCACCGCCCTCACCCACCTCCAGCGCGAGGTGGAGAACCGGCCCTCCCTCGCCCGGCACTGCTTCTCCATCGCCCGCGCCCTCGGCCGCGCCGCCGTCGAGCACTACGGCCCCGCGCGCGCCCAGTCCTTCTCCCGCCCGGTCTGCGACACCTCGTACGCGGCCGGCGTGATGCGCGCGAGCTGATCCCCGTACGGCACACCCGCGTCCCGCCCGGGGCGCGCCCGCGTACGGCACACCCGGCGCTCCCGCGACGGCACCGGCGCGTACGCCACCGGTCACGGCCGGCACACCCGTACGGCGGGGCCGCGCCCTCCGGGCGGCGCCGCACTCACCGGGCGGGGCCGTCACGCGCCCCGCAGGGCACGGCCGCGCCGTCCCCCCGCGCCGGGCGCCTATCGTTCGCCGTATGCACATCTCTCCGACGCAGGCCGTGGTCCTGGCGGGCGGCCAGGGTTCGCGGCTGCGCCCCTACACCGACGACCGCCCCAAGCCGATGGTCGAGATCCCGGGCACCGGGACCCCGATCATCGGCCATCAGCTTTCCTGGCTGGCCGCCGAGGGCGTGACCGACGCCGTCGTCTCCTGCGGCCACCTCGCCGAAGTGCTGCAGGAGTGGCTGGCCGGCGCCGACCTCCCCCTCAGGGTGACGACGGTCGTCGAGACCGAACCCCTGGGACGCGGCGGCGGCCTGAAGTACGCCGCCGGGCACCTGCCCGCCCCGGACCAGCCCTGGTACGCCACCAACGGCGACATCTGGACCCGCTTCTCGCTGCGCGAGATGGCCGCCTTCCACGCCGAGCGCGACGCCCTCGCCACCCTCGCCCTGGCCCGCCCCCGCATCCCGTGGGGCGCCGTCGAGACCGACACCTTCGGGCACATCACCGACTTCGTCGAGGCGCCGCCGTCGCCGTTCCTCATCAACGCCGGCGTCTACGTCTTCTCCGCCGCCTTCACCGAGCTGCTGCCCGCCCTCGGCGACCACGAGCGGACCACCTTCCCCCGCCTCGCCCGCGAACGGCGCCTGGCCGGCTTCCCCCTCCCGCAGGGGGCGTACTGGCGGGCCATCGACACCGCCAAGGACCTCACCGAGGCCGCCAAGGAACTGGCCGCCCAGAGGGCCTGAACCCGCGCACCGCGTGACGGAGGGGCGGCACCGCGTTGCGCGGTGCCGCCCCTCCGTCATCCGTCCGTACGGACCACCCGCCCGTACGGGCGCGGCCTCAGCCCAGCAGGCCGCCGATCGGGTTCTTGGCGCCACCGCCGCTCGTCGGGCCGCTCTCCGACGGGGTGCCGGTCGTACCGCCGGTCGAGCCGGTGGTGGTGCCGCCGCTCGACGTGGTGCCGGAACCGGACGGGGTGTCGCTGGTGGTCGGCGGGGGCTCCGGGTTCGTCCGCGCGGGCCGGCGGTCGCCGGTGCCGGCGCCCTGCGTGGCGGTCGGGCGCTGCTCCCGGGTCCGGGTGGACCCCCGGGCCGGCTCGGTGGGGCGGGCCGTCGGCTTCCGGGTCCGCTCGCTCTTCGCCGGGGCCCCGGTGGTCGCCGTCGGCCGGGGCGCGGCGGGCGCGGTCCCGGTCGTGGAGGGGGCCCGGCGGCGCGGCTCCTCGGGGAGCGGGCGGCCGGGGAGGTGGTTGACCGGGTCGTTGTCGGGCCCGGGGACGGTGACCATGTCGGTGGAGCGGACCGCGCCGCCGAGGACGGAGCCGACGAGGAGGGTGAGGCCGACGACGACGGAGGCGAGGAGCGTTCCGCGGCGCAGGACGCGACGGCGGAGGTCGAGGAGGTCGGCGCGGGGCCCGAGGGTCCGCCACGCCTCTCCGGCGAGACGGCTGTCGACGGAGTAGACCGGGGCGCCGGCGATGAGCAGCGGGGACCAGGCGGCGAGGAAGATGATGTCGGCGGAGTCGTAGGCCGGGACGCTCTTCCAGCTGACGGTGAGGAGCAGCGCGGCGGAGAGCAGGGCGCCGCCGACCGCGGCGACGCGCTGCCAGAGGCCGAGGACGGTCAGGACGCCGACGACGACCTGGAGGAAGGCGACGGTGAGACCGGCGCCGACGGGGTGCTGGAGGGCGAAGTCACGGAGGGGTTCGGCGAGGGGCCAGGGGTGGAGGGAGTTGAGCAACTTCACCATGGAGCCGCGCTCGCCGCCGTCGAAGTAGACGGGGTCGCAGAGCTTGCCCATGCCCGCGTAGACCGAGATGAGGCCGAGGAAGACGCGGAGCGGGAGGAGGACGACGCCGAGGTTCATCCGGCGCCCGGGGTAGTAGGCGTGCCGGACGGAGTCCTGTCCGCTCCGCCGGTCGGCCCGGCCGCGCGGCGCGGAGTCCTCGTACGGCTCGGGGCCGGGCTCGGACCGCGGCTCGTACAGCTCGTCGTAGGCGCCCTCGGCGCGGCGCATCGGCGGCAGCAGCGGCGCGGTCCCGGCGGGCACCACGGGGGTGGGCACGGTGTCGCCGACGCGCGGGATGCCCTGGGTGGCGACCGCGTCGAACCCGCCGTGCCCGGCGGGGGCGCCGGGTCCGCCGAGCGGTTCGAGCGTGGCGACGGAGGACTCGCGCACGGCCTGGAGGAGGCCGGTCGCGCCCGGGGAGGACTTTCCGGTCCACACGACGGGGCGCCGGCGCGGGCCGCCCGCGCCGGACAGGGCCGCGGCGCGGGAGCCGGCGGCGAACTTCGGTCGCGGGGCCGGCGCGAGCCGCACACGGAAGCTGGCGTGGTTCACGATCACCTGGGCGGGATCGGAATCCACCTTGACCATGCTCAGCGCGGGCTGATCGTCGAACCCCGGCCGGGGCGTTCTGGTGTCCACACTCATCTAACCGAGTGATCCGGGTTTAGGACACTGCCTTGACGGCTCGCAAATGTCCGAGACCCGTCAAGGTCGACGCCGGGGCCGGGGGTGCGGCGGGGCCGCGGGCCGGTGTCAGCCCATGCGGCGGCGGGCCGCCTCGTACAGCACGACACCGGCGGCGACACCGGCGTTGAGCGACTCGGCGCCGCCCGGCATCGGGATGCGGACGAGGAAGTCGCAGGTCTCTCCGACGAGCCGGGAGAGGCCCTTGCCCTCGGAGCCGACCACGATGACGACCGGGCCGGACAGCGCCTCCAGCTCGTGCACCTCGTGGTCGCCGTCGGCGGCGAGGCCGACGACGGTGAGACCGGCCTTCTGGTACGCCTCCAGGCAGCGCGTCAGGTTGGTGGCGCGGGCGACCGGGGTGCGGGCGGCGGTGCCGGCCGAGGTCTTCCAGGCGCCGGCGGTCATGCCCGCCGCGCGCCGCTCGGGGACGACGACGCCGTGGCCGCCGAAGGCGGAGACGGAACGGACGACGGCGCCGAGGTTGCGCGGGTCGGTGACGCCGTCGAGGGCGACGATCAGCGGGTCCTCGTGGTCGTCGAAGGCGGCCGCGGCCAGGTCCTCGGGGTGCGCGTACTCGTACGGCGGGACCTGGAGGACGAGGCCCTGGTGGTTGAGGCCGTTCGTCATCCGGTCGAGCTCGGGGCGCGGCGCCTCCATGATGTGGATGTTGCCGCGGCCGGTGGCGAGGTTCAGGGCCTCGCGCACGCGCTCGTCGTTGTCGATGAACTGCTGGACGTACAGGGTCGTGGCGGGCACGCCGTCGCGCAGGGCCTCGAAGACCGGGTTGCGGCCGACGACCATCTCGGACAGGCCCTTGCCGCCGCGCCGGGCGACGGGCTTGCGCTTGGCCGCCTGCCGGGCCATCGCGTTGGAGACGCGGTACGCCTTGTGGCCCTTGCGGTTCTCGGCCTTGGGGGTCGGGCCCTTGCCTTCGAGGCCCTTGCGCCGCTGGCCACCGCTGCCGACCGTCGCACCCTTCTTGTTCGACGTGCGACGGTTCCTGCGCTGGCTGTTCCCGGCCATGACTACCCGATTTCCTCTGCTGACGTACGAAGTCTGTAAGTGAAGTGTGCCGCCCGGAGGTCCGGGCGGCACGTCTTCTAACGGTTGCCCAGCGTCCAGCGGGGGCCGTCCGGTCCGTCCTCGACGGCGAGGCCGGACCGGTTGAGCTGGTCGCGGATCGCGTCCGCCGACGCCCAGTCCTTCCGCTCCCGCGCCGACTCGCGCTGCTGGAGCACGAGGCGCACGAGGGTGTCGACGACGCCGTGGAGCTCCTCGCCGCCGCCGGACTCCCCGGCCCACCGGGGGTCGAGCGGGTCCAGGCCGAGGACGCCGAGCATGGCGCGGACCTCGGCGAGGCGGGCGACGGCCTCGTCCTTGTCGTCCGCGGCGAGGGCGCTGTTGCCCTGGCGGACGGTGGTGTGGATGATCGCGAGCGCCTGCGGGACGCCCAGGTCGTCGTCCATGGCCTCGGCGAAGGCCGGCGGCACCTCGGCGGCGGGGGCGACGGGCGCCCCGGCCTTCTCGGTGGCGCGCTGGACGAAGCCCTCGATGCGGGCGAACGCCGACTCGGCCTCGCGCAGGGCCTCCTCGCTGTACTCGATCATCGAGCGGTAGTGCGGGGTGCCCAGGTAGTAGCGCAGGACGATGGGGCGCCAGTTCTTCACCATCTCGGACACGAGGACGCTGTTGCCGAGCGACTTCGACATCTTCTCGCCGCTCATGGTGACCCAGGCGTTGTGCACCCAGTACCGCGCGAACTCGTCGCCGAAGGCCCTGGCCTGGGCGATCTCGTTCTCGTGGTGCGGGAAGACCAGGTCGAGGCCGCCGCCGTGGACGTCGAAGGCGGAGCCCAGGTACTTGTGGGCCATGGCCGAGCACTCCAGGTGCCAGCCGGGACGGCCGCGGCCCCAGGGGGTCTCCCAGTCGGGCTCGCCCGGCTTGGTCGCCTTCCACATGGCGAAGTCGCGCGGGTCGCGCTTGCCGGAGACGCCCTCGTCGGGCTGGCGCAGGTCGTCGACGTCCTGGTGGGACAGGGCCAGGTAGTCCGGGAAGGAGCGCACGTCGAAGTAGACGCTGCCGTCCGCCTCGTAGGCGTGGCCGCGCTCGATGAGACCGCGCATCATCTCGATCATCTCGGGGACGTGCCCGGTGGCGCGCGGCTCGTAGGTCGGCGGCAGGCAGCCGAGGGCGTCGTAGCCGGAGTTGAACGCGCGCTCGTTCTCGTACCCGATGGACCACCAGGGGCGGCCCTGCTCGGCCGCCTTCGTGATGATCTTGTCGTCGATGTCGGTGACGTTGCGGACGAACGTGACGTCGTAGCCGCGGTACGCGAACCAGCGGCGCATGATGTCGAAGTTCAGGCCCGACCGGATGTGGCCGATGTGCGGGGCCGCCTGGACGGTGGCGCCACACAGGTAGATCGAGACGCGGCCCGGCGTGAGCGGGGTGAAGTCACGGATCTGCCGGGCGCTGGTGTCGTACAGGCGAATAGTCACCCCCCCAGGGTAGTGGGCGTGCGACGGTGCCCCGCGACCCGTTCCCGGCCCCGGGGCACGTTTTTTCGGCGGTCCCGCCGCCTCGGGGGGTGCGCCCGGGGGGCCGGGGCCGGGCCCGCGGCACCCGGCGGCGCGGTCCCGGCCCGGCCGGCGGGACCCCTAAGGGGCGGTCACGGGGTACACCAGGGCGGTCGCGAGGGCGGCGAGGCCCTCGGCCCGGCCGGTGAGGCCCAGCCCGTCCGTGGTGGTGCCGGAGACGGAGACGGGCGCTCCGGCCGCCTCGCTCAGCGCCTTCTGCGCCTCGTCGCGCCGCTTGCCGATCTTGGGGCGGACACCGACGACCTGGACGGCGATGTTGCCGATCTCGTACCCCTCGGCGCGGACGATCCGGGCGGCCTCGGCGAGCAGGGTGGTGCCGGAGGCGCCGGACCACTCGGGGCGCGAGGTGCCGAAGTGGGCGCCGAGGTCGCCGATGCCGGCGGCGGAGAAGAGCGCGTCGCAGGCGGCGTGGGCGGCGACGTCGCCGTCGGAGTGCCCTGCGAGGCCGTACCCGTCGCTCTCGGCGACGTCCCAGAGGAGGCCCGCGCACCACAGGGCGCGACCCTTCTCGAAGGCGTGGACGTCGGTGCCGATGCCGGTACGGGGAATCACAGGAAGCACGGGGAGCGCGGGCGGCTCAGAAGCCATCGTTGGCCCTCCTTCGGGCGAGTACGGCCTCGGCGAGGAGGAGGTCGAGGGGGCGGGTCACCTTGAACGCCTCTTCGTGGCCGGGCACGACGACGACGGGCGCGCCGAGCCTCTCGACCATGCCGGCGTCGTCGGTGGCGCCCTCACCTGCGAGGGCGACGGTGGCGTGGGCGTGGACCAGGGTGTCGCGGTCGAAGCCCTGCGGGGTCTGGACGGCGCGGAGGCGGGCGCGGGGCGGGGTGGCGACGACCTGCTCGGGGCCGCCGGGCTCCCCGGCCGGCTCGACCTCCTTGACGGTGTCGGCGACGGGCAGCGCGGGGACGACGGCGACGGCCCCGTCCCGTACGGCCTCGACGACGGCGTCCACGGTGTCGACGGGGACCAGGGGGCGGGCCGCGTCGTGGACGAGGACGGTGTCGATGCCCGGGGGGAGCGCTTCGAGCCCGAGGCGTACGGACTCCTGGCGGGTCCCGCCACCGGGGACGACCAGGTAGTCGGTGCGCTCGGGAAGGGCGTGGGTGTCGAGGAGGTTCTTGACCTCGGCGGCACCGGCGCTGTCGGGAGGGGCGACCACGACGACGAGCGAGACCGCGCGGGAGGCGGCCATCGCGCGGACGGCGTGGATGAGCATGGGGGTGCCGCCCAGCGCGCGCAGCGCCTTGGGGGCGCCCGGGCCGAGGCGTACGCCCCGTCCGGCCGCCGGGATCACCACGGCGGTGCGACGGGGAGGCGCTTCGTCTGACATCGGTTGCACTCCGGCAGGTTTGTTTCCGCGGCCGACATGGGTAGGGCACTCACCGTGCCGGACGCTCCGCCTTGACCGGGCCCTTTCCGTGACGACGGTCGAGGCGTTGCCGCCCAGCACAGGGGGTTCGGACACAGCGGGGTGGGCGGGCGCTCATCGGCCGCTCCCCGGCTGCTTCTCCCCTTGTTCCTCGGCTCCTCGACGCCGTACACGCGGATCCGGGTCCGTGCGCACTCGGCCGTGGGCGCGAGGTTCACGCACGCGGACGCGCGAAGGTGTGTGTGAGGCGCGCGCGAACGGTTATGTGTGAGGGGGATGGTACGTACGCGAACATGCCGCGGCGCCCGGCGACAGCACTGTGTGGATCACAGCGCGTCGGCGGGCACCACGGCAGTGCTTCGCTCGGCAACGCGCTCCGGTGTGGTCGGAGCACGCTCAGGACGCGAGGACCTCGTCGAGGAGGGCCTCGGCCTTGTCCTCGTTCGTGTTCTCCGCGAGGGCCAGCTCGCTGACCAGGATCTGCCGCGCCTTGGCGAGCATGCGCTTCTCACCCGCGGAGAGACCCCGCTCGCGCTCGCGCCGCCACAGGTCGCGGACCACTTCGGCGACCTTGATGACATCGCCGGAGGCGAGCTTCTCCAGGTTCGCCTTGTACCGACGGGACCAGTTCGTCGGCTCTTCGGCGTACGGCGCGCGCAGCACCTCGAAGACCCGGTCCAGCCCGTCCTGCCCGACTACGTCGCGGACCCCGACGAACTCCGCGTTGTCCGCCGGCACGCGGACCGTCAGGTCACCCTGCGCGACCTTGAGCACCAAGTAGGTCTTGTCCACGCCTTTGATCTGGCGAGTTTCGATGGCCTCGATCAGCGCGGCCCCGTGATGGGGATAGACCACGGTGTCGCCAACCTTGAACGTCATGTGACAGGTACCCCTTCCGTGGCTATCCAGGGTAACACGGATACGGCTTCTTCTGAATGGCGTTTTCGCAGGTCAGGGCATATCTCGGGGCTTGACAACAGCGATGCGGACGTGCTGCGGAAGGCTTGCGGAAGGGGGTATTCGCAGGTCGGAGCGGCTGTCCGGACGGAGAGAAACGCGTACGTTACACCCACTCGCCCCTTCGAGGAGAAGGCGTGATGTGCCGTTTTGTCGGGTTCGGTGTGTCCTTCTTCACCTACTCCGTTCGAGGATCGACCACTCGTACGGGTGCATCGCACGACGTTTCCCGGAATTGATCAACCGGGTCCGGTCGACATCGGCCCGGGATTTTCCGGAGACGCGGCTCCGGGGAATGCGCGGCACTCCCGAATTGATCAAGGCTCTTATGTGAACAACAGGTCAATGGGTCGCGATCCGGCCATGACCGCACGGGTGCGGCGGCCGCGGGGGCGCCCGGGAGCGCTCCGCCGGACTCCACGGGGAGGGCCGGCTCCACGAAGGAGGGCCCCGGCCCCACGAGGAAGGCCCGCTCCACGGGGAGCGCGCAGAGGCGGGCTCCCCGGAGAGGCGGGAAAGGGCCGCGGCGGGTTAGGGGCGGGTCGGGTGCGGGACGGAGAGTGCGGCTCGGTAACCTGAACGCGCTGACACGCCTTGAGTTGGCCCCCGGTCCCCAGTCCGTCCGTACGTCCTAGGAGATGCCGCCGCCGTGAGCCGCAGCCTTCGACGCGGCGCCCTCGCCGCCACCGCCATCGTGTTCTCCGTCGCCGCCCTGTCCGCCTGTGGCGCGGGCAACGACGCGCAGACCCTTCAGATCCGTCCGGACAACGCCGCCGTGACGGTGGACGACATCAAGATCCAGAACGCGCTCGTGATCACCCAGCCCGAGCCCGGCGCCAAGGGTCCGGCCGCCGTCTCGGCCACCGTCTTCAACGGCGGCGACCAGCCGCAGACCCTCGAAGCGGTCACCCTGCCGGGTACCAACGCCGTCGTGAAGCTGACCCCGGCCAAGGGCACCGGCCAGGTCACCGTCCCGGCCGGCGGCTCCCTCGTCATCGGCGGCGCGGGCAACGCCACCGCCCTGGTCGAGAGCGGCGCCGAGTCCGCCAAGGACGGCGACGCGCAGAAGGTCGTCTTCAAGCTGAGCAAGACCGGCGAGGTCGGCCTGGACGCCTTCGTGGTCCCCGCGACGAGCTACTTCAAGGAGTTCGGCCCCTCGGTCGTCCCCGCTCCCCCGTCCGCCTCCGCGTCCGCCCCGGCGTCGCCCTCCGCCTCCGCGTCGCCGTCGGGCGAGGCGAGCCACGGAACCGGTCACTGACCCGGCCGCACCCGCGTACGCGTGAAGGGGCGCCCCCTGCCGAGGGGGCGCCCCTTCACGCGTACGCACGGTTTCCCGCGGTTTCCCGCGGTTCTTCCTACGGCTCGAACTTGTAGCCCAGACCGCGCACCGTCACCAGGTAGCGCGGGGCGCCCGGGTCCGGCTCGATCTTGGCGCGCAGACGCTTGACGTGGACGTCGAGGGTCTTGGTGTCGCCGACGTAGTCCGCGCCCCACACCCGGTCGATGAGCTGCATGCGGGTCAGCACGCGGCCCGCGTTGCGCAGCAGCATCTCCAGGAGGTCGAACTCCTTCAGCGGCAGGTCGACCTTGCCGCCGGAGACCGTCACCACGTGGCGGTCCACGTCCATGCGGACCGGGCCGGCCTCCAGGGCCGCCGGGGTGACCTCCTCCGGCTCGCCCCGGCGGCGCAGCACCGCGCGGATGCGGGCGACCAGCTCCCGCGAGGAGAAGGGCTTGGTCACGTAGTCGTCGGCCCCTATCTCCAGGCCGACGACCTTGTCGATCTCGCTGTCCTTGGCGGTCACCATGATGACCGGGACGTTCGAGCGGCCGCGCAGCTGGCGGCAGACCTCCGTGCCGGGCAGGCCCGGGAGCATCAGGTCGAGGAGGACGAGGTCGGCTCCGTTGCGCTCGAACTCGTCGAGGCCGTCGGGCCCGGTCGCCGCGACGGCGACCTCGAAGCCTTCCTTGCGGAGCATGTACGACAGGGCGTCGCTGAAGGATTCCTCATCCTCGACGACGAGCACTCGGGTCACGGAAGGACCTCCGGGGCAGGAAGCGGTTCGGTCATGAGATCGGGGGTGAGCGACGAGGCGGGGCGGCGGTCCCGTGCGGAGCCCGCCTCGGGCAGCCGCAGGGTGAAGGTGGAGCCCTGGCCCTCGGTGCTCCAGACGGTGACCTCGCCGCCGTGCGAGGCGGCCACGTGCTTCACGATGGCCAGGCCGAGGCCCGTACCGCCGGTGGCACGGGAGCGGGCGGGGTCGACGCGGTAGAAGCGCTCGAAGACGCGCTCCTTGTCCTTGTCGGGGATGCCGATGCCCTGGTCGGTGACGGCGATCTCGATGAGGTCGCCGCCGGGCGCGGCGACCTTGCGGGCCGCGATGCCGACGCGGGTGTGGGCCGGTGAGTAGTTGACGGCGTTCTCGACGAGGTTGCCGAGGGCGGCGGCGAGCTGGCCGCGGCTGCCCCAGATCCGCAGGTCGGCGGAGCCTCCGGAGACCATGGTGATCTGCTTGGTGCCGGCGGTGTGCCGGGAGCGGTCGATCGCCTCGGCGACCAGCTCGTCCACGGACACCGGTTCGGAGTCCTCCAGCGGATCGTCGTTCTGCACGCGGGAGAGGTCGATCAGCTCCTGTACGAGGTTGGTGAGACGGGTCGCCTCGATCTGCATCCGGCCGGCGAAGCGGGTGACCGCCTCGGGGTCGTCCGAGGCGTCCATGACCGCCTCGGAGAGCAGGGAGAGCGCGCCCGTGGGCGTCTTCAGCTCATGGCTCACGTTGGCGACGAAGTCCCGTCGCACCGCTTCGATGCGCCGGGCCTCGGTGAGGTCCTCGACCAGGAGCAGGACCAGCCGGGAGCCCAGCGGGGCGACGCGGGCGGAGACGGCGAGGGCCTCGCCGCGCCCGGTGCCGCGCCGGGGCAGGTCCAGTTCGACCTGCCGTATCTCTCCGTCGCGGCGGGTGTCGCGGGCCATGGTGAGCATGGCCTCGACGGCCAGTTTGCCGCCGCGGACCAGACCGAGCGCGTACGCCGCCGAGCTGGCCTTCACCACGGAGTCGCTCTCGTCGAGGACGACCGCGGAGGAGCGCAGTACGGACAGCACGGTGTCGACGCCGGGCGGGAGCACGGCGTCGGTGTGCAGCGAGGTGCGGGTGGGTCGCGTCTGGTCGCGTTCGCTCCAGCGGAACGCCAGCACGGCGATCACGCCGGTGCACACCCCGGCGATCGCTGCCAATGCGGCGACTGCCGCGTTCACGTCCATGCCTCAAGGTTATGCGGGCTCGCGGACCCTCTCCCAGCCGTACGAGTGGCTGCTCGAACAGTCGTCGCCCAGAGTTCACCCTGGGGACGGGGCCGGTTCACTTGTCCCGGCGGGCGCGGTGGCGCGCGTCGCCCAGAGTTCACCTGGGGGACGGTGCCGGTTCACACGAGGGGGTGGAGCCGGACGCGTAGGGGGCCGAACGTGGAAACGTGGGGGTCCGAGCCCCACTCGGGCCGGGAACTTCCGGGGCTTCCGGAGCCTTGCGTAGGGGTCCGGAGCTTTGCGTAGAGGTAGAGAGGGACATCGATGCGGGACGCGTACCACGAGGAACTGGACTCGATCGGCGAGAGCCTGGTCGAGATGGCCCGACTCGTCGGATCGGCGATCGGGCGCGCCACGACGGCGATGCTCGACGCCGACCTGAAGCTCGCGGAGAGCGTGATCGCGGCGGACCAGAAGGTGGACGACCTCCAGCACGACCTGGAGGCGCGGGCGATAGCGCTGCTCGCCCGCCAGCAGCCGGTGGCGACGGACCTGCGGATCGTGGTGACCTCGCTGCGGATGAGCGCCGACCTGGAGCGCTCGGGCGACCTGGCACAGCACGTCGCGAAGCTGGCGCGGCTGCGGTTCCCGGCGTCGGCGGTGCCGAGGGACCTGCACGCGACCATCCTGGAGATGGGTCAGCTGGCGCAGCGCCTGATGGCGAAGGCGGCGGAGGTCATCATCACCAAGGACGTCGACCTGGCGCTCCAGCTGGAGCAGGACGACGACGAGATGGACCTGCTGCACCGGACGCTGTTCCGGCACCTGATGGACGACCGCTGGAAGCACGGCATCGAGACGGCGGTGGACGTGACGCTGCTCGGCCGGTACTACGAGCGGTTCGCGGACCACGCGGTGTCGGTGGCGAAGCGGGTGGTGTACCTGGTGACGGGCGAGCACGCGGACGAGCTCCAGGCGGCGGAGGCGCCGGTGGAGGGGGCGTAGCTCCCCGCCGGAACCGCTCCAAAACACACAGGTGTGCGGGCTCCGGTGCGCCGTTGATGCGCCGGTCCGGGTGGGCATGCAATGGGGGGAGGCGATCCGCGCCTCGAAAGGGAGGGACCCTCATGGCCGATTCCCCGATGACGACCGAATCCGGGGCGGAACCGCCGCGCGAGGCGGTCCTGCTGCCCGTCCTCGGCGCCTGCGGCTGCGGCTCGGGCTGTGGCTGCGGATGCCAGTCGGGCGGCCCGTGCCAGTGCGGGGGCTGCTCGGGCTGAACGGGGGGGGAGGGGGGTGCGGCTCGCCGCACCCCCCTCTTTCCCACCCGGGGTCACCCGGGGTCACCCGAACTCACCCGAGGTCGAGCACGCCTACGACCTGCCGCCCGCTGTGCTCACCGGTGGGGCGGAAGCCGAGCCGGTGGTAGAACGCGCCGGGCCCCCCGTCGCCCGGCTCCCAGCTGACGTACATCCGCCGCTCCCCGCGCCGCCGCAGCTCGTCGGCGACGGCGCGGACCGCGAAGCGCCCGTACCCCTTTCCCTGTACGTCGGCGGAGATGTTGAGCCGCCAGAGGCCGCTGCGGCGGTCGCCGTCCGCCTCCTCGCCCCACGGGATGTCGAGGTAGGCCATGAGGAACCCGACGATCCGGTCCCCGTCGAGGATCAGCCGTGGCCAGGCGGCCTCCCCGAAGGCGTACGCCTCGGCGAGGGAGCGCACCACGGGGGCGACGTTCCGCTCCTGGTGGGGATGGACGCGGAGGTCGAGGGCGGCGTCGACGTTGGCGGGGGTGATCTCCTCCAGGCGGAGTGACGTGTCCGGGGTGACCTGGGGGTCCGGGGTGTACGGGGCGCTCATGACGTGGACGCTAGCGGGACCGTACGGATCCGTCGTGCGGTTTCTTCCGTACGCGCGGCGGGGGGCGCCGGAGCGGGTGCGTTCCGCGAGCGGCCCGGTCCCCCGTCGGGCGGTCCCGGACGGCGCGTCCCGTCACCGCCGGCGGGTCTGTCGTCCCGGTCCGCGCTCCCGTACGTTGGCCCCCACGGCACGTCGCCGTCATGACCCGGGGGCCACGATGGAACAGCTTCGGACACTCGTCGAACGTCACGGCGAACGCGCGCAGGAACCCGTACGTTTCCGCCCGGGGACGTGGCGCCCGTGGCTGGAGCCGCACCGGGCGGCGCACGTGCTCGACATCGGCGTCCCGTCCACGGGCGGGGTGCGCGGCGACCGGCTCGTCGGCCGGGACGACCTGGCCGCCCTCCGCGACCGCGTCGGCGACGACCCCGACGGCCTGCGCGACCTGTTCGTGGCCGTCATGATCTGGGGCTCGGGCACCACCAACGGGCGGGGCCCCCGGTACACCGGAGCGGCCCTCGCCGACCCGCGCCTGCCCGCCGTCCTCCGGAGCACGCGCGAGGCGGTCCGGGCCGGCGATCTGGGCGGCGCCTACCGGAAGTTCGTCCTCAGGGGCGTGGGACGGTCCTTCTTCACCAAGTGGTTCAGGACCGTGGACGACCGCGACGCCCCGTGCGAGCGGGCCCTGATCCTCGACGACCGGGTCTTCCGCTCCCTGAACGCCCTCGGGTGGTCCAGCTGGGAGGCGGCCGGAACGCGCCACTGGCCCACCCGGTACACCACCTACGTCCACCACATGCACGACTGGGCGTCCTCCATGGGGGTCACGGCGGACTGGCTCGAATGGTTCCTCTTCAGCCTGAACGGCCGCCTGGACGAGCCCGAGTCCTGAGAGCACCGGAGCCGGTGCCTCCCGGGGCACGCGCCACCGGCTCGCGTCCCGCATCGACACCACGACCCGCCGCGTCACCGACCGGTCCACCAGCATGACCATGCCCCCCACCGGCGGAGGACCCGCAGGTAGGGGGCGTGATCACATGGGCTACTTCTTCTTGCCCTGGTTCTTCACGGCCTCGATCGCCGCCGCGGCCGCCTCCGGGTCGAGGTACGTGCCGCCCGGCTTCAGGGGCTTGAAGTCCCCGTCCAGTTCGTAGGCGAGGGGGATGCCGGTCGGGATGTTGAGGCCCGCGATGTCGGCGTCCGAGATGCCGTCCAGGTGCTTGACCAGGGCGCGGAGGCTGTTGCCGTGGGCCGCGATCAGGACCGTGCGGCCGGCGAGCAGGTCCGGGACGACGCTGTCGTACCAGTAGGGGAGCATCCGCTCCACGACGTCCTTCAGGCACTCCGTGCGCGGGCGCAGCTCCGGCGGGATCGTCTGGTAACGGGCGTCGTGGGCCTGCGAGTACTCGCTGTCGTCGGAGAGCGGCGGCGGCGGGGTGTCGTACGAGCGGCGCCACAGCATGAACTGCTCCTCGCCGAACTCGGCGAGCGTCTGCGCCTTGTCCTTGCCCTGGAGGGCCCCGTAGTGACGCTCGTTCAGGCGCCAGGAACGGTTCACCGGGATCCAGTGGCGGTCGGCCGCCTCGAGCGCGAGCTGCGCCGTGCGGATGGCGCGCTTCTGGAGGGAGGTGTGCAGCACGTCGGGCAGCAGGCCGGCGTCCTTGAGCAGCTCGCCGCCGCGCGTCGCCTCCTTCTCGCCCTTCGCGGTGAGGTTCACGTCCACCCATCCGGTGAACAGATTCTTCTCGTTCCACTCGCTCTCGCCGTGGCGGAGGAGGATCAGCTTGTACGGTGCGTCGGCCATGCGTACGAGCCTAATCGACCCCCGGTGATTGCCGCGCGCCGTCAATCGAGTGGTGTCCGGCATGAGAGATGCGTAAGTTGCGTGTGGCCAGAAGGAGTCTTACGCATCAGGGGGACCGCCACACATGTCCATCAGTTCGCTCAGACGATCGGCCCGTGCGACGGTCTCGGGCCTCCCGCCCGGCTTCTGGTGGCTCTGGCTCTCGACCCTCGTCAACCGCACCGGCGCCTTCGTCCTCACCTTCCTCTCCCTCTACCTGACGCTGGAACTCGGGCACTCCGCCTGGTTCGCCGGGCTCGTCGTCGCCCTCCACGGCCTCGGCGGCGTCGCCGGCTCCCCGCTGGGCGGCACCCTCACCGACCGCTGGGGCCGCCGCCCCACCATGATCACCACGCACCTCGCCGGTGCCGCCTGCGCCGCCGCCCTCGCCGTCGTCACCAGCCCCTGGGCCATCGCCACCGCCGTCCTCCTCATGGGCGCCGCCATGCAGGCCGTCCGGCCCTCCATCAACGCGACCATCGCCGACATGGTCCCCGCCCACGACGTGCGCCGGGCCTACGCCCTCAACTACTGGGCCCTCAACCTCGGCTTCGCCATCGCCTCCATCGGCGGCGGCGCGGCGGCCTTCCTCGGCTACCGCACCCTCTTCGTCGTCGACGCCGTCGCCACCGTCCTGTGCGCCGTGATCGTCTTCCTCCGGCTTCCCGAAACCCGCCCCGAGCGGCGCCCCCGGACCGTGGACGAGCCCGTGGCCGAGGAGAAGGCCGGCATGCTCACCGTGCTGCGCGACGCGCCCTTCCGCACGCTCGTCCTCCTCAACCTGCTCGTCTGCCTGGTGTTCACCGCCCCCTGGATCGGGCTGCCCCTCACCATGGCCGCCCAGGGCCTCTCCCCCTCCTCGTACGGCGTCGTCATCGCCGTCAACGGCATCGTCATCGTCGGCTTCCAGCTCCTCGTCAACAAGCTGACCGACAAGCGCTCCCCGGTGCTCCTGCTCGCCCTCTCCGCCCTCCTCTTCGGCCTCGGCACCGGCGCCACCGCCCTCGCCGGGTCCTCCGTCGCCTTCGCCGCGACCGTCGTCGTCTGGACCGTCGGCGAGATGATCCACGTCCCGACCAACGCCGCCGCCACCGCCCTCCTCGCCCCCGAGCACGCCCGGGGCCGCTATCAGGGCGTCATGGGCATGTCCTGGGCCGTCGCCGGTTTCGTCGCCCCGATCCTCGCCGGCGCGATCGTCGACGGCCCCGGCCCCGGCGTCCTGTGGGCGGCCACGGCCGCGATCGGCGCCGTCGCCGCCGTCGGGTACCCGACCCTGCTGCGGAAGGCCCTGGCCGAGGGCTCCGACACGGCCTTCGCTTCCGATCACGAGTCCGGATCCGGGCACGAGTCCGACCCCGGTCTCGATACCGGAGCCGGTCTCGGTACCGGGGTCGAGCGCGACGCCGGGGCCGGTCCCGTCCCCGTCCCCGTGGCCGTTCCCCTCGGGAAGGGGGAGGACGCCGGCCGGACACCGGACGACGTCTGATCCCCGCCCGGCGCCCGGGTCCCGGTCCTCGTCCTTCCGGCTTCCGGGCGCCGGGCCGGGGCGGGCCTTCCCCTCCGTACGCGCCGCGACGGCGCCCGCCCGCACCGAGCACGGGCGGGCGCCGTCGCGGCGTTCGGGGGTCTCTCAGCCGACCGGCTTCTCCCGCGGTTCCTCCACCGGCTCGTCCGCCGGCTTCCCGAGGAGGTGCTTGAACGCGTCCAGGTTCCGGGTCGACTCGCCCCGCGAGACCCGCCACGCGTACTCGCGCCGGATCGACGTCGCGAAGCCCAGCTCCAGGAGCGTGTTGAAGTCGCCGTCCGCCGCCTCCAGGACCGAGCCGAGCAGCCGGTCCAGTTCCTCGGGCGTGACGGCGGCGAGCGGGAGCTTGCCGGTGAGGTAGACGTCGCCGAGGCCGTCGACCGCGTACCCCACCCCGTACAGCTTGAGGTTGCGTTCGAGGAGCCAGCGGTGGACGCCCGCCTCGTTCTCGTCCGGGTGGCGGACGACGAAGGCGTTGAGGGAGAGCGAGTGGCGGCCCGCGCGCAGGGAGAGCGTGGTGAAGAGCTTGCGCGTGCCGGGGAGCTTGACGACGTAGGAGCCCGGTCCGGGGGACTCCCACTCCAGCTCCGCGTCGTCGAGCGTGGACTCGATGGTCTGCCGAACGCCCTCGGCGGTCTTGTCCTCAGCCATGGTGGGAGCGTACGCGACGCCGGTTCTCGCGCAGCCGGTGGTCGTGGACGGCGGCCGTGTAGACGTCCGCCGTGGCCGAGGCCGCCGTGTCCCAGCCGAAGGAGCCCGCGTGCGCCGCCGCCGCGTCGCCCATCCGGGCCGACAGGGACGGGTCGGCCACGAAGCGGCCGAGGGCCCGCGCGTAGTCCGCCGGGTCGTGGCCCTGTACGAGGAAGCCGGTCACGCCGTCCCGTACGGCCACGGGCAGGCCGCCCACCGCCGCCGCGACGACCGGGGTGCCGGCCGCCTGTGCCTCTATGGCGACCAGGCCGAAGGACTCGCTGTACGAGGGCATCACGAGCACGCTGGCCGCGCGGAACCAGTCGGCGAGCCGCTCCTGGCCCACCGGCGGGTGGAAGCGCACGATGTCCGCGACGCCGAGCCGGGCGGCGAGCTTCTGGAGCCCCTCCGGCCTGGCCAGGCCGCTGCCGCTCGGGCCGCCGACCACCGGGACGACCATGCGCGCGCGCAGGGACGGGTCCCGTTCCACCAGCAGGGCGGCCGCCCGCAGCAGGATGTCCGGGGCCTTCAGGGGCTGTATGCGGCCGGCGAAGACCGGTACGAACGCGTCCTGCGGCAGGCCGAGCCGGGCGCGGGCGGCGGCGCGGCCGTCGCCGGGGCGGAAGCGGTCGAGGTTGACGCCCGGGTGGACGACCGCGATCTTGCCGGGCTCCGCGTCGTAGAAGCGGGCCAGTTCGCCGGCCTCCTCGGTCGTGTTCGCGATCAGCCGGTCGGCGGCGGAGACGATCTGGGTCTCGCCGATCACCCGGGCCGCCGGCTCGGGCGTGTCGCCCTCGGCGAGCGCGGCGTTCTTGACCTTCGCCATGGTGTGCATGGCGTGGACCAGCGGGACGCCCCAGCGCTCGGCGGCGAGCCAGCCGACGTGGCCGGAGAGCCAGTAGTGGGAGTGGACGAGGTCGTAGTACCCCGGGCGGTGGTTCGCCCACGCCCGCATCACGCCGTGCGTGAAGGCACAGAGCTGGGCCGGCAGCTCCTCCTTGGCCAGGCCCTCGTACGGCCCCGCGTCCACGTGCCGCACGAGCACGCCCGGCGTCAGCTCGACCACCGGGGGGAGGCCGCCGGCGGTGGCCCGGGTGAAGATCTCCACCTCGATGTCGATGGCGGCGAGCCGCTTGGCCAGCTCGACGATGTAGACGTTCATGCCGCCCGCGTCGCCGGTGCCCGGCTGGTGCAGCGGCGAGGTGTGGACGCTGAGCATGGCCACGCGCCGGGGGGCACGGGACCGGCCGGGAAGCCGGAGCCGGTTCGGCGCCGGGTGCCGGTGCCGGGTGCCGGCGAACCGGGACACGTACTGGCTCACGTCGGCGGTCCTTCCGCTCGGGGCCCGCGGACCGTGCTCCCGGACCGGCCGGGACCGGGGCGGGAGCCGGGGCCGGGCCGGGACCGGAGCCGGTGACCGGGCCTTCGGGCTGAACTGAACTGGGTCTGGACGGGCTGGGCTGGGTCCGCAGGGCGGGCGGAGGGCGCGGTGCGCCTTCCAGCGGCGAGAACACCGGAACGGTCCCTTTCATTTCCGCTGGTGGGGGCCTTTTGCCAATTCGTTGCCGTGAGCCCGGGTCCCTCGCTCCCCCGCCCCGCACCGCCTGGCCCCCTCGACCCTCCGGCACCTCTCGCCCGCCCCGCACCACCCGGCCCCTCGCCCCTCCGGCGCCCCTCCCCCACCCCTTACGCTCGTGGCATGGCCCCGCGCACCACCCGCCCCGTCGGCACGCCGACCCGCGGGACCACCAACCCCAACCGGCTGCGCCGCATGGACCGCTGGATCGCCGCCGTCCACGGTCCCGCCCTGCGCCGCTCCCCCGGGCCGCCGCTCGCCGTCGACCTCGGGTACGGGGCCGCCCCCTGGACCGCCGTCGAGCTGCTCGCCCGGCTGCGCACCGCCGACCCCCGCGCGCTCCTGTACGGCGTCGAGATCGAGCCCGCCCGGGTCGAGGCCGCCAGGCCGTACGAGCACGACGGGCTCTCCTTCGTGCACGGCGGCTTCGAGGTGCCCGTCCCCGGCCGGGCCGCCCTGATCCGGGCGGCGAACGTGCTGCGCCAGTACGACGAGGAGCAGGTCGCGGCCGTCTGGGAGCGCCTGTGCGGACGGCTCGCCCCGGACGGGCTGCTCGTGGAGGGCACCTGCGACGAGATCGGGCGCCGGCACGTGTGGGTGGCGCTCGGTCCGGGCGGGCCGCGCACGGTGACCTTCGCGACCCGGCTCGGTTCGCTCGACCGGCCCTCGGACCTGGCGGAACGGCTGCCGAAGGCGCTGATCCACCGGAACGTGCCGGGCGAGCCGGTGCACGCCTTCCTGCGGGACTTCGACCGGGCGTGGGCGGCGGCCGCCCCGTACGCCTCCCTCGGCGCGCGTCAGCGGTGGATCCGCTCCGTCCGCGACCTGGCGGCGGACTGGCCCGTGACGGACGGGCCGCGACGGTGGCGGCAGGGCGAGGTGACGGTGCGGTGGGAGGCGCTGGCGCCCCGGGGGTGAGGCCCCCTCGGGGGCCGCGGGGACGGGCGGGGAGGGGCGGGGACGGCGAGGGCGACGCGGCACCCCGTAAGGGACAACACGGACGCCACCGGGCGGCCGACCCCGATTCCTCCCCCGTTCCGGACCCGTTCTCCGTACGAGGGGAACGCCTCGCCCGTCACGCTCGTCCCTTGTGTGGGGGAGCGGGTCCGGCAGGCCGCACACGGGTCCGGCAGGTCCCGCCCGCCCCCGTTACTTGTTACTTGCCGGTTTCGCATGGCAGCATCACCACGTCACCATCAAGTTACCGGCGGTAAGCCGGTCTCGTGCCACGTGACGTCCGAGGGGGAGTTCGTGAACCGACGCCGACGCGCCAGCGCCGCGATCACCGTGGTCTGCGCCCTGGCCGTGCTGGCCTCCCCCGCGCTGGCCCTCCGGGCCTCCGCCGCGCCCCTCCCCCCGCCGCCGCCGAAGAAGAGCCTGGAACAGGTGCGCGCGGAGATGAACGACCTGTACCGGCAGGCCGCCGTCGCCACCGACGCGTACAACCTCGCCGAGGAGAAGGCCAGGGAGCAGTCCGCCGAGATCGTCCGGGTCGACCGGATGCTCGCCGAGGGGCGCGCGAAGATCGAGGACCTCAGGAACCGGGCCGGTGCCGCCGCCCGCGCCCAGTACCGCAACGGCGGCCTCCCCGACGGCGCGCGGTTCGTCCTCACCAACGACCCGCAGCTCTTCCTCGACAACGCGGGACGCCTCCAGGCCGGCGCGAAGGCCACCACGGACCTCCTCGCCGACATGACCCGCACCCAGGCCGCACTGGACGTCTACGCGCGGGAGGCGAGCGACAACTGGTCCAGGCTGGAGGCCAACCGCGACCGCCAGGACCGGGCGAAGAAGGAGATCAACGGCAAGATCGACGCGGCCAGGAGACTGGAGGCCACGCTCGCCGCCGAGGAGCGGGAGCGGCTGCGGTTCCTGGAGGAACTGGCGCAGAAGCAGGCCCAGACGCGCTGGCTCGGCACCGGCGTCCTCACCGGCCCGAAGGCGGGGGCGACCCCGGAGGGCGCGAGGGCGGTCGCGTTCGCGACGGCCCAGATCGGCAAGCCGTACGGATGGGGCGACGAGGGCCCCTCGTCGTTCGACTGCTCCGGCCTGACCCAGAGCGCCTGGGGCGTCGCGGGCCGCCCCATCCCGCGCACCTCGCAGGAGCAGTGGCGGCTGCTGCCGCGCGTGGACGTCCGGGACATGCGGCCGGGCGACCTGATCGTCTACTTCGCGGACGCGAGCCACATCGGGATGTACGTCGGGAACGGGATGATGGTGCACGCGCCGCGCCCCGGCCGGAACGTGACCCTGGCGGGCGCGGGCTCGATGGAGATCCTGGGCGTCGTCCGTCCGGCGTGACGTTTCTCATGGCCGCCGTCGCCCCCCGGTGCGGCGCACGGGCGACTACCTCCCCTTCCGCGGCATATGCCAAGCCTCGCGCGCGCCCTCGCGGGCGATCGCCGTTCCGCTGCGCGCCCCCCTACCGCTAGGGTCCGGGACGGGCGGGGCGCCACCCGGCGCTCCGCGCACCCTCGGGGGAGGGAAAGGAACCCGGACCGATGCCCGTACCCGTACCGCGCCGGAAGCACGTCTCCGCCGCCGCGGGTCCCGGCGACGCCACCGTTACGGACGCCAGCGCCATGGACGCCACCTCATGACAGGCACAGTCACCGGCACCGACCGCACCGCCCTCACCCTCCTGGTCGTCGAGGACGACCCGGCGGGCGCCCTCGCCGTACCCGAGCTGCTCGACGCGGCGGACGCCGCCGGCACCCGCGTGCGCATCCGTACCGCCCGCAACCTCACCGAGGCCGAGCGGCTCCTCACCGACGACGTCCACTGCGTCCTGGTGGACCTCTCCCTGCCCGCTCCCCGGGCCGCCGGGGACGACCCGCTCGCCCCGCTCCGCCACATCCTGCGCCTGGCCCCGCACCACGCCGTCCTCGCCCTCGCGGCCTCGGCCGACGCGGACCTGGCGGCCGAGGCGGTACGGGTCGGGGCCCAGGACCACCTCTTCCGCGAGGAGCTGGACGGGCGGCTGCTCAGCCGGGCCATCCGGTACGCGGTGGAGCGCAAACGGGCCGACGCCGTCCAGGTGAAGCTGGCCGAGTCCCGGCTGCGGGCCCAGGAGAACGCCCGGCTGGAGCGCGGCCTGCTCCCGACGCCGCTCCTGGACGGCTCCGACCTGCGGTTCGCGGCCCACTACCGGCCGGGCCGGTCCCGCGCGCTGCTCGGCGGCGACTTCTACGACGTCGTCCGCACCCCGGACGGCACCGTCCACGCCATGATCGGCGACGTGTGCGGGCACGGCCCCGACGAGGCGGCGCTCGGCGTCGAACTGCGGATCGCCTGGCGGGCCCTGACCTTCGCGGGCCTGTGCGGGGACGAACTCCTCTCGACCCTGCAGCGGGTCCTGGAGCACGAGCGGGAGAGCGAGGAGATCTTCGCGACCCTCTGCACCGTGGACATCGCGCCCGACGGACGCCGGGCGGGCCTGTGCCTGGCCGGCCACCCCTCGCCCCTGATCGCCCGGCGGGGGCAGGCGGCACGGCTCCTCCCGTACGAGGACGGCGGCCCGGCCCTGGGACTGCTGCCCCTCGCGCGCTGGCCGTGCCTCCAGGTGGAGCTGGGCGGGGTGTGGAGCCTGTTCCTCTACACGGACGGCCTGATCGAGGGCCGTTCGGCGGGGCCCGGATCGCCGCGGCTCGGCCAGGAGGGGATGGTCGGGATGATGAACCGGCAGCTGGCGGCGGGGCTGCGGGGCGAGGAGCTCCTGGAGGCGGCCGTCACGGAGGTCCGCTCCCTGAACGGCGGCGAACTGACGGACGACGTGGCCGTCCTGGCCCTGGAAAGGGAGAAGGCCCGGGGGTGACCCCCGGGCCCTCGCCGGCCACCGTCCCGCGCCGCTACCGGTCGCCGTTGTAGGGGCCGTACGGTCCGTCGCTGCTGGAACCGCCGCCCCGGCGGCCGCCCCCCGAGACCTGCGCGAGCGCCGGGCGCACGTCCACCATGAAGACGATGGCGGCGATCACCCCGGCGATCTGCAGGAACAGCATCGGCAGGAGCAGGTTCAGGGCGAGGTTGACGCCCAGGACGACCAGCCAGAACTTCTTCGTCTGCTTCTCCGCCGCGCGGTAGGCGTCCTCGCGCGCCATGGCGGCGAAGACGAGCGCCGCGACGGCGAATCCGGTGAAGACGAGGAACGTCACCAGGGAGAGAAGGGAATCGAATCCCGCGCGCAACATGCTGGGCACCGCCTAAGGGGAGGGTGGAGAGAGCGCCTCACGGTCAAGGTACCCGGTCCGGCTCCCCGGCTACCCGCTTCGGAACCCGCCCTACTCCTTCTCGGCGGTGACGGGCGCCTTACCGGCGGACGCCTTGCGGGCGGCGGGCTTCTTCGCGGGCGCCTTCCCGGCACCGGAAGCGGTCCCGTCCCCGGCCTCGGCCTCGGCCTCGGCGATGATCGTCCCGACCGTCCTGGCCGCTCCGGTCTTCGCCCCGGTCCTCGTCCCGGCCTTCTCCGTCTTCCCGGCCTCGGCGGCCTCCACGGCCTTCTCGTCCCCGGGGGTCTCCTCGACCACGACGGCCTTCCCGGCCGCGGGGGCCTTCGGCTCCGGGTCGGGCTCGACGACGATGGCGATCTCGGTGATCTCCTCGGCGGCCTCACCGCGCCAGGCGCGGACGGCCTCCTCGCCGTGGGCGGCGACCTCCTCGTACTTCTCGCGCGCCTTGACGGCGTACTCGGCGGCGACGCCGACTCCGCGCAGGGCGAGGTCCTGGGCGGTCTCGCCGACCTTCTTGAAGTCGGCGTCGAAGCCGCCGACGACCTCGGCGAGCTTCGTGCGGGCGGTGGCCCGGGCCTCCTTGGCCTGGGCGGCCACCTTCTCCTGCACGGCCTTCGGGTCGGTCTTCCGGACGGCCTCGATGCGCGAGGGCGCCTCGGCCGCGATCTGCTCGATCAGGCCGGGAACCTTCCGGGCCTGCCGCACGGCGAGATCGGCGGTGCCGGCGGCGAAGTAGAGGGGGGTACGCAGTTCGTCGATGATGGCCATGCTGATGGTCCTCCCGGATGTGGCGTACTAGCGCGAAGGCGGTTCTTCGGCATCGGGCGCCGCGGCGGGCGCGGGGGCCTCTTCGGGGCCCGTCCCGGGGTCCGCTCCGGAAACGTCTCCGGCGGTCCCGGCGGTGCTCTCGGCGGCGTTCTCCTTGCGGAACGAGTCGTAGATCTGGAGCAGCACCTGCTTCTGCCGCTCGTTGATCGAGGGATCGGCCAGGATGACGGCCCGCGTCTCCAGCTCCTCCCGCTCCTTCTCGTCGAGGATTCCGGCCCGCACGTAGAGCGTCTCGGCGGAGATCCGCAGCGCCTTGGCGACCTGCTGCAGCACTTCGGCGCTGGGCTTCCGCAGCCCCCGCTCGATCTGGCTCAGGTACGGGTTCGACACCCCGGCGGCCTCGGCGAGCTGCCGCAGGGACAACTGCGCGCTCCTCCGCTGCTCGCGGAGGTACTCACCGAGATTGCCGACGTTGAGCGATGCCATGCTCCGACCATGCCAGCCTTTGCTAACTATTGCAAGCGAGCGCTTGCAATAGTGTCGCCGTGTCGTGCGGGCCGCCGCCCGCGCATGCCGGCGCCCCGGGGGCCGGGTCGCCCAGGAGTCGGGCCTGTTCCCCCGGCACCATGGACGCGGAGGAGTCGGGGAGGGGAGCGTGGATGAGCGGCGGGGTGAGGACGGCGGTACGGCGGTGGGCGCGGGGGCGCGGCCGGGGGCCGGGGGGCCGGGGCGGGGGCTCGGTGTGGACGCGGGGCCGGGTGCTCGCCGGGTGCGCGGTGGTGACGGGCGGGCTGCTGGCGTTCCACCGGACGGTGCCCGGCTCCCCGCTCCGGATCGGGAGCCTGCTGGAGTCGTTCCTGCCCTGGCTCGGCGCGGTGGCCGTGGTGCTGCTCGTCCTGGCGCTGCTGCGCCGTTCCGCGACCGCGCTGGTGGCCCTGCTGCTGCCGGCGGCGGCCTGGACGCACGCGTTCGGCGGGCTGCTGCTGCCCGGCCCGGAGGCGGGGCCGGGGCCGTACGACCTGCTCGTGGCGCAGCACAACGTGAGCGACGAGAACCGCGACCCGGCGGGCACGGCCCGGGCCCTGGCGGACGCGGGCCCCGACCTCGTCGCGTTGCAGGAGCTGGTGCCCCCGGCGCTGTCCGTCTACGAGGAGACCCTCGCGCCCGCGTATCCGTACCACGCGGTCCGGGGCACGGTCGGGCTCTGGTCGAAGCGCCCGCTCACGGAGGTCCGCCCGGTGGACATCCGGCCCCGTGGGATCACCGGCACCTGGGACCGGGGGCTGCGGGCCGTGGTCGGCGGCCCGCGCGGCGACATCGCGGTGTACATCGCGCACCTCCCCTCGGTCCGGGTCCGGGCGACCGGCCTGGCGTCCGCCCCGCGCGACGAGAGCGCCGTCCTGCTCGGGAAGGCCGTCGCCGCCGAGGAGCGGGGGACGGTGGTCCTGCTCGGCGACCTCAACGGCACGGCCGAGGACCGTGGTCTCGCCCCGCTGACCTCCCGCCTGAACACGGCCGAACGCGGCTTCGCCCTCAGTTTCCCGGCCGCCTTCCCGGTGGCCCGCATCGACCAGGTCATGGCCCGTTCGGCGACCGTCGCCCACGTCCGCACCCTGCCGCCCACCGGCAGCGACCACCTGCCGGTCCTCGCGCGGATCGCCCTGCGCCGAGGGGGCGCCGGGTCCCGGAACCAGGTGCCCGGCCACGTCCTCGCCGGTCCCGTCCGGCACCACGGAACCCTCCTCCCGGGGGCCCGCCCCGTGCCATCCTGGACAGGTGAATCTGGAGGACCTGGTACGGCTGCGGCGGGCTCGGGACACCATGGACCGCGACTACGCGTCGCCGCTGGACGTCCCGGCCCTGGCGCGGGCGGCCCTGATGTCGACCGGGCACTTCGCCCGGAGTTTCCGCGCGGCCTTCGGGGAGACCCCGTACAGCTATCTGATGACCCGCCGCGTCGAGCGGGCCAAGGCGTTGCTGCGGCGGGGTGACCTGAGCGTGACCGAGGTCTGCTTCGAGGTGGGCTGCACCTCGCTCGGGTCGTTCAGCTCCCGTTTCACCGCGCTCGTCGGGGAGACGCCCAGCGCGTACCGGGCCCGTGCCCACGAGGAGGGCGCCGCGCTCCCCGCGTGCGTCGCCAAGGTCCTCACCCGGCCCGTCAAGAACGGGTGACGTCGCGGAGCGGGCCGGAGCGGAGACCGGACGGAGAGGGGTGGGCATGGCGGCCGAACGCGTCTGGCTGGACGTTCCGTACGCCGAGAAGGACGAGGCCAAGCGCTGCGGCGCCCGCTGGGACCCGGCGGCCAGGCGGTGGTACGCGCCCCGGCCGGGCATGGACGCCCTGGCCCGGTGGAGCGGCGCCGCCGACGTGCCCGAGCTGCTGCCCGGGGAGGACCGGAGCCTCGGCGACGGCCTGTTCGTGGACCTCGTGCCGCGCACCTGCTGGTTCACCAACGTCCGGTCCTGCGTCGCGCCGGCCGACTGGGAGCGGCTGCGCCGGATGATCACCGGCCGGGCCGGGCGGCGCTGCGAGGCGTGCGGGGCGGGCGAGGACCGCGAGGCCCGGCGGTGGCTGGAGGCCCACGAGCGCTGGACGTTCGACGGGACCACCCGCGTCCAGGCGCTCAGGCGGCTCATCTGCCTGTGCACCGACTGCCACACGGTCACGCACTTCGGCCTCGCCCAGGTGCGCGGCCTGGAGGACCGGGCCCTCGCCCACCTGCGGAAGGTCACCGGGATGAGCGAGGCGCAGGCCCGCGAGCACGTCGACGTCGCCTTCGAGGTCTGGGAACGCCGTTCCCGGTACGACTGGGAGCTGGACCTCGGCATCCTCACGGACGCGGGCATCACCCTCGCCGCTCCCCCGGGCGCCGGTGAACGCGCCCGGGTCGCGGTGGAAACCCTGAACCGGTCCACCGGGGGCGGGAACGGCCTCCCCCGGGGGCCGCGCTGACGGCCGGGGCGCCGGAACCCGTCGCCGTACGGGCGGGGTTCACCCCGTCAGGCACTCCGGCAGCTCCGCCTCGTGCACCAGGGTCAGCCGTGACACGGCCCGGGTGAGCGCCACGTACAGGCGGTTCGCCCCCCGTTCTTCGGCCGCGACGATCGCCGCCGGTTCGACCACCACGACGTGGTCGAACTCCAGGCCCTTGGCGAGGGCGGCGGGCAGGACGGTCACCCGTTCCGCCGCCCCGCACGCGCGCACCGCCTCCGCCACCGGGCCGGCGAGTCCACCGGGAGCGATCACCCCCACCGAACCCTCCGCCGCGAGCGCGTCCCGCACCGCCCCGCGGGTCGCGGCGAGAAGGTCCGCGGTCCGGCGGACGGACACCTCGCCGTCCTCACGCGCCGACCGGCCCGCCGGCACGTCCGCGTCCAGGTGCGGCAGGAGCCGGTTGGCGAGGTCCACGATCGCCGCGGGCACCCGGTGACCGAGCGTCAGCGGCACCACGTGCGCGTCGGGCTTCCCCAGATGGGCCAGGTGCTCCCGCCAGTCGCGGGCGGCCCACGGGGTGGTGCCCTGGGCGAGGTCGCCGAGGACGGTGAGCGAGCCGAAGGTGGTGCGGCGGGCCACGGCACGGCACTGCATGGGCGAGAGGTCCTGCGCCTCGTCCACGACGACGTGCCCGTACCCCGGGGGGTGCTCGATCAGTCCCGCCAGTTCGTCGAGGAGGACGAGGTCCGCTGCGCTCCAGCGGGCCGTACGGTACGAACGCGGGGGCCGCTCCCAGCGGATCGCGGCCTCCTCCCGGGGAGCGAGGCCCGTCCCCTCCGGGGCGGTGAGCAGTTCCGCCAGGACCTCCTCCGGGGTCGTCCTCGGCCAGCACGCGTCCAGGAACTCCGTCACCGGTCGGGACCGCCCGATCCGCCGTTCCCAGGTCGCGTCCCTGGGCCCCGAGCGGTGCTCCGCCCGGAGCCGGAGGGCCCGGACGACCCGGGCGCGGACCCGTTCGCGGCCCGTGGCGTAGGGCGGGGCCTCCTCCCGCACCGCCGCGACGATCGCGGCGAGTTCGGCGGCCGGGAGGCGCCGGCGGTACGAGCCGTCGGGGACGGCCAGGTCGTCCGCGGGAGCCGGGTCGACGCGGCCGTACAGCGCGCGGTGCAGCACCCCGGCCATCCGGGCGTCGTGTTTGATCCGGGCCGTCGTGTCGCCGTCCTCGGCCCGTACCGGGTGCCGGGCGATCTCCTCGTCCAGGGTGGTCTGGCGGACACCGGTCTCGCCGAGCGCGGGCAACACCTCCGCGATGTACGAGAGGAAGGTCCGGTGGGGGCCGAGGACGAGGAGACCGGAGCGGCGGACGCGCTGTGGATGGGCGTAGAGGAGATACGCGGCCCGGTGCAGGCCCACGGCGGTCTTGCCGGTGCCGGGGGCGCCCTGCACGCACAGGGAGGCGGCCGGGTCGGAGCGCACGAGGTCGTCCTGCTCGGGCTGGATGGTGGCCGCGATGTCCCGCATGGGACCCACCCGGGGCCGCTCGACCTCGCGGGCGAGGAGCGCCCCGGTCGCGCTCCCCGTCCCCGCGCCGTCCGTGAGGTGTTCGTCCTCCAGGGCCGTCAGGTCCTCGGAGGCACCGGCGCTGTTGGGGGCCCAGCCGAAGCGTCGGCGGCGCACGACGCCCTGCGGGTCGTGGGCGCCGGCCTGGTAGTAGGCGCGGGAGACGGGGGCGCGCCAGTCCACGACGAGCGGCGGGGCGATGGGGTCCTCCGCGATCCGGCGGCGGCCGATGTGGTGGGTCTGCCCGTCCGCGCGGTCGAGACGGCCGAAGAACAGGGGGCCGGGCGGCTGTTCGCCCATCTCCTTGGCGCGGCTGCGCAGATGGCGTCCGAGGGCTTCGGCGTCGGCGCCGGACGCGGCCGTGTCCTCGCCGGTGACGACCTGCCCGGCGGCCTCCTCGGTCATGCGGACCAGGGCGGCGCGGCAGGCGTCGTGATGGGAGCGTTCGAGGACGAGTTCGGGGTCCGGGTCGAGGGGGCTGTTCGGGGCGGGAACGGTGCGCGGGCCGGGGGCGGTGCCCGGGTTCGGCCCGGGGTCCAGTGACGTCATTCCGGCAAGACTAGCGGAAAAAGTTACTCGGTTACATTTTTTACTTGGTAGCGAGAGGGTGGCGCGGAAACCCGGCTCGTCACGGAGGCCCCCTCAGTACGGAAGCCCTTCCCGCAGCGTCCCGAACGCCCTCCCCGCCGCCTCCACCGCGTCCGTCGCGACCCCGTCGGCCGTCTCGCCGCCCGCGATCCGGGCCACGTTCCCGTCCGCAAGGACCCGGAGCACGGCCACGATCTGCCCGGCGGCGAGCTGCGCCACCAGGGGGTCACCGCCGAGCGCGCCCGCGAGCGCCGCCTCCGTCCCGGCCCGGTAGGCGTGGAGGCGGGCGAGCAGGGCGGGGGTGCCGTACAGGAGCCGGTGGTACGCCAGCACCTCCGGAGCGTCGCAGAGCCCGGTGACCGGATCGCGCCGCTCCAGGCCGTCGAGCAGGTGCGCGTGCAGGGCGTCGAGCGGTGCCGTGCCGACAGCCCGGCCGGCCTCCACCACCCGCGCCGGCTCGTCCTCGTGGTCCGCGAACCGGTGGAGCGCCAGGTCCTCCTTGGCCGGGAAGTAGCGGAAGAGGGTCGGCTTCGAGACGTCGGCGGCGGCGGCCACTTCCGCCACGGACACCGCGTCGAAACCCCGCTCCAGGAACAGCGCGATCGCGGCGTCCGACAGGGCCTGGCGGGTGCGGGCCTTCTTGCGCTCCCGGAGCCCGGGGGGCACCGGACCGGAAGGCGCCTCCGGGACCGTCCGGTCCCCGGTCTCCCGCGTCACACCGCGCCTCCCTCTCCACCGGTACCACTGCTGCGCCCGGGCCGGACCCCACGCCCGGCCGCCTCGCGGACCCGCCGCCCGGCGCGCCCGGCCGCCCATCCTAGTGACGCGCGCCCCCGGTCCGGGCGTGACGGCGTCCGCGCCGCCTCCGGCCCCTGTTCCCCCGCCCGCCGGACCCCCGGACGGCTCAGAAGATGTCGGGCGAGAACGGCCGCAGCGGGGTGCGGAACAGCAGGTCCGCGCGGGCCGCCGCGCCGGGCACCGGCTCCTCGACGCGCCCGAGCCGGGCCAGCCGCACCGCCGACGCGTCACCGAACGCCAGTCCTCCCACGTTCGCGACGTCGAGGACGAGGTCGGCGGACGCGTCCGTACGGACGCAGGTGGCGCCCTCCGGGGAGGCGTCGAGCCGGAAGCGCCCGCCCGCCGGGCCGCCCCCGTCCCGCACGTCCAGGACGAGGCCGGCCGCCACCGGGTACGTCCTGCTCTCCAGGACCCGGGCCACGTCCAGGACCCGGACCCACAGCATGTCCGTGTGGGTCACCGTCCTCGCCGCGCGCGGGTCGGGCAGGAGGTCCGGCAGCGGGTCGTCGGGCGCGCGGTGGCCGGAGCGGACGGTGGTGATCCAGTCGATCGAGCAGAGGTAGAGCCACAGGGCCCGCTCGGCGGCCGGGGTGACGGCGATCAGGTCCCGCACGGTCGCGGTGTTCACCGGCTGCTTGCCGTCGTCCCACTTGTCGTCGGAGCGGTACGCGACGTACCCCTCGGCCTCGCCGGACTCCGAGCGGTACACCGCGTAGAAGGGCTCCGTCCACGGGTCGAGCTGGAACCCGAGTCCGGTCTCCCGCGTCCAGTCGCGCTCGGAGCGGCTGGTGACGCCCGCCCGGACCCCGGCGAGCCGGCGGTGCAGGCCGGGCCCGATCTTGCGGATCTCGTCGCCGTCGCTCAGGTCGACGCGGCCGCCGTCCCCGGGGCGCCCCGAACGGCGCGGGTCGAGCCCGGCCCGCCGCAGGTCCACGCTCCACTCGGTGGTCCAGCTCGCCGGGCCGAAGCCGAACCGGCCGTAGATCGGGTACTCGGCGGAGATCAGCGTCGCGATCGCGTCGCCCCGCTCCCGCGCGGCGGCGAGGTCGGCGTCCATCATGCGGCCGAGCAGGCCCCGGCGCCGGTGCGTCGGGGAGACGGTCACCTGGGTGATCGCGTCGGCCGCGAGGCTGCCGCCGCCGACCGTGCTGACCTCCTGCGGGAACGAGCGGAAGGTGGCGACGACGCGGTCCCGGTCGAAGGCCCCGAGCGTCCGCTCCAGGTCCAGGTGGGGAAGCCGGTCGGTCACGTCCTCGTCCGGTACGACGGGCGGGCGGAGGAAGCCGGTGCGCAGGGCCCGCAGCCAGTCGGGAACCTCGGACTCCGTCACCGGGCGTACGTCGGCAGTCATCCCGCGACCCTATGCGGGGCCCTCGCGGGCCCGCATCCGGGTTTTCCGGGGCCCGCCGCTTCCCGAGTCCCGCCGCTTCCCGGGCCTCGGGGTTTCCCAGCTCCTGCCGTTTCCCGGGCCCGCCGCTTCCCGGATCCCACCGCTTCCCGGATCCCGCCGTTCCCCCGGACCCCGCCGCCGTCCGGCTCCCACCGATTCCCGGGCCCCGTCGGCGCCCGGGCCCCGTCGGCGCTCAGGCCAGCAGGTCGTCGACCTGCGCCTCCCCCTCGCGGTAGCGGCGGGCGATCTCCGCGCCGCAGTCGTCGGCCGTGCGCTGGAGGTGCTGGCGGCGCCGGGAGACCTGCTGCTCGTACCCCGCGAGCCGTCCCATCGCCGCGTGCAGCTCGTCGTCCGTGCGGGCCGACAGGTCCGACAGCTCGACCTCGGACAGCATCTCGGTCGCGAGCCGGCGGTACTTCTCCCCGCGCGGCGTCGACAGCGTCACGTGCCGGGCCGAGCTGCGGTGCCGGGACGGCAGGTCGGCCAGGATCTCGGAGAGCCGGTCGAGGACCGGCGCCTCCGGGTCGGTCCGGCGCGCCAGCTCGGCCCGCAGGATGTCGATCCGGCCCTGGAGCATCCGCCGTACGTAGCTCAGGTCGGCCTCGTCGTTCTGGGCGTCCCGGCGCAGCGCGCGCAGTTCGGGCAGCCGCAGCGCGGCGAGGTCCGGCCGCTCCCGGTCCGGCAGGGCGGGCTCGGAGGTCCGCTGCACGGGCGGCCGCGTCGCGGCGGAACCACCGGATCGCCTCAGCGGTACGGAACCGGACGGCGTCGGACCGGTGCCAGGTGCACTCATGAGATTCGTCCCCTCGACCGGTGCGGAGCCGCACCGCCTGACAGGCATGGTGCCACTCCCGCCCCCGCCCGTGCAGGCGCTCTGCACCCGTTCGGCCCCGCACGCATTCAGGTCGGTAGGTTGATGCGCATGCGAGCAGTGGTGCAGAGGGTCGACGGCGCGAGCGTCGTCGTCGCAGGGGAGACGGTCGGTGAGATCAAGGGCGAGGGGCTGTGCGTCCTGGTGGGGGTGACCCACGACGACACCCCCGAGAAGGCCGCCCAATTGGCCAGAAAGCTCTGGTCCGTCCGGGTGCTGGACGACGAGAAGTCGTGCTCCGACGTGAACGCGCCGCTGCTCGTCGTCTCCCAGTTCACGCTCTACGGGGACGCCCGCAAGGGCCGCCGCCCCACCTGGAACGCGGCCGCGCCCGGCCCGGTCGCCGAGCCCCTCGTGGACGAGGTGGTGCGCCGGCTGCGCGAGCTGGGCGCGCACGTGGAGACGGGCCGCTTCGGAGCGGACATGCGCGTCTCGCTCACGAACCACGGCCCGTTCACGGTGCTGATCGAGGTCTGACCCCGCAGGGGACCGGAGCCCGGGGGCCCTACGGCCCGGCGACGGGCCCCCTACGGCTCACGACGCCGGGCCCCGGGGCCCCTACGGCTCCATGACGCCTGCCCCGGGACCCCTACGGTTCGACCACGACCTCCTGCGCGGCCGCCGTCGTCCCGACGACCAGCGGGGCGTCCACCGGGACGTTCCGCTTCACCAGGGCCAGGGCGATCGGGCCCAGTTCGTGGTGGCGGACGGCGGTCGTCACGAAGCCGAGCTGCCGTCCCTCCTCCCCGTCGGCCGCGAGCCGCACCGGGGCGCCGTGCGCCGGGAGCAGCACCTCGCTGCCGTCCAGGTGCAGGAAGACCAGGCGGCGCGGCGGCTTCCCCAGGTTCTGCACCCGGGCGACGGTCTCCTGGCCCCGGTAGCAGCCCTTCTGGAGGTGGACGGCGCTGCCGATGAGGCCGATCTCGTGCGGGATGGTCCGGTGGTCGGTCTCCAGACCGAGCCGCGGCCGGTGCGCCTCGACCCGCAGCGCCTCGTACGCGAGGAGCCCGGCGGCCGGACCGTGCGACGCGGCGAAGTCCTCCAGACCGGCCCGGGGCAGGAACAGGTCGCGGCCGTACGGGGTCTCCCGTACGGCGACGCCCTCCGGCGTCCCGGCGATGGAGCCGGCCGGGAGGTGGACGACGGCGACGTCCTCCGTGCGGTCGGCGACCTCGACCCGGTAGAAGAACTTCATCGACTCCAGGTAGGCGATCAGCTCGCCCTGCGTGCCCGGCTCGACGTGCGCCCACACCGTCTCGCCGTCGTCCACGAGGTACAGGGCGTGCTCGATGTGCCCGTTGGCGGAGAGGATCAGCGCCTCGGTCGCCCGGCCGGGCGGCAGGTCGGTCATGTGCTGGGTGAGCAGCAGGTGCAGCCAGCTCAGCCGGTCGTCGCCGGAGACGGTGACGACGCCGCGGTGCGAGAGGTCGACGAAACCCTCTCCTTCGGAGAGGGCGCGCTGCTCCCGGAACAGGTCGCCGTAGTGCGCGGCGACACCTTCGTCGCGGCCTTCGGCGGCGACGGCGCCGGGAAGGGACAGCAGAGGGCTGGTCGTTGAATGTCGCTGCATACGGGAAAGCCTACGGCCCGGTGTCCACGAACCGCCCGGCCACGGGGACCGGGAGGCCGTCCGGGGCCGGCGTCCGCCCGGGTCCCGGCCCGCGCCGGGCCCTGTCCCGGCCCGTCGGGGCCCGTCGGGGCCCTACTCGCCCGCCGGGGGCTTCCCGCCGTCCGGGGACCCCGGGGCCTTCCGCGCGCACTCGCCGCACCGGCCGAAGATCGCGAAGTGCTTCATGTCCGTCTCGAAGCCGAAGGTCTCGCGGAGCTTCCCGGTGAACTCGGCGGCCACCTCGACGTCCGCCTCGATCACTCCGGAGCAGTCCCGGCAGACCAGGTGGAGGTGGTGGTGCCGGTCGGCGAGGTGGTACGTCGGGGCGCCGTGCCCCAGGTGCGCGTGGCTGACGAGCCCCAGCTCCTCCAGGAGCTCCAGGGTCCGGTACACGGTGGAGATGTTCACCCCGGAGGCGGTCCTGCGGACCTCGCAGAGGATGTCGTCGGGCGTCGCGTGCTCCAGCGCGTCGACGGCCTCCAGGACAAGCTGGCGCTGGGGCGTCAGCCGGTAGCCGCGCTGCCGCAGGTCGCTCTTCCAGTCGGTGCTCACCACGCCCCCCAGTGTAGGAGGGCGCGGCGCGCCGACCCATGCCCCCGGCCGTTCCTAACGGAAGAAGGCGATGCCGTCGTCCGGCATGTCCGGCAGGTTGCGGGCCATCTCCGCGACCTCCTCCGGCGTGACGACCTTCTTCAGGTGCGCCGACATGTACGGCCGCAGCGGGACCTCGGGGGTCGCCTTCTCGCCCACCCACATCAGGTCGCTCTTGACGTAGCCGTACAGCCGCTTGCCGCCGCTGTACGGGCCCGAGGCGGCCGTCCGGGCGACGGCGTCGGTGGCCAGGTCGATCTGCGGCTTCTGGTCGGCCAGCTCGCCGTACCAGATCTCCACGACGCCCTGGTCACGGACCATGACGACCTCGACCTTGCGGTCCTTGTCGATCCGCCAGTAGCCGCTCTCGCTCTCCAGCGGGCGGACCTTCTCGCCCTTCTCGTCCAGGACCCAGGAGTGCGAGTGGTACTCCAGGAAGTCCCGGCCGTCGTGGCTGAAGGTCACGGACTGGCCGAAGTTGCACTTCTCCGCGCCGGGGAAGTCGGAGACGCCCGCGCCCTCCCACGTACCGAGCAGGAACGCGAGGGGGACGAGGTCCGGATTGAGGTCGGACGGAATCTCGATCATGAGCAGCTCTGGCGTTCTCTAGAGGGGATTACCGCTGGCCCTGGTACAGCTTCTTCACGGTCAGCCCCGCGAAGGCGAGCACGCCGACGCAGACCAGGACCAGCAGAGCTTCGAAGAAAACGATCACGGGGTGCTCCTCGACTGAGGTGTGAAGGCGGAACGGGCCGGACCCCAGCTTAGTGCGCCGGGGCCCGGCTCTCTCGGCGAGGTGGGTCTCGCGCGGGGCGGTCGGCCGAGCGGCTGGTTCCGCGGGGTCACCGTCTGCCGGAACGGCACGGCGAGCGCCCCGCCCCGGCGGGTCCGGGTGATCGGCGCGAGGGCGTCCCCCGGCCCGGACGTGGGCCAGCGGGTCTGCTCGGGTCCGTACGGCTTCTTCTCCCGGAAGGCGCACGGGCTCGTGCCGGGTACGTCGACGTCGTCCGCGAAGTCCTCCGGGGCGGTGCCCCGCCCCCGTCCGGCAGGGCCTTCGGGCCGGGCGTCGCGCCGACGGCGGCGGGCAGCGGCAGGTCGCGCACGTCGGCGTGGTGGATCTCGTCCTCGTCGCCCTCGGTGAAGCTGCCCTCGGTGAAGGGGTGGGGGGCGGTCCGGCCGGTGCGGTCGATCATGACGGCGGTGTACGCGACACCGCCGCCGGCCGGCACACGGGGGACGCACGAGGTTGTGACGCTTCGCATTACAGTTCGGCGTATGGCGAAGAAGCTCGTGATCAAGGTGACCGCGGGGGCCGATGCCCCCGAACGCTGCTCGCAGGCCTTCACGGTGGCCGCCGTCGCCGTCGCCAGCGGCGTCGAGGTGTCGCTCTGGCTGACCGGGGAGTCCTCCTGGTTCGCCCTCCCGGGCCGGGCCGCCGAGTTCGACCTCCCGCACGCGGCGCCGCTGCCGGACCTGATCGACTCGATCCTGGCGGCCGGACGCGTGACGCTCTGCACCCAGTGCGCGGCCCGCCGCGAGATCACGGAGCGGGACGTCCTGGAGGGCGTCCGCATCGCCGGCGCGCAGGTCTTCGTCCAGGAGGCGATGGCGGACGGGACGCAGGCGCTCGTCTACTGAGGCACGGCCCCGGAACACCCGTACGGACGCCCCACCGGACCGGAGCAGGCTCCGGACGGCCGGCGTCCGCCCGCTTCGAGGAGAGGCGTGAGGACCGGTCACCGTGCTTCCCTGATCGGGGCCCTGGTGCTCACGGCCGGGCAGACGGTCGTGCCGGCGCTGTTCTGCTTCCTCGTCGTCCCCCTGCTCGCCGGCGGGCTCGGTCCCGGCGACCTGGAGGGCGCGGGGGCGGCCGCCGAGGCCCGGACCGTGGCCTTCTCGATCGCCTGCGGGATCGCGGGGGCCGCGGTGAACGCCCGGGTGTGCCACGAGCTCGGGCGGGCGCTCACCGGGGCCCTTCCGCTGCGCACGGCGCTCGGGCGCACCGAGGCCGCCCAGGCGGTGACGCTCGTGGCGTGCCTGGCCGGGGGCGTGACGCCGCTGGCCGTGAGTCGTCGGCCCGACCCTCGCCCTGCTCCTGGCCTGTCACGTCACCGTCCGCGAGCGGCGCGGACGGAGGGCCGCCGTCTGACGCGGCCCGGCACGCGCTCCGATCCGTGTCCGGAAAGTCCGGCCCGAGCCGCGGCGCCCGGGGCGGGTGCCGAAAGTCCCGTCCGCCCGGCGGCGCCCGGCACGCACGCCCTGGGGCATGTCGTCCGGATCATCGTGCGGACCGGAGGAAGGGCGGGTGCCGCCGTGCCGAGGGACGGCAGCAGGACGTAAGTGAGGCGGTAGCCAAACGTGAGCGGCGGGCGGAATGCTTCAGGTGTCAGCAGGTCAAGTGGGCAGCGGCTCCCCGCGCCTTCCGGGCCGCGACTGCACCTCCGTACTCGACCGCCATGTATTCGGGGAATTCACATGCGTACGACGCTCCGCTCCCGCAAGCGCACCGCCACCATCGGCGCAGCACTCACCGCTGTCCTCGCTCTCGCCCTCACCGCCTGCAACGGCGACGGCAGTGCGTTGGGCAGCACCCAGACCGGCGGCACCGGCGGGGCGGGCAGGACGGACGGTACCGGCGGGGCGGGCAAGGCGGACCAGAGCGCCGGCACCGGCACCGGCGGGAGCGACCAGGGCGCCGGCAGCAACACCGGTGACACCAACGGGGGCAAGGTCGACATGTGCCGCTCCGGCGTGCTCGACGCCACCGCCGCCAACAACACCACGGACGAGACGAACGGCGTCGTCACCGTCACCTTCAAGAACGTCGCCGGCGCCGACTGCCGCATCAGCGGCTTCCCGGGTGTCGATCTCAAGACGTCCCTGGGCGACACCTTCTCCGTGCACCGCAACGGCGAGCAGGCCGCACCGCAGATCCTCAAGGAAGGCGAGACCGCCGCCTTCAACATCACGTTCCCGGTCAACAACACCGGCGGCTCCGGCGTGCGGCTGACCGACATGGTGGTGACGCCCCCGAACGAGACCGAGCCCTTCACCCTGAGGTGGCCGGCGGGCACGCTCGCCGTCACCGACGGCGAGGGCGACGGGAAGATGGAGATCAGCCCGGTGAGCAAGGTCAGCGACTCACCGGCCGGCTGACCCCGCTCGGGAACTGCCGCGGGGGCGCCACCATGACGTCGAACGCGTGCGCCTCACCCCTCCGCCACCCCGGAGAACAGCAGCGCGAAGTGCTCCTGCCCACGTTGGCCCCCTGCCGGTTCCCGCACTTCTCCGGCAGGTGGACCCACCGCGATCCGGTCTGGGACTTCCAGGCGATCGCATCGATCACCTCACGGTGGCCCCGCCACCGCCACCGCCCCCGTCCGGGCGTCCGGCTCGGCAACAACGTTTCGATCCGCGACCGCCGCACGTCGCTCAACGACACACCCGGAACAACGATCAGATGATCTGAACGAAACGGCCTAGCGCTCCCGGCGCTTCCGGCGGTCCAGTTCGTCCCACCACTCGTCCGACTTCGGGTCCCCGGAGGGGTCGTCCCACCAGCGGTCCTCGGGGCCCCGGCGGTTGGCGACCACCGCGGCGACCGGGGGGACGACCATGGCGACGACGCACATGGCGACGGCGGCCGGCGTCGAGAAGAGGCGTACGACGGCCCAGGCGCCCACGAAGAGGACCAGGCAGGCGGCCATCAGCCAGAAGTAGACGTGCCGGCGGCGTGCGTACACACCCTCAGCGTACGTCCGGCGGCCCGCGCGCGGCAGGGCGCGCGCGGACGGACCGGAGGGCCGTGCCTCACGTCCGGGAACGGCGTCCAACCCCCCAGGAGGCACGGCCCTCCGGCCGGTACGCGGGGCTTCGCGCCGTCCCGGTCCGTCTGGTGGCCGGCCCGGCGCCGCGAGGCCCGCGGGCGTCCCCGGCGCCGGTCTGCGCGGGGGACGGTGTCAGCGGGTCAGACCGCGATGGCGACCTCCGCCAGGCCGCCCTTCTGCGCCACGACCTGGCGGTCGGCGGTGCCGCCCGGGACCAGGGCGCGGACGGTCCAGGTGCCCTCGGCCGCGTAGAAGCGGAACTGTCCGGTGGCGGAGGTCGGGACCTCGGCCGTGAACTCGCCGGTCGAGTCCAGGAGGCGGACGTAACCGGTGACGGGCTCGCCGTCCTTGGTCACGAAGCCCTGGATGGTGGTCTCGCCGGGCTTGATCGTCGAGGCGTCGGGGCCGCCGGGCTGCGCTCCGCACATGGTGTTTCCGTCCTTACGGTCGAGGGGTCCGGGTGAAGGGGGGTCCGGAGGGGTTACTTGGCGGGGCCGAGCTCGATCGGCACGCCCACGAGGGAGCCGTACTCGGTCCACGAGCCGTCGTAGTTCTTGACGTTCGGGACGCCGAGCAGCTCGTGCAGGACGAACCACGTGAGCGCGGAGCGCTCGCCGATGCGGCAGTAGGCGACGGTGTCCTTCGCCAGGTCGACCCGCTCGGCCTCGTAGAGGGCCTTCAGCTCGTCGTCCGACTTGAAGGTGCCGTCGTCGTTGGCGTTCTTCGACCACGGGATGTTGCGGGCGCTCGGCACGTGGCCGGGGCGCTGCGACTGCTCCTGCGGGAGGTGCGCCGGGGCGAGCAGCTTGCCGGAGAACTCGTCGGGCGAGCGGACGTCGACCAGGTTCTGGGTGCCGATCGCGGCCACGACGTCGTCGCGGAAGGCGCGGATCGAGGCGTCCTGGGGCTTGGCCTTGTACGCGGTGGCCGGGCGGTTCGGGACCTCGGAGCCGTCGACCAGGTCGCGGGAGTCCAGCTCCCACTTCTTGCGGCCGCCGTCGAGGAGCTTCACGTCCTGGTGGCCGTAGAGCTTGAAGTACCAGTAGGCGTAGGAGGCGAACCAGTTGTTGTTGCCGCCGTAGAGGACGACCGTGGTGTCGTTCGCGATGCCCTTGGCCGAGAGGAGCTTCTCGAAGCCCTCCTGGTCGATGAAGTCGCGGCGCACCGGGTCCTGGAGGTCCTTGGTCCAGTCGATCCGGATGGCGTTGCGGATGTGGTTCTTCTCGTAGGCCGAGGTGTCCTCGTCCACCTCGACGAGGGCGACCTGCGGGTTGTCGAGGTTGGCCTCGACCCAGTCCGCGTCGACCAGGACGTCGCTGCGAGCCATGTTGTTCTCCTCCGGGGCAGTGTGCGGCGGTGCGGTGCGAGTGGTGCGGCTGCGCGTCGGACCGTGCGGACGACGGCGTACGGCTCCACAGGGGTGGCCCCGACGTCGGTCGGCGGGCCGTGAGGAAGGGCGGGGGCGGCGTCCCGCTCAGAAGGGGCGACAGAGCATGGCGGCGACGCGGCACAGGTCCACTGCCCGCCGCTCCGTGAGGTCCGCCTGTCGCTTCATGCCCTCGATCGTAGGGACGGACAGGCGGCCGTGTCACCGGTGTGTCGCATTTTGAGACTCGATCGTCCGAGATGTGGGATTCGGTCCCCGCGCCGAGTGGTTCCGGACCCCTCCGCGCGGGGGTGCCCGCCTCTTGTTTCTGCGGGCCGGACGGTGCCGTCTCAGCATGTGGCCGACCGGGGGCGCGAGAGGGCGCACGGGCCGGACGGAGGAGCCGGAGGGAAGGGGCCGGACGGAAGGGGCCCGGCGGAGAGGGACGCGCGGCGAAGGCCGTGCGGCGGGTCAGCCCGCCAGGGCCATGTCCGTGCCCGTCACGGCGACCGCCAGGCCCTCCGGGCGCGGCTCGACCTTCTCCACCTTCATGCCCGGCAGCACGCGCAGCGTGCTCTCGAAGTCGGTGCGGGTGCGGACCAGGTCCTCCACGCCCGGGATGCCCTCACCGGGCACCTCGTCGGCGTGGAACCGGATCGTGTCGCCGTTCACCACGGACACCGTCGAGAGGACCGTACGGGTCAGGGAGCGGCCCAGGACCTTCACGCTGCCGGTGACCTTCACCTTGCCGTCGCCGCCGTAGGCGACGGTGGCCTCGCGCTCGGAGGCGGCGGTGAGGTCCGCGTACGAGATGAGGGCGGTGCCGTGCGCGGAGCCCGCCCTCGCGCCCGTCCAGTCGCCGGTCACCGTCACGTCCCGCAGGGTGACGTTCAGCTCGCCGACCCGGATCTTCCGGTCGCCCGCCTGCGCCTGGATGCCGGTCGCCCGCACGTCGACCTCGTCGAGCCGCTTGGCCGCGACCTGCGTGAGGAAGGGGAAGCCCTTGATGTCGACCTCGATCGACTCGCTCCGCGCACCGGAGAGCTTCACCCGGCCCGCCGCCTCCGACTCCGCGTACGCCACGGCCAGGCGGTCCACCCCGACGAAGATCCCGCCGAGGACGACGGCCAGGACCAGCAGAATCCGCAGTGCTCGCATGGGCTGTACGACCCCCCGTGAAGATTTCGGCCCCCCGACACGAAGATCGACGTGCCGGGGGGCCGGTTGGTTCCCGCACCCGGACGCTCTCCGGGTGACATCAGGGTCTCAGACCAGGACGCGGCCGAGCAGGTACACGGCGGGCACGGCGGCGGTCAGCGGCAGCGCGACGCCCGCCGTCATGTGGACGAAACGGGACGGGTAGTCGTAACTGGCGACCCGCAGGCCGAGCAGCGCGCAGACCCCGGCGCCGAGACCGAGCAGCGCCCCCGGCGCCCCCGTGCCCGTGAGGGCGCCGACCGCGAACCCGGCGCCCGCCGACGCGAGCAGGGCGGCGGCGAACGACACCGGTCCGGGCAGCGGAAGGGCCTTGGCCAGGACGGCGGCGGCGACCGCTGCCCCGCCCACGGCCACCGCGTCCGGCACGGCGCCGAGGTGTCCGGCCGCCATGACGGTCAGCGCCGCCGAGGTGACCGTCGCCGTCAGGCCGTACATCCGCTCGTCCGGGTCGGCGTGGCTGCGCAGCTGGAGGACGAGGCAGAGCAGCACCCAGACGCCGAGCGTGCCCAGGACCGCGGCGGCCGTGTGCTCCCGGCCGGTGACGAGCAGGGCCGCGTCGGCGGCGAGGCCGCCGGCGAAGGCGAGGGCGATGCCCTGCCGGGCGGGCCACATGCCGTTGAGCCGGAACCAGCCGGCGGCGGTGAGGCCCTGGAGCAGGACCAGCGGGAGGAGGAGTCCGTACGGGCCGAGGGCGGCGCCGCCGGCCAGCAGCAGGCCGAGCACGGCGGTCAGCGCGGCCGGCCGCATCCCGGGCTCGATGACCGGCGACCGGCCCTCGGCCCGGGCGCGCTGGGCGTCGGTGATCCGGGTGTTCCCGGAGGTGGTGGGCGAGGAGTAGGCGGGCCCGGCGTCGGCCACGGGGGCGGACGCCCGCGCGTGCCCCGGCACCGGGGCGGGGACGGCGGGGTCCGGGGCCGGGCCCGGGGCGGAGGCGGCGGCCGGGACCGCGACCGGCTGGGGCTGCGGCTGGTACGCGCCCGCGTACGGCTCGTACGCCTGCGGGGCCGACCCGTACGGGACCTCCCCCTGCGGGGCGGACGCCTGCGGGGCGGGGGGCTGCTGTCCGTAGGTGTGCTGTCCGTGAGTGTGCTGTCCGTACGCCTGCGGGTCGTGGACCTGGGCTCCGTACGGCTGCGGATCGTGGACCTGGCCTCCGTACGACTGGGATCCGTACGACTCGGCCCCGTAAGGCTCGGCCCCGTAAGGCTGCGGCGCGTACCCCTCCCGAGGGGCCCCGTGCCCCGTGTCGTACGCGGGCGGCTGCGGCTCCGGGTGCTGCGGCCGGGGCCGGACCGCCGGCTGGTACTGGGTGTCCCAGGTCTGGCCCTCCCACGTCTGTGCGACGTCGGGGCCCTGCTGCCCGTGCGCGTACGGGTCGTCGTGCTGGTCGTTGCTCATGCTCTGGGGTTCACCCTCCTGCGAACGGGGGGAGCACCTCGACCGTGCCGCCCTCGGCAAGCCGTACCGTCTCATGGCTCCGGGTGCCCACCGGATCGCCGTCGACCAGGAACGAGCACCGCAGGAGGACCCGGGCGAACTCGCCCGGGTGCTTCGCGCGGGCCGCGTCCAGGGCCTCGGCCAGGTGCTCGGCGGCGTACGGCTCCTCGGCGACACCGGCGGCGGCCTTGGCCGCGGCCCAGTAGCGGATGGTTCCCGCTGCCACAGCGGCGCTCCCTTCGTTCGTGTGCGCGCCGCTCCCCATGATGGGCCATGCGCGCGCGGGCCGGTCCGGGGGCCGGAAGTGAGCGGGAAGACATCCTCCGCGTGACATCCGCCCCCCGCCCGGAAGGCATGTGGGTTATCCTGCTGGACAGAGGACCGGGCGACGCAGCCGCCGGGTCCTTTTGCGTTTTCGGGTCGTTGTTACGGAGGAGTGAACAGAAGCTCTCAGGGCGTGGGAGCAACCGGCGACCAGCAGCGCGCGAGCCGTACGAAGCAGTGCCACGACGACCTCGCAGGGACCGAGGAGGAACCGACCTTATGGGCGAGCGAACCGAGCACGACTGCACGACGACGATCCGGGCAGGTGGTGGGCGATGAGTTCTCTGCTCCTTCTCACCAACGCCCTCCAGCCGTCGGCCGAGGTGCTTCCCGCACTCGGCCTGCTGCTGCACCACGTCCGGGTGGCCCCGGCCGAGGGCCCGGCCCTCGTGGACACCCCCGGCGCGGACGTGATCCTCGTCGACGGCCGGCGCGACCTCCCTCAGATCCGCTCGCTCTGCCAGCTGCTGCGCTCCACCGGGCCCGGCTGTCCGCTGATCCTGGTCGTCACGGAGGGCGGCCTCGCGGCCGTCACCGCCGACTGGGGCGTCGACGACGTGCTCCTCGACACGGCGGGACCGGCCGAGGTCGAGGCGCGGCTGCGGCTCGCGACGGGCCGGCGGCAGATCGTCTCCGACGACTCCCCCATGGAGATCCGCAACGGCGACCTGTCGGTGGACGAGGCGACGTACAGCGCGAAGCTGAAGGGCCGGGTCCTGGACCTGACCTTCAAGGAGTTCGAGCTGCTCAAGTACCTCGCCCAGCACCCGGGCCGGGTCTTCACGCGCGCGCAGCTCCTCCAGGAGGTGTGGGGGTACGACTACTTCGGCGGCACCCGTACGGTCGACGTCCACGTGCGGCGGCTGCGGGCGAAGCTCGGTCCCGAGCACGAGTCCCTGATCGGCACCGTCCGGAACGTCGGCTACCGCTTCGTCGCCCCCGAGAAGGTGGAGCGGGCGGCGGAGGAGGCCCGTGCGGCCGGCCGCGCCGGAAAGGGGGGTCGCGCGGACGCCCGCGTCAAGGGAGCCACGGAGGACGTCACCCCCCTGGAGGACGGGAACGTGACGGGCGCCACCATGCGGCCTGCCGGTAGGTAGGTCCCCCCGCGTAGACTTCCGCGCGTGGCCAAGGTGACGCGGGATGACGTAGCTCGACTGGCGGGTACTTCGACCGCGGTCGTGAGCTACGTCATCAACAACGGACCACGGCCGGTCGCCCCGGCCACGCGCGAGCGTGTCCTCGCCGCCATCAAGGAGCTGGGCTACCGCCCCGACCGCGTGGCCCAGGCGATGGCCTCCCGGCGCACCGACCTCATAGGCATGATCGTCCCGGACGCCCGCCAGCCCTTCTTCGCGGAGATGGCGCACGCGGTCGAACAGGCCGCGGCCGAGCGCGGCAAGATGGTCCTCGTCGGCAACTCCGACTACCGGACCGAGCGCGAGATCCACTACCTGCGCGCCTTCCTCGGCATGCGGGTCTCCGGACTGATCCTGGTCAGCCAGGGCATGAGCGAGCAGGCCGCGAGCGAGATCGAGGCGTGGGACGCGCGCGTGGTGCTGCTGCACGAGCGGCCCGAGGCGATCGACGACGTGGCCGTGGTCACCGACGACATCGGCGGCGCCCAGCTCGCCACCCGGCACCTCCTGGAGCACGGCCACCCGTACGTGGCGTGCCTCGGCGGCGTCCCGACCACCCCGGCGATCGGCGACCCGGTCGCGGACCACGTCGAGGGCTGGCGGCGCGCCATGCTGGAGGCGGGCCGCTCCGTCGAGGGCCGGCTCTTCGAGGCCCCGTACAACCGCTACGACGCCTACCGGATCGCCCTCGAACTGCTCGCCGGCCCCGACCGGCCCCCGGCCATCTTCTGCTCCACCGACGACCAGGCGTTCGGCGTGCTCCGGGCGGCGCGCGAGCTGCGGATCGAGGTGCCCGCGGAGCTGGCGGTGGCGGGCTTCGACGACGTGAAGGAGGCGGCGCTCACCGATCCGCCGCTGACCACGGTCTTCTCGGACCGTCCGGCGATGGCCCGGGCGGCGGTGGACCTGGTCCTGGACGACTCGCTGCGGGTGACGGGTTCGCGCCGCGAGCGGGTGAGGCTCTTCCCGTCGGCCCTGATCGTGCGGCGCTCCTGCGGGTGCGACGGGGGCTGACGGGCCCGCGCCCGGCCTCCCCGGGCGGATGCTGCCGGGGGCCCGGTGTCCCCGCGCCCCCGGTCTCCCGGTCTCCCGGGCGGACGCGACAGGGGCCGACGCCCTTGCCCCCGACCTCCCCGCATCGGTCCTTATATCGGGCATACGGTCTTCTGTCGGGCTTCTCAGCCGGTCCTCAGACAATTCTCATGGACGGCTCCGAGAGTCGTTCCCATGACGGACCACCACGAGCAGCAGCCGCAGCCCGCCCACCCGCCGAGGCCGCCGTACGCGCCGGTGCCGCCGTACGGGCCGACGCCGCCGTACGGCACCGGGCCGTTCTCCTCCCCCTCCCCCGCCCCGGGCCCCCGCCGCCGGGCGCGGCGCGGCACGGGGCTCCTCGTGGCCGTCGCCGTCGCCGCCGCGGCGGTCGGCGGCGGCACGGCGACGCTGGTCGGACGGCTCGCCTCCGACGGAGCGCCCGTCGCGGCCTCCGCCCCCGTGGCCGGCACGAACGTGGCGGCGCGCGGCACGGGCACGGTCGCCGGGGTCGCCGCCGCCGTCTCCCCGTCCATCGTGGAGATCTCCGCGGACTCGGGCTCCGGCGGGTCCACCGGCTCGGGCGTGGTCATCACCTCCGGCGGCGAGATCGTCACCAACAACCACGTGATCGCGGGCGCCTCGTCGGTCACCGTGCGCCTCGGCGACGGCCGCACCCGCCCGGCCGAGGTCGTCGGCACCGACCCCGGCAAGGACCTGGCGCTGATCAGGGTGAAGGACGCCTCCGGCCTGAGGGCCGCCGCGCTCGGGAACTCGAAGGACGTGCGGGTGGGTGACCAGGTGGTGGCGATCGGCTCCCCCGAGGGCCTGACCGGGACCGTCACCAGCGGCATCGTCTCCGCCCTGGACCGGGACGTGACCGTGGCGAAGGGCGAGGGCCGGGACCAGGGGCAGGGGCAGGGGTACGACTCCCGGCAGGGCTGGCCGTTCGAGTTCGGCGGGCAGCGGTTCAACGGCGACACCGGAGCGTCGAAGACGACGTACAAGGCGCTCCAGACCGACGCCTCGCTCAACCCGGGGAACTCCGGCGGTGCGCTGATCAACATGGACGGCGAGATCATCGGGATCAACTCGGCCATGTACGCGCCCGGTTCCTCGGGCGGCTCCACGGCCGGGAGCGTCGGCCTGGGGTTCGCGATCCCCGTCGACACGGTCAAGGCCGACCTGGCGGGACTGCGCGCGGGCGGTGCCGCCTGAACGCGTGGGACGCTGCCCCCATGACGGGACACACGACCGGACACGTGACGGGACAGCGGGACGGGGCCGAGCGCATCCTCGTCGTGGACGACGAGCCCGCCGTGCGGGAGGCCCTGCGCCGCAGCCTCGCCTTCGAGGGGTACGGGACGCGGGAGGCCGTGGACGGCCTGGACGCGCTCGCCGCCGTGGAGTCGTACGCCCCCGACCTCGTCGTCCTCGACGTCCAGATGCCCCGCATGGACGGGCTCACGGCGGCCCGCCGGATCAGGGCGTCGGGGTCGACCGTGCCGATCCTGATGCTCACCGCCCGCGACGCCGTGGGCGACCGGGTCACCGGGCTCGACGCGGGCGCGGACGACTACCTCGTGAAGCCCTTCGAGCTCGACGAGCTGTTCGCCCGCATCCGGGCCCTGCTGCGCCGCAGCTCGTACGCGTCGGCGGCCGCCTCCCCGGCCGGGGAGGACGCGCTGTCCTTCGAGGACCTGCGGATGGACCTCGTCACCCGGGAGGTGACCCGGGGCGGCCGGAGCGTGGAGCTGACGCGGACCGAGTTCACGCTCCTGGAGATGTTCCTGGCGCACCCGCGCCAGGTGCTGACCCGGGAGCAGATCCTCAAGGCGGTGTGGGGCTTCGACTTCGAGCCGAGTTCGAACTCCCTGGACGTGTACGTGATGTACCTGCGGCGCAAGACGGAGGCGGGCGGCGAGCCGCGCCTGGTGCACACGGTGCGGGGCGTGGGGTACGTGCTGCGCGGAGGGGGCGGGGAGTGACGACGGTTCCTCCGGCGCGGCCGCCGCACCCGAAGCCCTCCGGCACCCGCTTCGCCCCCCTGGCCTGGTTCCGCTCCCGGCCGCTGCGCTCCCGGCTCGCCCTGCTCACCGCCGTCGCGGTGGCGGTCGCGGTGGCGGCGGTGTCGCTGGCGTGCTGGTTCGTGACGCGGGAGCAGCTGGAGGCCGAGCTGGACTCCTCGCTGAGCTCCACCCGGCTCGACCCGGGCGGGGCGCAGAACATCCTGTCGTTCTGCCGCCAGGGCACCGCTCCGCCGTCGGTGGCGGGCTCGTACACGGTGCGGGTGATCCTCGCCGACGGGAGCGTGTGCACCTCGGGGGAGGCGGCGATCCCCGTCGGCAGCGGCGACCTCGCGGTGGCGCAGGGGCGCCTGGAGGACGTCCTGCACACGGTGAAGGACGCCGGCGGACGCGAGATGCGCGTCTACACCTATCCGCAGGAGAGGACGCCCGGGATCGCGGTCTCCCTCGCCCGGCCGCTCTCCGAGATCGACAACTCGATGTCCACGCTGCGCTGGGTGCTGCTCCTGGTCTCCGGCATCGGGGTCGTCGGCGCGGGCGCGGCCGGCCTGTGGGTGGCGCGGACGGGTCTGGCGCCGGTGGACCGGCTGACCGGGGCGGTCGAGCACGTGGCGGCGACCGAGGACCTGACCGTCCGCATCCCCGTGGAGGGCGAGGACGAGATCGCCCGCCTGTCGCGCTCGTTCAACGCGATGACGGCGGCGCTCGCGACCTCCCGGGACCGGCAGGCGCGGCTGATCGCGGACGCGGGGCACGAGCTGCGGACGCCGCTGACCTCGCTCCGGACGAACGTCGAACTCCTCGCGCGCAGCGAGGAGACGGGCCGGGCGATCCCGCCGGAGGACCGGCGGGCGCTGATGGCGTCGGTGAAGGCGCAGATGACGGAGCTGGCATCGCTGATCGGCGACCTCCAGGAGCTGGCCCGGCCGGACGCGGTGCGGCCGGGGCCCCTGGAGGTGGTCCCGCTGCACACGATCCTGCGCGCGGCCCTGGACCGGGTGCGGCTGCGGGGCCCGGAGCTGGTCTTCGTCACGGACCTGGCGCCCTGGTACGTGCGGGCGGAGGGGGCGACGCTCGAACGGGCCCTGGTGAACGTCCTGGACAACGCGGTGAAGTTCTCGCCGCCCCGGGGCACGGTCGAGGTGACCCTGATGCGGGGCGAGCTGACGGTCCGCGACCACGGGCCCGGCATCCCGCCCGACGAGCTGCCGCACGTCTTCGAGCGCTTCTGGCGCTCACCGTCGGCCCGCAGCCTGCCCGGTTCCGGCCTGGGCCTGTCGATCGTGGCGCGCACGGTCCGGCAGGCGGGCGGCACGGTCGCGCTGGCCCCGGCGGAGGGCGGCGGCACGGTGGCGACGGTCCGGCTGCCGGGGGCGCCGACGCCGCCGCCGGGCGGGGCCTCAGTTGTGCCGGAGGAGGGCCTCGACCAGCCCTGACCGGGTGTTCGGGAAGTCCAGGGGGACGATCCCGAGCCCGGTCCGGCCGGCCAGTTCGGCGCCGTCGAGGAAGCCGTGGACGAGGGGGTTGAGCCGGTCGGAGTTCCAGCGGGGCGGGAGGTACGCGGAGGTGCTGACGAAGTTGACGTAGAGCTTTCCGGGCCGGGCGACGGCGGCGCGGAAGTGCTCCTGGATCTTGGGGTACTTGGCGTCGGGCAGCGCGTTCCAGTCGTCCTGGAGGGCGATCTGCTCCCCGTCCCACCACTTGAGGCCCGGGAGGCCGCCGTTGTCGGCGATGAGGACGACCTTCCCGCGGGCCTCGCCCAGGAGCGGCAGCCGGTCCCCGATGCGGAAGAGGGGGCGCCAGCCGCGGCGGTCCAGGTAGTCGTCGAAGACGGCCCGGAAGGCGGCGTCGGACTCCTCGGAGTGCTCCTGCTTGACCCGCATGAGGACGGTCTCGGAGGGGTGCGCGGCGAGGAAGTCCCGGCAGGCGATCAGCACGTCCCCGAACATCATGTTCTGGTACGAGGACCCGTGGTGGATCGCGAACGACCCGCCGGTCACCCGGCACCGCACGTCCAGGAACCGGACGCCGCTGTCCAGCTGCTGGGCGATCGTGGTGTTCTGGCACTCGCTCCAGGGGCCGCCGAACCGGGCGCCGGAGTCGTGCGTGCCGGGGATGGTGAGCCGGTTCAGCTCGGTCCCGTCCCCGTGCGCGGCCATCCACGCCCGTACGTCCACGGCCGAGGCGGCGGGCGCCCCGACGAGCAGGGCGGCCCCGGCGGCCGCGGTTCCCACGAGGAATCGTCGTCGGTCCATGGCACCGCACTATGACAGGTCCACTTCAACCATGGCCAGGGTGCGGCACGGGGAAACGGAAAGGGGCGCCACCCCGGAACGGCGGAGGGGCGACGCCCCGCCGAAACGGTTCGCCGCCCCTCCCGTACGGATTACTTGATGACGGTGATGCGGTTCGCGGCCGGCACCGGCAGCGGCGCCGCCGCCGACGAGCGGGTCGCCAGGTAGGCGTTGAAGACGTCGAGGTCCGAGGCGCCGACCAGCTTGTTCGTGCCGGTGGCCAGGGCCGGGAAGCCGTCGCCGCCGCCCGCGAGGAACTCGTTCATCGCGACCCGGTAGGTCTTCGACGGGTCGATCGGCTCACCGTTCAGCCGGATCGTGCCCTCGACGACGCGGTCCGCGCCCGTCTTGGTCAGGTCGAGCGTGTACGTGAGGCCCTTCGAGACCTGGAGGATCTTGACGGAGTTCAGGTTCGACCCGCTGACCTGCTGCTTCAGGGCGGCGATCAGGTTCGCGCCGGTCAGGTCGACCACGTTCATCATGTTGGTGAAGGGCTGCACGGTGAAGGACTCGCCGTACGTCACCACACCGTCGCCCTCGGCGCCGGACGCCTTGTACACCAGGTCGGACCGGATGCCGCCCGGGTTCATCAGGGCCAGCTGCGCGCCGCCCTTGTCCGCCGGGGCCAGGCCCTCCAGCTGCGCGTCGGCGATCACGTCGCCGAGCGGCTTCTCGTACGCCGTGGAACCGCGGCCGTTGATGTCGGCGGCGATGAAGCCCTGCGGCCGGTTGGAGACCGGGGCCGCGAGCGTCGTCCAGTCCTGGATCAGCTTCGTCATGTCCGCGGCCTTCGGCACGTCGCGGGTGACGACGTGGTTGGCGGAGGCGACGGCCGTGCGCACGATGTCCTTGGTGGCGCGGTCGTACGTCAGCGTCGTGTCCGTGTACACCTTGCCGAACGAGGACGCCGAGGTGACCAGGCGCGGCTTGCCCGCCGGGTCCGGGATCGTGCACACGTACGCCTGGTGCGTGTGGCCGGTGACCAGCGCGTCGACCTGCGGCGAGACGTTCTTGGCGATCTCGGTGATCGGACCGGAGATCCCGTCGCCCGGACCGGGGCTGTCGCAGTCGTAGTTGTACGAGGACGAGGCCGGCGCGCCGCCCTCGTGGACCAGGGCGACGATGGACTTGACGCCCTGGCGCTCCAGGACCTTCGCGTACTTGTTGATCGTCTCGACCTCGTCGCCGAACTTCAGGCCCTTGACGCCCTCGGCGGTGACGATGTTCGGGGTGCCCTCCAGGGTCACGCCGATGAAGCCGATCCGGACGCCGTCCTTCTCCCAGACGAAGTACGGGTCGAGCAGCGGCTTGCCCGTCTTCTCCCGCGTCACGTTCGCGGCGAGGTACGGGAAGTCGGCGCCCTTGAACTTCTCGCCCTCGACGAAGCAGCCGGCGGTCGGGTGGCAGCCGCCGTTCTGCATGCGGGCCAGCTCGACGGCGCCCTCGTCGAACTCGTGGTTGCCGACCGAGGTGACGTCCAGGTCCAGCTTGTTCAGGGCCCCGATGGTCGGCTCGTCGTGGAAGAGCCCGGACAGCAGCGGGGAGCCGCCGATGAGGTCGCCGGCCGCCGCCGTGACGGAGTAGCGGTTCCCCTCGCGCGCCTGGCGCAGGTGCGTGGCCAGGTACTCGACACCGCCCGCGTCGACCTTCTCGGTGGTGCCGTCCTCCTTGGCCCGGACGACCTGGCCGGACGACCCGGCCGGCGGCTCCAGGTTGCCGTGGAGGTCGTTGAAGGAGAGCAGCTGGACGTCGACCATCCGGCCCCAGCCCTTGCCGTTCCCGTACCCGGCGGCGGCGGTCTCTCCCCCGGCGGCACCGGCCGACGACGGCATCGCGGCGACGAGCGCCCCGACCGTCGCGAGCCCCGCCCCGGCGGCCAGAAAGCGCCGTGCCGTCTTGTTCTTCCTCGGTGTCGCTGCCATCTCTCCCACTCGTCCCCTTGCCCCGTTCCGCGGCGTTGATCTGCTTCCCCGTTGCGCGTGCAGCCTAGAGTCAACGCGCGTAGCGCAACAGGGGGTGGCCGGTTACAAGACAGTTGCCGTCGGCTGACGAAGTGTCGCCGTAGGCTCGTTCCCATGACTTCCGACGCGGCACCGGGCCTCGAACCCGGACGGCAGATCCACACGTACGACGAGCTCACCCCCGGGCAGGTCCGGGACGTGCAGGAGCTCCTGGAGGCCGCGGACCGCGCCGACGGCCTGCACGCCGTGTCCGAACAGGGGCGGCTCTACCTGCGCAACGGCGGGCGCGAGGGGGTGCGGCACTTCCTGCTGACCGCCGGCCCCCGGCTCTACGGCTACGCCCAGCTGGAGGAGACCGACCCGATCGAGGCCCCGGCCGCCGAGCTGGTCGTCCACCCCGACCGGCGCGGACGCGGGCACGGCCGGGCGCTCGGCACCGCCCTGCTCGACGCCTCCGGCAAGCGGCTGCGCGTCTGGGCGCACGGCGGCAAGCCGGCCGCCCGCCACCTGGCCCAGGTCCTCGGCCTGACCCTCTTCCGCGAGCTGCGCCAACTGCGGCGGCCCCTGGCCCCGCTCGGCCTGCCGGAGCCGGTGCTGCCCGAAGGGGTGACCGTCCGCACCTTCGTCCCCGGCCAGGACGAGGCGGCCTGGCTCGCCGTCAACGCCGCCGCCTTCGCCCACCACCCCGAGCAGGGCTCGCTCACCCGGCGGGACCTGGACGACCGCACCGCCGAGCCGTGGTTCGACCCGAAGGGCTTCTTCCTCGCGGAGAAGGACGGCCGGCTGATCGGCTTCCACTGGACGAAGACGCACGCCGAGGAGCGGCTCGGCGAGGTGTACGTGGTCGGCATCCTGCCCGAGGCCCAGGGCGGCGGACTCGGCAAGGCACTCACCGCGATCGGCCTGCGGCACCTGGCGGCGCAGGGGCTGCCGACGGCGATGCTGTACGTGGACGGGGACAACTCGGCGGCGGTGCGGGTGTACGAGGGGCTCGGCTTCGCCACGCACGAGGTGGACCTGATGTACCGCACGGAGTCGTAACACCGGTTTCCCCGTAACGCCGTTTTCCCAGGGGGCGGTTGACACCGCCCCCTTCTGGCCCGCCCGGCTCGTCGAGACCGGCACCCTCCTGGTCCTCGCCGCCCCCGCGGTCCTCGCCGCCTTCCGCGTCCTGCGCGCCCGGTACCCGTAACCCGGCGCGGAGCCGTAACCCTCCGTGAAAAGGGCCGGGGGCGGGGCCCGCACGGCCCCGCCCCCGATTCCCGGACGTCATGTCGTCGTTACCGGCCATTCAGACGCGCTTGCGACGCTCACGCAATGAAGCGCTCCGTGTCCGGCCTTCCCAAGGGGAGGCTGCCCTCCCCCGCGGCCCGTCCCGGCGCGGCCCGTCCCGACGCGCCCGAGCCGCCTCCCGCGCGGAAGAATGGGGTCATGAGCCAGCAGCCCGCAGAGGTCCCGGTCCAGCCCTCCGCCACGCCGTCGTCCCCGCCCGCCGCACCCCCGCTCGGTTCCATGGCCGCGCACCGCCCCCGGACGGCCGGCGAGGCCGTCGCGAACGGCCCCGACTCCGGCACGGACGCGGGGCCCCACGCCTACCAGGACGACGCCCCCCTGGGCGACGAGCTGCCGCAGGGCCGCTTCCTCGACCGGGAGCGCAGCTGGCTCGCGTTCAACGAACGCGTCCTCGAACTCGCCGAGGACCCCACGACCCCCCTCCTCGAACGGGCGAACTTCCTCGCGATCTTCGCCTCGAACCTGGACGAGTTCTTCATGGTCCGGGTCGCCGGCCTCAAGCGCCGCATCGCCACCGGCGTCGCCACCCGCTCCGCCTCCGGCCTCCAGCCCCGCGAGGTGCTCGACCTCATCTGGACCCGTTCGCGCGAGCTCATGGCCCGGCACGCCGCCTGCTACCAGCAGGACGTGGCCCCGGCCCTGGCCGACGAGGGCATCCACCTGATCCGCTGGCCCGAACTCACCGAGAAGGAACAGGCCCGGCTGTTCACCCTGTTCCGCCAGCAGATCTTCCCCGTCCTCACCCCGCTGGCCGTGGACCCCGCGCACCCCTTCCCGTACATCTCGGGACTCTCGCTCAACCTCGCCGTCGTCGTGCGCAACCCGGTCAGCGGCCACCGCCACTTCGCGCGCGTGAAGGTCCCCCCGCTGCTCTCCCGCTTCCTGGAGGCGTCCCCGCAGCGGTACGTCCCCCTGGAGGACGTCATAGCCGCGCACCTGGAAGAGCTGTTCCCCGGCATGGAGGTGCTGGCGCACCACATGTTCCGGGTGACCAGGAACGAGGACCTGGAGGTCGAGGAGGACGACGCCGAGAACCTCCTCCAGGCCCTGGAGAAGGAGCTGATGCGGCGGCGCTTCGGGCCCCCCGTCCGCCTGGAGGTCGAGGAGTCCATCGACCCGTACGTCCTCGACCTGCTCGTCCGCGAACTGAAGGTCTCCGACGCCGAGGTCTACCCGCTGCCCGGCCTCCTCGACCTGACCGGACTCTTCAGGATCGCCGGACAGGACCGGCCCGAGCTGAAGTACCCGACGTTCGTCGCCGGCACCCACCGCGACCTCGCCGAGGTCGAGTCCGCGTCCGCGCCCGACGTCTTCGCCGCGCTGCGCGAGCGGGACGTGCTCCTGCACCACCCGTACGACTCCTTCTCCACCTCCGTCCAGGCGTTCCTGGAGCAGGCGGCGGCCGACCCGGACGTCCTGGCGATCAAGCAGACGCTGTACCGGACCTCCGGCGACTCCCCGATAGTGGACGCCCTCATCGACGCCGCCGAGTCCGGCAAGCAGGTCCTCGTCCTCGTCGAGATCAAGGCCCGCTTCGACGAGCAGGCCAACATCAAGTGGGCGCGCAAGCTGGAGGAGGCCGGCTGCCACGTCGTCTACGGCCTCGTCGGCCTCAAGACCCACTGCAAGCTCTCCCTGGTGGTCCGTCAGGAGGGCGAACTCCTGCGCCGGTACTCGCACGTCGGCACCGGCAACTACCACCCCAAGACGGCCCGGCTCTACGAGGACCTCGGCCTGCTCACCGCCGACCCGCAGGTCGGCGCGGACCTCTCCGACCTGTTCAACCGGCTCTCCGGCTATTCCCGCCGCGAGACCTACCGGCGGCTGCTGACCGCCCCCAAGTCGCTGCGGGACGGGCTGGTCTCCCGGATCACCAAGGAGATCGCCCACCACCGCTCCGGACGGCCCGCGTACGTGCGGATCAAGGTGAACTCGATGGTGGACGAGGCGGTCATCGACGCCTGCTACCGGGCCTCGCGGGCCGGCGTCCCCGTCGACATCTGGGTCCGCGGCATCTGCGCCGTGCGCCCCGGGGTCCCCGGCCTCTCCGAGAACATCCGGGTCCGCTCGGTCCTCGGCCGCTTCCTGGAGCACTCCCGGGTCTTCGCCTTCTGCAACGGCGGCGAGCCCGAAGTCTGGTTCGGCAGCGCCGACATGATGCACCGCAACCTGGACCGCCGGATCGAGGCCCTGGTCCGGGTCTCCGACCCGGCGCACCGGGCGGCCCTCATCCGGTTCCTGGAGACCGGCATGTCCGACACCACCTCCTCCTGGCACCTCGGCCCGGACGGCAACTGGACGCGGCACGCGACCGACCCCGAGGGCCGGCCCCTGCGGCACGTCCAGGAGATGCTCATCGACGCGCGGAGGCGCAGGCGTGCACAACCCTGACCACACGCAGGACGTCACGGCGGGCGAGGTCCTGACCCCGTACCTCCACGCCCGCGCCGCGGACTTCCTCCGCGGCCTGCGCCTGCACGGCGAGAGCGGCTCCGACACGGCCGGGGCGGAGGAGGCGGCCCGGGCGCTGCGGGCCGCCGCCCGCCGGATCGGCGCCACCCTCCACACCTTCCGGCCGCTGCTCGACGCCGCCTGGGCCGACCAGCTCCGCACCGAGCTGGCCTGGCTCTCCGGGACCCTGGCCGTGGAGCAGGCGTGCACCTCCCGGCTGGTCAGGCTGGTGGACGCGCTGTCCCGCCTGTCGAACGCCCCGGGCGGCGGGCCCGTCCCCGCCGCCCGGGGCGGCGAACCGGCCGGGCTCTCGGTGGGCGCGGCCCGCGCCGGGGCCCTGCTCGAACGCCAGCTCACCCTGGCCCGTACGCGCGCCCACTCGACGGCCCTCCAGGCGCTCGGCTCCTCCCGCTTCCACGCGGTCGCGGACGCCGTCGCCCTCCTCGCCTCCGAGGTGCCGCTCGGGCCCGCCGCCGCCGCGCCCGCCGCCGAGGTCCTGGACGCCTCCGCCGGGGTCGCCGAACGGCGCCTCCTGGACGCGGTCGCCGCCCTCCCGCTGCACCGGGCGGCCCACCCGTACAACGCCGAGGCCCTCGCCCTCGCCGCCGGCGAGTCCCAGGACGCGCCCTGGCACCACACCCGGCTCCTGCTCCGCCTCCACCGGTACGCCGCCGAGGCCCTGCGCACGGGCGGCGAACCGGACCCCGTCCTGTACGAGGCGGCCCGCGCCCTGGACCGGCACCGGGACGCCGCCGAGGCCGCGACGGCCGCCGCCACCGCCGCCCGCACGCCCCGCATCGCCCCGGCGACGGCCTACGCGCTCGGCGTCCTCCACGCCGACCAGCGCCACGAGGTGGAGGCCTCGCGCTTCGCCTTCCAGCGCGCCTGGCGCAGAACGGCCGCCGCGGTCACCTGACCGGCGGGGCCAGGTCCCGGGCCCCGGTGGCGGACCCGCGCCCCGGGGCCACCGGCGTTTCCCGGCCAACGGCCCAGGAGGACCACTGTCCGGCCCCGGGCCGGGCCCCGGCCCGGGAACCCGCCGTCCCCGGCCGTCCGGACCCGCGGTCCCGCCCGGCGCCGCCCGCCCGGAGCCCCGCACCCGGGCTTACGGCACGGTTCACTTCCCGTTCACCCTTCCCCGCAGGCCACGTCACCTGTTCTGCCTAATTTCGGCCTTACGAGGTGCTCGGCGCAGAGTGAAGCACCCGCCCAACCGACACACGCCGCCACAGAACGTTCGGGACACACGGTCCGCGACAGGGCGGCTTCTGGAAGGAACACCCGAAAGTGAAGCTTTCGCGCAAGAACGGGCTTCGCGCCTCCGCGATCGGTGCCCTCGTCGTCTCCGGCGCCCTGGTCCTCTCGGCGTGTGGCTCGGACAACAACACGGAGACCCCGGCCAAGGGCGACGGCGCCAAGTCCTCCGCCTCGGCCGCCGCGTCGAGCATCGCCTGCGAAGGCGCCAAGGGCCAGCTCCTCGCCGCCGGCTCCTCCGCCCAGAAGGGCGCGATGGACCTGTGGGTCAAGAACTTCCAGGCCGCCTGCTCCGGTGTCGAGATCAACTACCAGGGCATCGGCTCCGGCGGCGGCATCACCAAGTTCAACCAGGGCCAGGTCGCCCTCGCGGGCTCCGACTCCGCCCTGAAGGACGAAGAGGTCGCCGAGTCCCAGAAGATCTGCAAGGGCGGCAAGGGCGTCAACCTGCCCATGGTCGGCGGCCCCATCGCCATCGGCTACAAGCTGGAGGGCGTGGACAACCTCGTCCTGGACGCCTCCACCATCGCCAAGATCTTCGACAACAAGATCACCAAGTGGAACGACCCGGCGATCGCCAGGCTGAACCCGGGCGCCAAGCTCCCCGACTCCACCATCCAGGCGTTCCACCGCTCGGACGAGTCGGGCACCACCCAGAACCTCGGCAAGTACCTCTCGACCGCCGCCCCGGCCGACTGGAAGCACGACCCGAAGACGAAGTCGTGGCCCGCCCAGGGCGGCCAGGCCGCCAACGGCTCCTCCGGCCTCGCCGCCGCCGTCAAGGACGCCGAGGGCTCCATCGGCTACTTCGAGCTCTCCTTCGCCTCCGCCAGCAAGATCTCCACGGTCAGCATCGCCACCGGCGCCTCCGCCCCGGTCGCCGCCACCACGGAGAACGCCTCCAAGGCCATCGCCGCCGCCAAGGTCAAGGGCACCGGCAACGACGTCGCCCTCTCCCTCGACTACGCGACGAAGGCCGAGGGCGCCTACCCGCTGGTCCTGGTCACCTACGAGATCGCCTGCGACAAGGGCAACAAGGCGGAGACCCTGCCGACCCTGAAGGCGTTCCTGAACTACGCGATCAGCGAGGAGGGCCAGAAGGTCCTCACCGACGCCGACTACGCCCCGATGCCGGCCGAGATCGCCGCCAAGGTCCGCGCGATCGTCCCCACCCTGTCCTGATCCCGGCCGGGTCCGGTCCTCCCGCCCCGGAGGACCGGACCCGGCATCCGGTGCACCGCCGCCAGGAGCCGGTACGTCCGTACCGGCCCCGCAGACCGGAGAAGCAGATGGCCACCACCACACCAGAGCTCAAGAGGAGCCGGGACGCCAAGGGCGCCACCCGCCCCGGGGACCGCATCTTCAGCGGTCTCTCCCGAGGCTCCGGCATCACCCTCCTCGTCGTCATGGCCGCGATCGCGGTCTTCCTCAGCTACCGCGCCGTCCTCGCCGTCTCGAAGGACAGCACGAACTTCTTCACCACCTTCGAGTGGAACCCGGCCGGCAACCCGCCGGTCTTCGGCATCGCCGTCCTCGCCTTCGGCACCCTCGTCTCGTCGGTCGTCGCGATGGTCATCGCCGTGCCGGTCGCGATCGGCATCGCCCTGTTCATCTCGCACTACGCCCCGCGCCGGCTGGCCAAGCCGCTCGCGTACGTCGTCGACCTGCTCGCCGCCGTGCCCAGCATCATCTACGGCCTCTGGGGCGCGATCTTCCTCGTCCCGTACCTGGCCGGCCTCAACAAGTGGCTCGACCAGTACCTCGGCTGGACGTACGTCTTCGACAAGTCCCAGGACGGCGTCGCCCGCAACCTCTTCACCGTGGGCATCCTCCTGGCGATCATGATCCTCCCGATCATCACCAACGTGACCCGCGAGGTCTTCCTCCAGGTCCCGAAGATGCACGAGGAGGCCGCCCTCGCCCTCGGCGCCACGCGCTGGGAGGTCATCCGCATGTCGGTGCTGCCCTTCGGCCGCTCCGGCATCATCTCCGCCTCCATGCTGGGCCTCGGCCGCGCGCTCGGCGAGACCATGGCCGTCGCCGTGGTCCTCTCCCCCAGCTTCCTCGTCTCGGGCCACCTGCTCGACCCGGGCGGCGGCACCTTCGCCCAGAACATCGCCGCCAAGTTCAACGAGGCCGACGAGTACGGCCGGGACGCCCTCATCGCGTCCGGTCTCGTCCTCTTCGCCATCACCCTGCTCGTCAACGGCGCGGCCCGCTGGATCATCGGCCGCCGCAAGGAGTACTCGGGGGCAGCGGCATGAGCCACGCCATTCAGGAACGCCCGCTCGCGGTGGTCCCGCGCAGCGGATCCCTCTCCCACGCCCGGCTGCCCCGCTGGACCCCGGCGGCCGTCGCCGCCGGCTCGGTCGTCGGCGGGATCGGCATCGGCCTCGCCGCCGGCTGGCACAGCAAGATCCAGTGGGGCCTGGTCTCCGCCCTGCTCTTCGTCCTCGTGACCTACGCCCTGACCACCAAGGTCGAGGGCGGCCGCCAGGCCAAGGACCGCGTCGCCACCAGCCTCGTCTGGGTCTGCTTCGTCCTCGCCGTCGTCCCGCTGCTCTCCCTCGCCTGGGTCACGATCAGCAAGGGCGCCGCCGTCCTCGACGGCTACTTCCTCAGCCACTCGATGAACGGCGTCCTCGACGCCGAGGCCGGCGGCGGCGTCTACCACGCGCTGCTCGGCACCGTCGAGCAGGTCGGCATCGCGACCCTGATCGCCGCCCCGATCGGCCTCCTGACCGCGGTCTACCTCGTGGAGTACGGCGGCGGGAAGCTCGCCCAGGCCGTCACCTTCTTCGTGGACGTCATGACGGGCATCCCGTCGATCGTCGCGGGACTCTTCGTCCTCGCCACCTGGAACCTGATGCTGGGCTTCGGCCCCTCCGGCTTCGCCGGCGCGATGGCCCTCGCCATCCTGATGGTGCCGGTCGTGGTCCGCTCCACCGAGGAGATGCTCAAGCTCGTCCCGAACGAGCTGCGCGAGGCGTCCCTCGCCCTCGGCATCCCCAAGTGGCGCACGATCCTGAAGGTGGTCCTGCCCACCGCGATCGGCGGCATCACCACGGGCGTCATGCTCGCGGTCGCCCGCATCACCGGCGAGACGGCCCCCGTCCTGCTCCTCGTGTTCGGCACGAAGCTCATCAACCCGAACCCCTTCGAAGGCGCCCAGTCCTCCCTGCCGCTCTACGTGTACGAGCAGTACTCGGTCGGCACCGACGCCGCCGTGGCCCGCGCCTGGGGCGCCGCGCTCGTCCTGATCGCCTTCGTCATGATCCTCAACCTGGTGGCCCGCGGCATCGCCCGCTGGAAGGCCCCGAAGACCGCCCGCTGACCAGCGGCAATTGGAAGTGATTCACATGGCCAAGCGCATCGACGTCAGCGGCCTCTCCGCCTACTACGGCGCCCACAAGGCGATCGACGACATCTCGATGACCGTCGAGCCCCGCTCCGTGACGGCCTTCATCGGCCCGTCCGGCTGCGGCAAGTCCACCTTCCTGCGCACCCTGAACCGCATGCACGAGGTCACCCCCGGCGGCCGCGTCGAGGGCAAGGTGCTGCTGGACGACGAGAACCTGTACGGGGCGAACGTCGACCCGGTCGCCGTGCGCCGCACGGTCGGCATGGTCTTCCAGCGCCCGAACCCCTTCCCCACCATGTCGATCTTCGACAACGTGGCGGCGGGCCTGCGCCTCAACGGCAGCTACAAGAAGTCCGAGCTGAGCGACGTCGTCGAGAAGTCCCTCAAGGGCGCCAACCTCTGGAACGAGGTCAAGGACCGCCTCAACAAGCCGGGCTCCGGCCTCTCCGGCGGCCAGCAGCAGCGCCTGTGCATCGCCCGCGCCATCGCGGTCGAGCCCGACGTCCTGCTGATGGACGAGCCCTGCTCGGCCCTCGACCCGATCTCGACCCTCGCGATCGAGGACCTGATCGGCGAGCTGAAGGAGCGCTTCACGATCGTCATCGTGACGCACAACATGCAGCAGGCCGCCCGCGTCTCGGACCGCACGGCCTTCTTCAACCTGGCGGCCGTCGGCCAGCCCGGCAAGCTGATCGAGCTGGACGACACCGAGCGCATCTTCTCCAACCCGAGCGTCCAGGCGACCGAGGACTACATCTCCGGCCGCTTCGGATAACCCAGACCCCACGCGGTTCCGCCGCGTGGCCGTCCTGCGGTGCTGCATGGCGGTGCCACCGCACGACGAAGGGCCCGGCTCCCCGCGAGGGGAACCGGGCCCTTTTCCGTACGGCCGTCCGTCAGCCGAAGACCAGCTGCACCACGTAGTAGCTCACCGCGGCGACCAGCGCCGCCGCCGGCATCGTGATGAACCAGCCGAGGATGATGTTCTTGGCGACGCCCCACCGGACCGCGTTGACGCGCTTGGTCGCGCCCACGCCCATGATCGCGGAGGTGATGACGTGCGTGGTCGAGATCGGCGCGTGGAACAGGAACGCCGAACCGAACATGATCGACGCGCCCGTGGTCTCCGCCGCGAAGCCCTGCGGCGGGTCCAGTTCGATGATCTTCCGGCCGAGCGTCCGCATGATGCGCCAGCCGCCCGCGTACGTGCCGAGGGAGAGCATCATGGCGCAGGCGATCTTCACCCACACCGGGATGTCGTCGCCGGCGTCCTGCACGTCGGCGATGACCAGGGCCATCACCACGATGCCCATCGTCTTCTGCGCGTCCTGCAGGCCGTGGCCGAGCGCCATGCCGGCCGCCGACACCGTCTGCGCGATGCGGAAGCCGCGCTTGGCCTTGTGCGGGTTGGACTTGCGGAACAGCCAGAGGATCACGCACATGACCAGGTAGCCCGCGATCAGGCCGATCACCGGCGAGACGAACATCGGGATGACGACCTTGTCGAGCACGCCTCCCCAGATCACCTCGGTGCCGCCGGCCAGGGCCGCGCCCACCATGCCGCCGAAGAGGGCGTGCGAGGAGGAGGACGGCAGGCCGAAGTACCAGGTGACCAGGTTCCAGATGATCGCGCCGACGAGGGCGGCGAAGAGGATCCCCATCCCCTTGTCGCCGGTCGGGGTCGCGATGAGCCCCTCGCTGACGGTCTTGGCGACCCCGCTGCCCATGAAGGCGCCCGCGAGGTTCATCACCGCCGCCATCGCGAGCGCCGCCCGGGGGGTCAGCGCCCGGGTCGACACCGAGGTGGCGATGGCGTTGGCGGAGTCGTGAAACCCGTTCGTGTACGTGAATCCGAGCGCGACACCGATGGTCACGATCAGGGCGAAGGTGTCCACGAAGCCTCAGGACTCCTTGACCGCGATGGTCTCCACCGTGTTCGCCACGTGCTCGAAGGCGTCGGCCGCCTCCTCCAGCACATCCACGATCTGCTTGAGCTTCAGCACCTCGATGGCGTCGTACTTGCCGTTGAAGAGCTGGGCGAGCAGCTTGCGGTGGATCTGGTCCGCCTGGTTCTCCAGCCGGTTGACCTCGATCCAGTACTCGGTGAGGTTGGACATCGTCCGCAGGTTCGGCATGGCCTCGGCGGTCAGTTCCGCCGCCCGGGCCAGGACCTCGATCTGCTGCTCGACGCCCTTGGGGAGCTCCTCGACGTTGTAGAGGACGACCAGGTCGACGGCCTCCTCCATGAAGTCCATGATGTCGTCGAGCGACGAGGCGAGGGAGTAGATGTCCTCGCGGTCGAACGGCGTGATGAAGGAGGAGTTCAGCTGGTGGAAGATCGCGTGGGTGGCGTCGTCACCGGCGTGTTCCGCTGCCCGCATCCGCTCCGCGATCTCGGCCCGGGCGGAATGTTCCGCTCCGAGCAGTTCCATCAGGAGTTTCGAGCCCGTGACGATGTTGTCCGCGGACGCGGCGAACATGTCGTAGAAGCTCGTCTCCCTGGGGGTCAGACGAAATCGCACGTGAGGTCCTCGGGGTGCTGGGTTGGGTCAGGCTGATGCTAGGCGCATCATCCGGCCACGGCTAACCGGCGTCCTCTCAGTGTCGCCCATCAGGCACAGTGAACCGCACGGACCCCCGCCCGGTGCGGCGAGGATCGGTACCATATACCCGCGAGGGGTATGCACCCCCTCTCCGGATCCCCGGACGACGGCAGCACAACGGGAGGACGCGATGACGACGACCGAGACGGACCAGGTCACCCCCGAGGCCGCCGGGACGGCCGACCACGGGCACGGCGTGCACGGCTACCACCACCAGAAGGACGAACACCTCAAGCGCCTGCGCCGGATCGAGGGCCAGATCCGGGGTCTCCAGCGGATGGTGGACGAGGACGTCTACTGCATCGACATACTCACGCAGGTCTCCGCCTCCACGAAGGCGCTCCAGTCCTTCGCGCTCCAGCTCCTGGAGGAGCACCTGCGGCACTGCGTCGCGGACGCGGCGGCCAGGGGCGGCGACGACATCGACGCCAAGGTCGAGGAGGCCACGAAGGCCATCGCCCGCATGCTGCGCACCTGAGCGGTCCGGGAGGGCCCCCGCGCACGGCACGGCACCGGGCTCTCCCGTACGGGTCCTCCCGTACGTCTCCTCCCGTACGGGTCCCCGCGCCCGGGGGCCTTCGTTCAGCGGGCGCCGTCGCGGGCGGTCCGCTTCCCCGCCGCCACCCTCAGCACCTCGTCTATCCGGTCGGCGCTGAGCCGCTCCCCGTCGGCGGCCGAGGCGGCGATGATGAGTTCGCCGCAGAGTTCTATCTCGGCGAGGGCGATGTACTCCGTGTCCGTGGGCACGGTCGCTGTACCGGGCGGGGCCACGCGCATCCACCTCTTCCTGCCGGCGTCGGTCTCCCAGCGGTCCCCCAGCGTAGGGACGGCGGCACGCACCGCGCATGACACGTCCGGACCATTTGCCGATGGTCCGCACCACCACCGGCGGGGTCAGGCCTCGATCTTCCCGTCGTAGAGGTCCCGGCGGTCCGGCAGCGTGACCTCCACGGGCGCCCCGAAGCCGTACAGCAGGGTCGTCGACGCGACCGCGACCGTCCGGCCCCGGTTGCTGAAGCTGAACTGGTGGCGCACCTTCCGCAGCCGCCCCTCCCCGTCCAGGTACGCGTCGAACGGCACCGCGTCGTCGGAGAACCCTTTCGCCGCCGCGGCCAGCGCCCCGCGCAGCTGCGGCGAGGCGGCGCGGGCCGCGCGCGCGATGTCCGCGACCCCCCGGTAGTGGCCGACCTTCACCCCCGCCAGCTCGATCTCGCCGAGGTACGTCACCTCCCGGACGCCCCGCAGCAGCTCCGCCGCGGCGGCCGGATCGGTGGCGCCGCCGGTGACGAGGTTCCCGTCGTCCAGGGCGGTGGTGTCGACGCGGACCCACTTGCCGGCGGGCACCCCGGCCCCCCGGTTCTTCATGTAGAGGGTGCCGGGGGTGAGGAGCTCGGTGATCGGCCGGTGCCCGCTCGACCCGGCCGGGTCCTTCGGCAGCACCACCTGGAGGCGGCCGGCGCGGCGCCGGAAGTCGTAGCCGCCCTCGCCCCGGATGGTCACCCGGGTGCCGCCCGCGGCCATCTCCAGGGCGGTGCTGGCCTTGGCCGTGCCGGCCCGGGTCAGCGCGTCGGCGGCGTTCCGCACGGCGAGCGCCGGGTCGGCCGCGGGACCGGGCGCCCGGGAGGCGGTGCACCCGGCGACGGCCAGGGTCCCGGCGAGGGAGCCGGCCAGGACGGCGACGGCGAACGTCCCGCTCCCGCGCCCGTGCGGACGCCCGTACCGCTGCTTCACCATCGCCTGCCAACCCCTGCCTCGTCGCTGTCGGCCCGTGCTCCGCCCTTCCCCGGCCCCGGGGACGTCCGATCCGGATAACGACGGCTCCGGCGAGCCGTCACGCGCAGTACGGTGGACGCGTGCACGCGGACGCCTCCCCCCACACGGTCACGACGACGGAGCGCGGTTCGTTCGCGCTGGCCCGGTGCGACTGCGGCTGGGCCGGTCCGGCCCGCAGGTCGAGGGACCGGGCGCGGACGGACGCGGCGGAACACGTCCGTACGGCGACGGGCGGAGAGGGCCCGGACCGAAGCCCGTCGGACTGAGAACCGCCGGGCGGTGCGTACGCGTCGGGAGGCGACGGCCCGTCAGGCTCCCCGCCGGGGACGCGGAGCGACGCGTGCCCGCCGGCCGTGGACGGGCCGCCGGTCGTGAGCACCCGTCAGCAGGGGGCGCCCGCCGCCCTTCAGGCCGCGAGGCCGTTCCGTCCCGCGCCCGGGGCCGGGCCGCCGACGCGGGGCTCGGGGATGCCGACCGCCTCCGGGTGCCGGACCGCGTCGGCCCGCCGGGAGCGGACGAGGCGGGTCCCCCGGCCCGAACGGGCGACGGCGGAGACGACGGGGGTCAGCACGGCGAGCGCGAGCGGGGCGAGGAGCAGCGCCACCGCCGTGCCCAGGGCGAAGCCGCCGATCACGTCGGTCGGGTAGTGGACGCCCATGTAGACCCGGGCGAAGCCCTCCAGCAGGGCGAGACCGATCGCGGCGAGCCCGAACCTGCGGTGGGCGACGAAGAGGCCGACGCCGAGCGCCATCGCCAGGGTGGCGTGGTCGCTGACGAAGGAGAAGTCGGTCTTCCCGGCCACGAGGACGTCGAGGCCCTGATGGTCCCTGAAGGGGCGGGGACGCTCGACGAAGCCCCGGATGGGGATGTTGACCAGGAGGGCGATGCCCGCGGCCAGCGGCGCCCAGACGATGCCGGCGACGGCCGAGACGGAGTCCCCGAACGCGCCGCGCCGGCGGACGTTCCACCAGCACCAGAGCACGACGAGCACCATCGCGAGCACGATCCCGTACTCGCCGGCGAACTCCATGACGCGGTCGAACCACGGCGGAGCGGCCTTGGCCAGTCCGTTGATGTCGTAGAGCAGACCGACATCGGGGTTCGAGCCGTCCGATGCGAGTACAGCCATCTGCCTCGGCCCCTTGCTCTCGTGTCTGTGGTTTCCAACCCCCGTGGTCAGAGCGGTCGGATCAGGGAACGAACCGCCTGAGGCGCACGTTCCGTTCTCTCCGGTGGATCATGACGACGTTACCCAAGAGTGACGGTCCGCCGCAGCTCAGGGCCTACGCATGACGGAGAGTTCCGGCCATGTCCCGTACGCCCGAAGAGCGGCCCCCCGCCGTCACGTCCGCGCGGAGGGCGTGGGCAGCGCCGCCGCACCCTCCGCGGTGACCCGGGTGGCGCCGAAGTAGTCCGGGGTGTCGATCCGGTCGAAGCGGATCACCGCCCCGGTGCGCGGGGCGTCGATCATGTAGCCGCCGCCCACGTAGATGCCGACGTGCCGGATGGCCCGGGAGTCGGTCAGGTCGTCCGAGAAGAAGACCAGGTCTCCGGGGAGCAGTTCCTCCCGCGAGGGGTGCGGACCGGCGTTGTACTGGTCGTTGGCCACGCGCGGGAGCGGGATGCCGACGCTCTCGTACGCGGCCTGGGTGAGCCCGGAGCAGTCGAACCGGCCATTCTGCGCGGCCGTTCCCGTACCGCCCCAGAGGTAGGGCGTGCCGAGCTTCTGCTGCGCGTAGTGGATGGCCCCGGCGGCCAGCCGGGACGGTTCGACGCGGCCCAGGGGCCGGGCGAAGCTCTTCTCCAGCGAGCGGATGATGCGCACGTAGTTCTGCGTCTCGCTGATGGGCGGCACCCCGCCGTGCCGGATCACCCGGTACGCGCCCGCGTTGTACGCCGCGAGCATGTTGCTCGCCGGGTCCCCGGGCACGTCCTTCACGTAGCCGGCGAGTTCGCAGTCGTACGAGGCGGCCGACGGGATGGCGTCCTTCGGGTCCCAGATGTCCCGGTCCCCGTCCCCGTCCCCGTCGATGCCGTGACCGGCCCAGGTGCCGGGGATGAACTGGGCGATGCCCCGGGCGTCGGCCGAGGATACGGCCCTCGGGTTCCAGCCGCTCTCCTGGTAGAGCTGCGCGGCGAGCAGGGCCGGGTTGATGGCGGGGCAGAGGTTCCCCCACTTCTGCACCAGCCCCTGGTAGAGGGCGGGCACGGCCCCCTTGGCGAGACCCACGGTGCCGTTCTTCCCACTGCCCGCGCCGGCCGCGAGCCCCGTGGCGGCGGAGTACGTACCGACCACCAGCAGGGCGAGGAAACCGAGACAGACCCCGACGGCCCCGCCGGCCACCAGCCATGCCCTGCCAGCCCTGCGCACCGTCAACCACCCCTCGGTTCATGGCAGTACGTCCCGCGCCAGTCTAGGCGAGCGAAAGACGCCCAAGAGTGGAACAACGACAATCATTGCCCGGAGTCACCCTCCGTGATACACAGAGTGACCATACGCTTCTTCACACGAAAACCGGCCGTACCGGCGCAGGTCAAGGCCGTCGGACCGGTCAGATGTGCGGGGATCGGGTAAAGAGAGCACCCAAGCCGTCACACATGGGCGGTTTCATCAGCGAAGATAGAGCGATGACCCGTGCCGCCCGGGAGGGGCGGCCAACAACCCATACAGGGGCGGTGAGTTACATGTACCTGGCGGCTGAAAAGGGCGACATCACCACCATTATCGGTGGAATCGCCCCCAACTGGGGGCCCTTCGGGAGCCTGGGCAACGAGGCCAAGGTGATGATCGAGGTCGTGATGGCCGTGGCCATCCTGCTCTGCCTGGGCATCGCCATCTGGGGAGCGGCCAAGCAGCGCATCGGCGCGACCGCCCTCCGCGACACGTTCAGCGCGGAACAGGGCAAGGGGCTGATCGTCGCCGGTCTGACCGGCGTCTTCATCATCGGCTCGCTGGGGACGCTCTTCACCATCGTCTACGGGATGGCCGTCTGACCCGCCGTCGGACCGGACCCCCTGAGATTGACCGACCTGATGCCCAGTCCTGTTGAAGCACGGCCGTACCCGCGAACGAATGAGGGGGCGTACCCGGCATGAGTCCCGGCGACGAGCACGACGGCTTCGGCGGCACGGGCGGCACGGGCCAGACCCGGACCCGCCTGCCCGAGGGCAACAGCGGCGACTTCCACGGAAACCGCCGGCCCGCGCGCGGCACCCGCTCCCTCCTCACGGTCGTGGGCGTGGTGGTCCTCCTCGTCGGAGCCATCGCCCTCGCCAACCGCGGCGGCGGCACCCCGTCGAAGCCGGGCGCCACCGGTGCCCCGGGCGGCCCGGCCCCCACCGCGGCGACCGGCGTCCGCCCCGTCACGGGCGGCAACGGCACCGTCCCCACGGGGTACGCCCACGACGAGCAGGGGGCGCAGAGCGCGGCGACGAACTACGCGGTGGCGCTGGGTTCGACCGACATGTTCCAGGACGGCCCCCGCGAGGCCGTCGTGCGCGCCACCCACGCCCCCGCCGTCGTGGAGAACCTGCTGAAGCTCCTGGACGCCTCCTACTCGGCCGACTTCATGAGCAGCGTCGGACTCGACGCGAACGGCACCGCCCCCAGCGGCCTGACCTTCGTGTCGCGCACCGTCCCGATCGGCGCGAAGGTCCGGGACTACAAGGGCACTTCCGCCACCGTCGACGTCTGGTGCACCGGCCTGGTCGGCCTGGCCGGCCCCGGCTCCACCAAGCCCGTCACGTCCACCTGGTTCACCCTCACGCAGAAGCTGGTCTGGGTCGGGGGCGACTGGCGCGTCGCCTCGTCCACCCAGGCAGAGGGCCCGACTCCGGTCAACGGGGACAACCGCGCGTCCATCGCCGACGAGATCGCCGCGGCCGTCGAAGGGTACGGAGGGTTCACCTATGCGCGCTGAGGTCTTTCGTCCGGCTCGGTCCGGACCGGACAGCGGAAACCGGTGCCACGCACCGCGGGACAAGGAAACGGCGATCGGCGACAACACGGCGAACCGCGGTTCCGGCCACGGAGGGTCCGGCCCCGTACGTCCGCGAGGCCGTGGTCGCCGCGCGACAGCCACGCTCACCGCCGCGGTCCTCGCCGCGCCGTTCCTGCTCTCCTCCTACGCCCAGGCGGCTCCCACCCCGACTCCGCCGGTCCCGACGCCGTCCCCGAGCCCCACGGACAACGGCTGCGGTCTCATCCTCGGCCAGGCCCGTGAGCTCTGCGAGAGGGGCCGCCCCGGCGGGGCCGACAAGGCCCCCACCACCGACCTGACCCCCGCCCTCGACCCCCTCTCCTCCCTCGCCCGCGGCTTCGCCGACGCCGCCACCGCCACCCTCGACTACCTCTCCAAGGCCGTCAAAGAGACCGCCGACGTGGACTTCACCAACCCGGAGTTCCTCGGCCGCTACGCCATCGTCTTCGCCGCCTCCACCGTCCTCACCCTCCTCCTCTGGCTCCTCGCCGTCGCCAAGCGGGCCGTCCGGGGCGTCCCCCTCACCACCGCCCTCTCCGAGGCCATCGGCTTCCTCTGGCTGACGGTCCTCGCCTCCGCCTTCACCCCCCTGATCCTCTACACCGTCGTCAACGCCACCGACGCCGTCACCGAGGTCATCGCCTCCGGCACCGGCCAGCAGACCGACGTCTTCTTCGGCAGCTTCCGACAGGCCCTCCAGAAGGGCGACAGCATCGGCGGCGGCCCGATCATGCTGATCATCGTGTCCCTGGTGACCGTGATCGCCGCCGGCGTGCTCTACCTGGAGCTGTTCCTCCGCGCCGTCATGCTGTACGTCGGCGCGCTCCTCGGCGTCGTCGTCTACTCCGGCCTCGTCGACAAGAACATGTGGGGCCACGTCCGCCGCTGGGCCGGCATCATGATCGCGATCATCCTGGTCAAACCGGTCATCGTCATCGTCCTCGGACTCGCCGGCGCCCTCTCCTCCGGCACCGGGCCCGACTCCTTCTCCGCCGTCGTCTCCGGCCTCGCGATCATCCTGCTCGCCATCTTCGCCTCCGCCGCGATCTACCGCTTCGTCCCCGGCTTCGGCGACGAGATCGCCGCCTCCCGCAACAACCGCCTCCACCGCGCCGGCGAGAACACCGCCGCCGCCGTCATCTCCTCCCCCGCCTCCCTCGTCTCCCAGGGCATCAAGACCCACAGCTCCCGCGGCGACGGCGGCGGCTCCTCCCAGCCCCCCCGCCCCGCCAACCCGCTCTCCGGCGGCATGGCCGCCCACGGCAGCCGGGGCGGGAGCGGCGGCGCGACGCCCCCGCCCGCCCCCCGCAGCAGCAGTCCCACCGCGGGAACCCCGCACAGCAACCGCAAGAACTCTGGAGGTGCAGGGCGTTGACGACCCAGTCCCAGCCGGTCACGCCCCGCCGCACGTATCTCATCGGCCGCGCCCGGCCGAACGCGATCGTCGGCAAGAACCGCGAGACCGGCGAGATCGCCCTCATCATCGTCGGCGCCTTCCTCGGCATGATGAGCGGACTCCTCGTCCCCCTCCTCCCCCTGCGGATCGCGCTCCTCGCCGGCCTGCCCATGCTCGCGATCGCCGCCGTGTACCTCCCGTACCGGCAGCGCACGTTCTACAAGTGGTTCGAGATCAACCGCAGCTACAAGCGCATGCTCAAGCGCGGCACCGCCTACCGCTCCGTCGCCGCCGAGGCCGGCACCCGCCTCGACGGCCGCGAGGTCGAGGTCGGCCCGCCCCCCGGCATCGGCCGCGTCGGCTGGCTCGCCGCCCCCTTCGGCCCCGACGAGATCGCCGTCCTCCTCCACGCCGACCGCCGCACCGTCACCGCCGCCATCGAGATCGAGGGCCCCGGCGTCGGCCTGCGCGACAGCGAGGACCAGGAGGCCCTGGTCGACCGCTTCGGCACCCTCCTCAAGCACGTCGCCAACGGCGACGGCTTCGTCACCCGCATCCAGATGCTCGCCCGCACCCTCCCCGCCGACCCCGACGCCCACGCCAAGGACGTCGCCCAGCGCGGCGACCCGCACGCGCCCGGATGGCTCCAGGACTCCTACGAGCAGCTCCAGTCCATGGTCTCCACCTCCAGCGAGCAGCACCGCGCCTACCTCGTCGCCTGCATGCACTACACCCGCGAACTGGCCGCCGAGGCCAACGCCATGGCCCGCGCCGCCCGCCACGCCACCGGCGCCCGCCGCCTCGACCGCGACGCCGGCCTCGCCGTCGTCATGGCCCGCGAACTCACCGACATCTGCGCCCGCCTCGCCGAGGCCGACATCCGCGTCCGCCAGCCCCTCGGCCAGTCCCGGCTCGCCTCCCTGGTCCACTCCATGTACGACCCGGACCACCCCATCGACCACATCCAGGCCATGTCGAAGAGGAACGCCTGGCCCGCCGAGCTGGACGCGATGGAACCGACGTACCTCCAGGCCAAGACCCGCGAGTCCTCCACCCGCGCCCCCTGGTGCCACGCCACCGCCTGGATCAAGGAGTGGCCGATGACCCCCGTCGGCGTCAACTTCCTCGCCCCGCTCCTCGTCCACACCCCCGACGTCATCCGCACGGTCGCCGTCACCATGGACCTGGAACCCACCGAGGTCGCCATCGAGCGCATGCTCACCGAGAAGACCAACGACGAGGCCGACGCCAGCCGCGCCGCCAAGATGAACCGCACGGTCGACCCGCGCGACATCGCCGCCCACGGCCGGCTCGACCAGCGGGGTGAAGATCTCGCCAGCGGCGCTGCCGGGGTGAACCTCGTCGGGTACATCACCGTGTCGTCGCGTTCCCCCGAGGCCCTGGCCCGGGACAAGCGCACGATCAGGGCCTCCGCCGGCAAGTCGTACCTGAAACTGGAGTGGTGCGACCGCGAGCACCACCGGGCCTTTGTGAACACCTTGCCGTTCGCGACCGGCATCCGACGCTGAGGCCGAAGGGGCACCGACCCATGCGAGATCCGCTGTCCGTCCTCACCGAGGCGTTCACCTCCTTCCTCTTCGGGAAGGTGGAGACGACCCGCCTGCCCGTCCGCACCTCCACCGGACAGGCCCAGGCCGTCTACCTCCCGACCGCCGCCCCCGGGCTCGGCGACTCCGGCGTCATCATCGGCCGCGAGGTCTACAGCGGGAAGGGCTACATCTACGACCCCTTCCAGCTGTACGGGCAGCAGCTCCCCGCCCCCCACTGGCTGGTCCTCGGCGAGTCCGGCAACGGCAAGTCGGCCCTGGAGAAGACGTACGTCCTGCGCCAGCTCCGCTTCCGCGACCGGCAGGTCGTCGTCCTCGACGCCCAGGGCGAGGACGGCGTCGGCGAATGGAACCTCATCGCCCAGGAGCTGGGGATAACCCCCATCCGCCTGGACCCGATGGTCGCCAACGACGCCGGGATCCGCCTCAACCCGCTCGACCCCTCGATCACCACCACGGGCCAGCTCGCGCTGCTCCGCACGATCATCGAGGTGGCGATGGGCCACGGCCTCGACGAACGCTCCGGCTTCGCCCTCAAGGTCGCCCACGCCCACGTCACCGACCACGTCACCGGCCGCCAGCCGATCCTCACCGACATCGTGGAGCGCCTGCGCCACCCCGAGGCGGAATCGGCGGAGGCCATGAACGTCGACATAGACGACGTACGGGCCTGGGGCCTGGACGTCGCCCTCGTCCTGGACCGCCTGGTCGACGGCGACCTGCGCGGCATGTTCGACGGCCCGACGACCGTCGGCATCGACCTCGACGCGCCCCTGATCGTCTTCGACCTCTCCCACATCGACCGCAACTCCATCGCCATGCCGATCCTCATGGCCATCGTCGGCGTCTGGCTGGAACACACCTGGATCCGCCCCGACCGGAAGAAGCGCATCTTCCTGGTCGAGGAGGCGTGGCACATCATCAACAGCCCGTTCGTGGCCCAGCTGTTCCAGCGCCTGCTGAAGTTCGGTCGCCGCCTCGGCCTGTCCTTCGTCGCCGTCGTCCACCACCTCTCCGACGTCGTGGACGGAGCGGCCGCCAAGGAGGCGGCGGCGATCCTCAAGATGGCCTCGACCAGGACGATCTACGCCCAGAAGGCCGACGAGGCCCGCAACACGGGCCGGGTCCTCGGCCTGCCCCGGTGGGCGGTCGAGATCATCCCGACCCTCACCCCCGGCATCGCGGTCTGGGACGTCAACGGCAACGTGCAGGTGGTCAAACACCTCATCACCGAGAAGGAACGCCCCCTCGTCTACACCGACCGCGCCATGACCGAGTCCTCGGCGTCCTCGGCGGTCGACCCGGAGCTGGAGTGGGAGACGGAACAGCGGGCGGTCCTCGCCGAGCGGCAGATGAACGGTTCCTCGCAGTCGACGGTGGCGTAGGTGGCGTAGATGGACACGGCACGGAAGGGGGGAGGGATCTCGGACGGGCTGCTGCTCAGCCTGTTCGCCCTCCTCCTCTGTCTCACGTTCCTGGTGTGGACGGCGACCGGCCTGGCGGCCCTGTTCGCCCACGGGTCCTGGCCGGACGGCGTCGCCTTCACGGGCACGCCCCCGGCCCTGCGCTCCCTGGCGACGGCCCCCACGGACCTCCCCGCCGCCTGGCCGGACGCCCCGCCGGACCGGCTGTCGGGGTACGGCCTCTTCTGGGGCCTCCTGATCGGCGAGGCGATGGTCCTCGCGGTCCTCGCGGTCTTCGTCCTGGGCACCCTGGCCCGCTGGCGCGCGGTCCGCGCCCACCGGAGGGCGGGCACGTACGGTACGCCGGCGGGAGACGCCCGGCGCCCCGTACGGGAGGTCCACGAGCCCGTACGGGACGAACTCCCGCCGCCCGTACGCCCCCGCGCCCCGTCGGACCCCGCCCTCGTCCCGTACGGCCCCCCGGGGCCCGACGGCCCGTACGGGCCGGGCGACGGCACCGAGCACGCCAGGGAACCCGCGCCCGCACCCCGGGGACCCGTACGGGAGACCCCGAAGTCCCCGCTCCACCACCCCGAGCCGGGAATCCCCCCGCGCCCCCGGCCGGCCCCTCCCGCCGAGGCCGTCCCCGCCGGCGTCCCCCTCGGCGCACCCGCCGAGACCGCACCCGGTGACACCGCGCCCGGCACCGTCTTCGGCCCGCCCGGCGTCCGCCGCCCCGCGACGGTCCGGGCGGTGCGCGACGCCGACGGCCCGGTCCTCGTCGTCACCTCGGACCCGGCCGTCTGGTCGGACACCAAGGACGCGCGCGGCAAGCTCGGCCCGGTCCTCGTCTACGACCCCGGGCACCTCTGCGACACCCCCGCCCGCCTCCACTGGTCACCCGCCGAGGGGTGCGAGGACCCGGAGACCGCCCAGGCCCGCGCCGCCGCCCTGCTGGCCCCGGTGCGCCCCCACTCCCGCCTGGACGCGACGACCGCCGAGACCGCCGAGACGCTCCTGCGCTGCTGGCTGCACGCCGCCGCCGTCGACGGCCGCCCCTTCCGGCAGGTGCACCGCTGGGCACAGGGCTCCGACGCCACCGAACCCGTACGGGTCCTCCGCGGCCACCCCCGGGCCGCCTCCGGGCTGGCCGGACTCCTCGAATCCGCCCTCACCGCCCACCCCGAGAGCCGCCGCCTGGCACAGGAGCTGACGGCCCGCGCGTTCTCGGCGCTCTCCACGGTCCACATCAGGGAGGCGTGCACCCCGAACCGAACGGATTCGCTGGCGCTGGCATCTTTCCTCCCCGAAGGGGGAACGCTCTACGTGGTGGGTGAATCCATCGAGGACCCCCGCACCCGCCCCGGCGCGATGCCGCTCCTGACGGCCCTCGCCGCAAACGTGGTCGAGCACGGCCGCCGCATGGCCGCACGGTCATCCGACGGTCGGCTCGACCCACCACTCACCCTCGTGCTGGACGACGTGGCCGCCGTCGCCCCCCTGCCCGCACTGCCGGCCCTCCTGGCCGACGGCCACTCCCGGGGCCTGCCCACCCTGGCCCTGATGCGCTCCCGGGAACAGGCGAGGACCCGCTGGCCGAACGACTCACTGGTCTCCGGGGCCTGACGGCGCCTCACCCGCCGCTCGGGTCCCCCGGCCGCCTCAGCTCGTACTCCACCTCCACCGCCGTGTCGCTCCCCGGCACCGCCACCCGCTCGCCCGTCGCCGTGAACCCGAACCGCCGGTAGAAGGCCGCCGCCCGCGCGTTCTCCTCGTGCACGTACAGCCGCACCCGCTCCACCACCGGATCCGTCAGCGCCCAGGACCACTCCACACCCGCCCGGAACAGCGCGTCGATCACCCCCGTCCCGCGCGCCTCGGGGCGCACGTACACCCCCACGACGTGCGTCTGGTCGACCTTCGCCGGCTCGCCGAACCGCACCTCGTCCGAGGGCCGTTCCACGAGCAGCGTGATCGTGCCCGCCCAGGAGCGGTCCGGCCCCTCGGCGACGAACTGCCGCACCGTCCCGTCGCCGCTCCCGGACGACGCCTCCGCACGCTCCCGCCAGAAGGAGTCGGGCCGCTCGACGGCGGCCCCGTACGTGTCGAGGAACGCCAGGTGCGCGACCGGGTCCCGGAGGGCGGCGAGACGGATCTCGCGGGCCTTCTCCCACTCGTCGGCGCGGATGTCACGTATCAGGTGGTCCATGGCCCGATCCTGACGACGGACACACCCTCCTGACAAGGCATTTCCCGGATGCCGTGCCCCCGCGTCGTACCCCGGTACAAGGTGACCGGGCTCAGAACGCAAAAATGCCTCAACCCCCGGACATGGTCCGGGGGTTGAGGCCAAAAATTGTTCGGCGGTGTCCTACTCTCCCACAGGGTCCCCCCTGCAGTACCATCGGCGCTGAAAGGCTTAGCTTCCGGGTTCGGAATGTAACCGGGCGTT